>NZ_JAAHHG010000037.1:0-8934 GCF_010692555.1 Okeania sp. SIO3B5 | reverse complement strand
AATTGCAACTTCTATGGCTTCTTCTAATATTTCTTGCCACTGGTCTTGTTTTATATAATAGGATTTTTTATTTTCTTGAAGATTGATTTTTTTTATTTCAATTAATGAACCACGAATAGAAGCTGCCCAAGAATTTGTTAATCTTTGTTCCAGTTGATTTTTAATGAGATGTATTAACATCCTAATTACAAAAGATTCAATAGCATTGATTTTTGTTTGCCGACTCATTCCATCTAATTCATATATTAAATTTAGAGCATCTTCGTAGCGTTGCTCTAATATACTATTTTTTAAATCTTCTAATTCCTGAATCATTACTGTTACTTCTGTAATATTTACTTCTATTATTTCCAGGGCTGTTTCATTCTAAATTTTGGCGTTGATCTTAAAACCTGATATGGAGAAAGTTATGGGTAGTTCTACTTCTGTGGGTGAAAAGTTTACTTTTAATCATAATATTTAAAGCCTCCATCCCCGTGTCCCCGTGTCTCCGTGTCTCCGCGTCCCCGTGTCTATTGAGAATGAAACAGCTTTGTTATCCCTGCCTCCATTCTTCCCCACCAGGTAATTCAATTAAAAAATCATCAACAATTTTTGGCAATTCTTTTTTAGAGTAATTATAAATTAATCCTAGTAGATTTTCAGCGATAGTCATTATTTTATTTCTATCAACCATGTTGAGCAGTTGAAAAGATGTATAAGCACCATCTAAGACTTCTATACTAGCATCACGAATTGCAACTTCTATGGCTTCTTCTAATATTTCTTGCCACTGGTCTTGTTTTATATAATAGGATTTTTTATTTTCTTGAAGATTGATTTTTTTTATTTCAATTAATGAACCACGAATAGAAGCTGCCCAAGAATTTGTTAATCTCTGCTCTAGTTGATTTTTAATGAGATGTATTAACATCCTAATTACAAAAGATTCAATAGCATTGATTTTTGTTTGCCGACTCATTCCATCTAATTCATATATTAAAGTTAGAGCATCTTCGTAGCGTTGCTCTAATATACTATTTTTTAAATCTTCTAATTCTTGAATCATCTTTTTTGTGGCAAAGGAAATTTTAAAAGTAGGAGGTAAGCATTCAGCTGTCAGCACTTCAGCTATCAGCTATTACTTTCAGTTTTAGATAAAAGATTTACTAATTGAGTCAGAATTTATACTTACTGTAAAAGCTGGCTGAAACAGTCTATATTAATTAGGGTTTGCTGAAAAAGTCTTTTAGTGGGGGGAGGAGACAGGAGACAGGAGGCAGGAGTAAGAATTATCCCTTAATTTTTCTGCCCAACTGTATCCACAAATACTAACTTTTTGAGCCTTATTAGCCGAAAATATGGTACTTTTTTTAAACTTAATAAGGCTGAAACTTTATTTAGTAAATACTTTTAGATTTAATCAGCAAGCCCTAATTAAAACCCCCTCATGAGAACTGAGAGTTAATAGCTGTTTGCGCAGCATTCCACAGGAAATGCTTACAGTAGGAGTTTAGACTGATCTGGTTTGAGATTCGATTTTAAGATACTTAATCCTAATTATACCAAGTGCGAAAAAATAGTGTTATATCATGTCTCATCAAATAACTGTAATAAACAATCTTTACAACTGATAACTGATAACTGAAATGACCAAATCTGGTAGGGACGTTGCATGCAACGTCCCTACATTGTGATTAATTAATGTTACTTGATATTAGGGCTAAAGCCCAACTACAAACAAAAACTTTTTTAATAGTTAATTATCTGGACATGATATTATTTTAAGTCTATTTGGATAACCACTATAGTTGTTTTTTTCCACTTCTCTTTGTTCCCTATTCCGAATAAATAATATCTAAGGAACTTGCCAAATACGTTGATGATATTCTTCTGGTTGAGCATAGGGATCAACCACAGAATGACTATGGTCGTGACTATGATAATGATGGGAGTGAGAATGGTCGTGATGACTGTGAAAATGTTCCTCATTACTAACAGCAGCTAACCGAAACTTACACATTTCACAGTTCATTTGTACTTCTCCTAACTGTGTCTCTATTTCTCTTTCTCGCAATAATTCTAATAATGTTGGATGCGCTCCCATTTCTGGTAGACAAGTCATAGAAATATCTGGATATTCTTCTTGTTGTTGGGCTGTAATATCAAATATTTTCTTTACTAAAACTCCGGTAAATAAAAAGTAGGGCAAAACAATAATACGCTTCGGTTGATATAATCTAGCTCGCCGAAAACCTTCTTCTAAACGAGGGTGAGTAATGCCAATAAAACAAGTTTCAACTGTTAGATAGCCACTGCCTTCCCATAACATTCGAGCTAGTTTATAAACGTCTCCATTAGCATCGGGGTCGCTCGAACCTCGCCCTACAAATAATAAGACTGTTTCGGAGGGATTAAAATTAGTTTCTTCTAATTCTGTAAGTCGCGATCGCCACAATTCTAAAATCTTGGGAGTAATACCAAAATGTCGCCCATAATGGAATTTGATTTGAGGATGTCGTTGTCTTGCTCGGTCTAATTCATTGGTAATATCAAATTTATTGTGGCGAGCTGCAAATAATAAAATTGGTAAAGCAGATAATTCTGTGTAACCTTGTTCTACACATTTATCTACTCCTTCTTGAATAGTTGGACCTGTTAATTCTAGAAAGCAAGGTATTACAGGTCGAGATTTATCTAAATTTTGATATGCTGCAACAAAGTCTAAAAAAGTTTCTTTTCCATCAGCATCTCGTGTACCATGACCTATCAATAATAAAGGTCTTTGTAGTGGTAATGGAGGCAATTTATAACTTGTAGAGATACTACTTATTTCTTCTGTTGAAGTTAGAGTATTTTGTGTTTTGATTTCGGAGTTTTGAGTTGAATATTTCATTTATTATTCTTTCCCGTGTCAGGCAGGAAGTTAGGGTTTACAAGTGACAAGTAGGTGTTCTGGCTGATCGATTGATTAGTAAGTAGTTATTGATTTTTTCTATTAACTATTTTTGTCGATTTACAGTTGCCGCACAGCCCCGGAATTGCACCGGAGTTTCCCCACTTTTTCCGCAAAACATATATAGCAATTACTAGATCGCCCATAGGCAGTCAAATTTTTTTTCTTTATCTTGTCTAGTTTTCAAGTACACAAACTGCTATAAATTATTGTCACCAAAAATTGCCAGTATTTTCCTACAATAACTTAACTTTTAGTTATTTTCGCAGACTTAATTTTTTATTAATTCTTAAAAATTTATAGACAGCCATTGTTAAAGTCATTCATACCAAATCCACTGATAAAAAGCTAGTTTTTCCCAAGCCGTCCTCAACTTTTTGCCTCCTGCCTTCTGTCTCACTCTTGTAATGAACCAGATTTAGTATCACCTCAGCATAGTTTTTTTAAGCCAAAGTCTGTATGTTCTTTCAATCATCAAAGCTGCTGCAATAGTAATAATAGTTCAAATTACTTTTTACTTTGTTTTTCATTGTGTTAAGCACTCAAGCAAAATGGCGTGGCGGATTAAATTAAGGTTGCGCACCAGAAAAAATTTTGATATAGTAAAACCATTAGGTGTAGTTCGCCTATGTACATGATTTTTTAGTCAATCAAAAAAAAATAGCAAACGCAAAGATAATATTACCTAAAATACAGAAGGCTCCCGGTATAATCTTTGATTTACCGGGAGATGAATGGTGGCAACGATAATTGTGATTTTCGTTGGTCATGCTCCGCCAAGGATGCCATAATTATCTACAAATCTTAACAGTTTATCCAATAGATATTTTAGGTAAACTTAGTTATAATAATCTTATTTTACAAGGAGTTAATCACAACGAGTGCTAGTAATTGAAGCCAAATTAAAAGGCAGTCAAAATCAGTACAAAGTTCTAGATGAAATGATTCTCACTGGTCAGTTCATCAGAAACAGTTGTTTGCGCTATTGGATGGATAATAAAAATGTCAAGCGTAACGACTTACAAAAACTTTGTGCTGTACTAGCAAAGGATAAAAATTTTCCTTGGGCAAAGAAACTCAACTCTCAAGCCAGACAAGCGTCAGCCGATAGAACATGGCAATCAATACAACGATTTTATCGTAATTGTAGACTGAACAAACCAGGAAAGAAGGGTTATCCAAAATTCAAAAAATTAACCCGTTCTGTAGAGTACAAAAATACCGGTTATAAACTATCGACTGACAGAAAGAAAATTGAGTTTATAGATGGTTTTAAAGCTGGTGTATTTGAACTATGGACAACCAGGGATTTAGTCTGGTATTCTCAACAACAAATAAGTCGTGTTAGAGTTGTGAGAAAGGCTGATGGTTATTATTGCCAATTCTTGGTCAATGTAGAGAGAAAAGAAACTCATAACTTTGAGGGTAATACAGTAGGAATTGATTTAGGTTTAAACGCTTTCTATACTGACAGTAATGGAAATGCTGTTGAAAATCCTAAATATCTGAGAAAGTCAGAAAAACGACTTAATAAACTACAGCGTCGATTATCACGTCGCCATCAACTAGGTAAACCTCAGTCAAATAATTATCACAAAGCCAGAAAACAATTAGGTAAACAACATCTGAAAATCAGTAGACAGCGTAAAGACTATGCAGTAAAGACTGCAATGGCGTTAATCCAATCTCACGATTTGGTAGTCTATGTAGACGCGGAGCGGCGCGCCGAAGGCAGATTTAAAGATTGCTAACTTAGTTAAAAACCATAATTTAGCTAAGTCTATATCTGATGCTTCGTGGTATCAGTTCACAGAATGGCTTAATTATTACGCTAAATTACATGGAATTGTTTGTGTTTCAGTACCTCCACATTTCACATCTCAAAATTGTTCAAATTGTGGTCAAATAGTTAAGAAATCATTATCAGTGAGGACTCATAAATGTCCCCATTGTGGGTATATTGCTGATAGAGACCACAACGCTGCAAAGAACATTTTGGCAAAGGGATTAGAAATATTAGGAGCGATAGTAAACAGTACCGAGGGGCACTCGGAAACTGGGGTCAAAAGCCCAAACGCTACGGGAGAGTCCGACCTCTGGAGAGCGTGATAGCAATATTGCGACCTCTAAGTTGTCTTGATGAACGTAGAATCATCAATGATGAGAATCCCGCATTATAATCTTTGATTTGATGCTGGGAGTATGTCAATGAAAGGGATATTTTTAATAGAAAGTAGTCATAAAATACCCCTCACTCTTCTAAATATTCATTTAACTATTAAAAAAGTTTAAGCTGTCAAATATTAGGCCAAAATAGTAGTTTTAGTATTGATACTGATAAAGAATATCTACAAAGGAAAAAATATTCAAAATGTGGACTTGTTTAAAGCGAAAGAAAGTTCTGCGGGATATAGGAAAATAAAAAAATTCAGCTTTCAGATGATATTTGTAATTTAAAGAAACAATCATCTCTTATTTATAAGCGTAACTTTATACTATATTAAAACCAGTCTTAAGCTGAAAAAAAGTTGTGAGGAGAAAACAATCTTTCACCTCTAACGGCAATTCTCAACCAGAGTTAGCCTAGAATATTCAAAACTAATTAAGCAAGATTGGTAACAAAACGATAAAATCGTAAGCCGTAGTATCTGACCACATAAATTCTGAAAATTACTATGAATGACACAACTAACGAATTACTCGAAAATATGCCCAGGGAGCAGAGAGTTGGGCAACTGCGCAACTTAATTGAAACTTTACACATAGCTGATGAAGTGGCCAATAAAGGCTATCTAATCACCAGCTCAGAGTTAGCAGATTTAATGGACATCAATGCCAGTGCTGTTACCAGCCGTGGTGATCATTGGGTCTGGCGGAACTGGGTTGTATCTAGAGTACGTCGTGAAGGAAACCAAAGTGCGATTCGTTTCTGCTAAAAGTCAAGGCCATCAGGTTATAGCAGAAGGCAGAAGGCAGAAGGCAGAAGGCAGAAGGCAGAAGGCAGAAGGAAAAATCTTACCGAGAAATTGTGGGTATGCGCCTCCCCTTTTAAGGGGAAAAAAGAAAAAATTTTTCCTTTGAGTCAATCCTCTTCTTTTGAAGGAGAGGCAATAATTAATAATTAATAATTAATAATTAATAATTGAACTGGCCTAAGTTTTAGATTCTTGAGCTGTCCGCGCTCTTTGCTTCAAATGCTATAAGACGTGAGTAGAGTAAGGCTATTAGCCTTATAACTAAATGACCTTGAAGGTGAGATTCCTTCCGCCCAGGTGCAGGGTTGACAGCATTACCCCTACGGCAAGCGACTAGCCATCAATCCGTAAAGCGGGGTAAAAAGGTGGTAAAGCTCTGAGCTTAAGTGAGTTTCCATCGAGCACAATACCCATTGGATAGCTAAAAGCGAAGATGTAATTGAAGCGTCGTAATTTTCAACCAGTGAAAAAAGCTGTAACACTGGAGCCAAAAGGCACAGGATAGGGAGTTAGCGAGATTTGGTTCGACTAATATGCACTTCCCGTAAACCCGGCGTAAAGCATCATCCTAAAGGTATATAAATAAGGTCGTTTGGAACGAAGTAACCCATGAAAAACTCTTGAATTATTTAGCATTCAGCACTCAGCAATCAGCTTTCAGCTATGCTCACCCTTATTTAGGTTTTGAAGCTAATAGCCCTACTATAGCAGAAGTCAGAAGTTAAATTCTTGCTGTGACTATATTTAAGAGACTCGATAATGTCATACTGCCTTCAGCTATAGGTATTGATAACTGATAACTGATAACTGATAACTAATAACTGAATCAAGTAGGTGCTAACCGGATGTTTGATTGGGAAGGATTGTGTCAGAAGCAAAGGCCCTTATTTAATGTAATGGGATAGGCTGACGGACACACAGTGATTTGGAATGTAGAGTTTGATTAGGTAATAGAAATGTCCAATACGAGTTTGAAGACTACGGCGGAATGGCAGGAATGGCGCGATATTAACTGGTTAAAGGTTGAGCGTCACGTCTTTAAGTTACAGGACAGAATCTACAGAGCCTCTGAGAGTCGTGATTATGTTGCATTTCGTAAGCCCCAAAAAACTTTGCTGAAGTCCTGGTACGCTAAGTTATTGGCAGTGCGTGGGGTAATTCAAGATAACCAGAGTGAGAAAATTTTGTCTTCGGAAAAGCTGTTTGCTTTGGCTAAAACTTTGGACATAACTGGCAAGGTTAAGTCTAGGAGAGGCACTATGGAGGACTACGCTCTACAAATACTTGCCAAGATGGCTCTGGAGCCAGAATGGGAGGGTATTTTTGAATCTAGTTGTTATGGGTTTAGGCCGGGGCGATCGCCTCAAGATGCCGTAGAAGCAATTTTTGGTTTTGTCAAGCTGGAGCCTAAGTATGTGCTTGAGGCTGACATTGTTAAGTCTTCTGAGGGTATTAACTACCAACTATTACTGGAAAGGCTCGGTACTTATCCTACATTGCGTCGAAAAATCAAAGCTTGGTTGAAGGCAGGTGTGATGGATGGGGAAGAGTTGTTTCCAACGGAGGAGCAGATGGCAAGGGGTGGAGTTATTTCTTCATTTCTGGCAAATGTGGCTCTTCATGGTATGGAGGAGCAAATCAAGGAGTATGCTGAAATTTTTGATTTTCAATCTGTGGAAAGCGGGTATGAGGTATCAAGGGTTGATAGGAATGAATACTTGGGTTTGGTTCGCTATGGTAGTAGTTTGGCGATCGCTCATAAAGATATAGATGTGGTTCAAAAATGCCTAGTAAAGGTTGGAGAGTGGTTGTCTGAAATGGGGCTGGAGTTAAAACCAAGTGAAACAAGAGTGGTTCATACTTTATATGGGTATGGTGGAGAAAAACCAGGGTTTGATTTCTTGGGGTTCAACATCAGACAATTTGAGGTGGGCAAAAATCAAAGTAAGCTTGGTTTTAAAACTGAGGTTAAACCAAGTAACCAGAGCATGAAGAGTCATTATCGTCAAATTGCTGAGGTTATAGATGGACATAAGTCTGCACCACAGGTTGTTTTAATTAGAAGGCTTAATCCTATTATTCGGGATTGGGTTAACTATTATTCGGCGGTGGTGAGTAAGAAAACCTTTAGGGATTTGGATCATTTAATATTCCAAAAGCTCTGGCGTTGGGCAAGAAGAAGACATTCCAATAAAAATAATGATTGGATTTCTCAAAAGTATTGGCATTCTGGGGAAAACAAAAAGGAATTTTCGTGTAGTTATGAGGATGGCAGTCGAGTCAAGCTGTTGAAACATACAGAAGTTCCTATTGTTATACAGGAGAATGTTAACAAGGACTGGTTTTATTGGAGCAGGCAAAAAGACTTTCATTCAACTTAAGAAGGGGAAAGTTTTGGATGCCATTTACTATTGCATAGAGATTGCTACGATCTGAAAACTGCTAAGAATAGTGGTAGAGGTGCTCATTTTGATTAGGGCCAAATCACTGAGGAGCCGGATGAGGTGAAAGTCTCACGTCCGGTTTTGGAGACGAGTAATTCTAGTGATGGAATTGCTTAGTTTAACTTCTCTGGCAATTAGAAAGAGTGGATTAATTTTACCCCTAATTTTTTCTGTAATTAGGGATGAGTGAGAATAGCGATCGCTTACTTTTTTCTATAGGAGCGATCGCCTCTTAAATAATATTTGAATACTGATAAATAAGGGAGCAGGGAGTAGGGGAGTGGGGGAGTAGGGGAGCAGGGAGTGGGGAAAATAGAAATATTTCCTGTTGAAGCGAGAGGATAGATTTTTTCATCACTAATTCAATTGAGATAATATTACTAACTAATTACTAACTAAAGATTTGCTATTGAAATGAGAGGATAGGTTTTTTTACCGCTAACTAAACTTAAATAGGGTTTGCTGAAAAAGTCTTTTTTAAGGAGTAGGGGAGTGGGGGAGTAAGGGAGTAGGGGAGTAGGGGAGTATTTTTTTTGCCGAACTATGCGCCCAAAATCCTAACTTTTTGAGCATAAAGAGC
>NZ_JAAHHG010000369.1 GCF_010692555.1 Okeania sp. SIO3B5 | reverse complement strand
GCTCCTTTAGGTACTTGGAATTTCTCCACCTGCTGACGATTTTTCAAATCCCACAAGCGTGCGGTGCCATCTGCTCCAGCAGTTGCCAATAATTTGCCATCGGGGCTAAAACGAACGCTGTTAACTGAGGATGGAGTTTGCTAACTGCATTATTGCTGACTGTGCTAATAAACAAGAAACGGCCAATGTGTTAGAAAAAATCTTGCAGTATTTGACTGAAAATATTACTGAGTTAGACCATAAATATGCCCTAACTTTTGAAAATAAGTTGATTCAGTTAAGTAAAAATTTGCAAGCTGAGTTAGAAAAAGCCAGTTCTGTTCTACAACAATATGCTGGAGATAAAAGACTTTTTCAGAAGTCGTTTAAGCAATTTTGGGATAAATTAACTAATACTTTACAGCCATATTTGGAAAAAATTGAGTTGGCAAGTAATAAAACAGATGAAACTTTCCAAAAAGAAGTCAATGAAGTTATAGAAAATTGCAACAAACTGCCATCTATTCCTAAGTCTGTAGAGCAAATCAAAAAATATAGAAACATACGGGGTTCATATACTGAAGCTTACAGTCGTTATCTACATATTGTCAGAACAGATTTATCCAAACAATTCTTATTTCTAGATGGAAAAATTCAAGATTCTTTGGATACGGTTAAATCAGAAATAGCTTGGTTATTAACTGATGAAGTACAACTAGGAGGATTAACTGATGTGCGAGAAATTGACTTTCTAAAATGGATGGCAGACCATATTCCAGGGGATTTAATTAATCTCAAATTAGGGTTTAAAACTATTTCTGCCTTTAACGTATCTTATGCAGGTATTATTCAGCGTCAAGTCAGACAACATATTAATAGACTTACCCCCGATAAAAGTCCTCTGAATTTAACTCCCGACATAGTGATGTTGTTGTTAGAAGAAATGTTTACTCCTCAGCAACTTGATATTAATAAAATGCGGGCTATGTCTCCGACAATAGAGCAAATAAAAAATTGGTGGGAAAAACATTTACCTGGTCTTTTAAACTCGGATGATGTACCCGACGAAAAAAAATTCAAGTCACAACTTTTACTTCTGAAAATGGAGCAGGAAGTTTCTAGCAATAATGCTGAAAAATCGGAAAAAGTGTTGATAAAAATTCAGAAAAATCATCAACTGGTAATTAATTTATGTAAGTCAGATTTAGACAAGTTATTATCTGAACCTAAACAGTTAGCTTATGCAATGGTAGCTGAGTTTGTAGACAGGATATTGTACGCTGAGGATATTAAAGATGATTGGGATATCTTTTTAAATGATGAACAAGTGCGACAGAAAGTTTGGCCGGAATTTAAGACTATGGCAAATCGGATTGAGATTCAAAGAAATTGGCAAAGTTTAGTTAAGCAAATTATGGATATTAATCAGTTAGAAAATATGAGATTTTTATAGGGAATTAAAATACCGTAGGTTGGGTTGCGCTGGCGCTTAACCCAACAAAAACTTCTCTAATAGTACATTTTTTACTAAGGAAAATATAATTTTATTTCCAAGGTAATACAGAGATTTTATAATCTTAATAGGTAGCTATGTATGTTGAGTTTCGCACCTAAATTCATTTCTAGCTGTAGGTTGGGTTAAGCTTTAGTGCAACCCAACAAAAACTTCTCTAGCAGCACATTTTTTAGTAAGGGCAATATAATTTGATTGAAAAAGTAATAGATATTTTTCCTAATCTTAATGTGGAGCTATATAGACAGCGTATTCTACTTTGCTGAAGTACACCCATATCGGGCAATATTCCCGCACTATAAAGGTTTAATTTTTAATATTTGTACTTCATATACTTGAAATATGCTGTAACTCTTTGCATAACAATTAGATAGGGTAATTCAAGAAAAAAACTTTTGAACAAACCATAAATTATTTGACTCACTTTTGTTAATTTATTGATTAGTTGTGCAAAGGTATTTATGTTGAATTTAGTTCCTCAAACCAACCTACAAAGTGTTATATAAAATTGCGACTGCTAATTAATTTATGTAAGTCATATTTAGACAAGTTATTATCTGAACCTAAACAGTTAGCTTATGCGATGGTAGCTGAATTTGTAGATCGGATATTGTACGCTGAGGATATTAAAGATGATTGGGAGAGTTTTTTAGATGATGAACAAATACGACAGAAAGTTTGGCCGGAATTTAAGACTATGGCAAATCGGATGAAAATTCAAAGAGATTGGCAAAATTTAGTTGAGCAAATTATGGATATTAATCGGTTAGAAAATATGAGATTTTTATAGGGAATTAAAATACCGTAGGTTGGATTAAGCCCCAGCACAACCCAACAAAAACTTCTCTAACAGTACATTTTTATAAGGACAATATAATTTTATTTCAAAGGTAATACAAAGATTTCCTAATCTTAATAGGTAGCTATGTATTTCGAGTTTCGTACCTAAATTGATTTCTAGCTGTAGGTTAGATTAAGCCTTAGAATAACCCAACAAAAACTTCTCTAGCAGCACATTTTTTAGTAAGAGCAATATAATTTTATCGAAAAAGTAATAGAGATTTTTCCTAATCTTAATGTGGAGCTACATATAACTTTTTGCATAACAATTAGGTACGGCGCTTAAAGAAACGAACTTTTGAACAAACCATAAATTATTTGACTCACTTTTGTTAATTTATTGATTAGTTGTGCAAAGGTATTTATGTTGAATTTAGTTCCTCAAACCAACCTACAAAGTGTTATATAAAATTGCGACTGCTAATTAATTTATGTAAGTCAGATTTAGACAAGTTATTATCTGAACCTAAACAGTTAGCTTATGCGATGGTAGCTGAGTTTGTAGACAGGATATTGTACAGTGAAGATATTAAAGATGATTGGGATATTTTTTTAAATGATGAACAAGTGCGACAGAAAGTTTTGCCGGAATTTAAGACTATGGCAA
Source organism: Okeania sp. SIO3B5 (assembly GCF_010692555.1). GTDB lineage: Bacteria > Cyanobacteriota > Cyanobacteriia > Cyanobacteriales > Microcoleaceae > Okeania. Next base: position 7,152 of record NZ_JAAHHG010000369.1, on the reverse strand, counting down.
ATCGGATGAAAATTCAAATAAATTGGCAAAGTTTAGTAGAGCAAATTATGGATATTAATCAGTTAGAAAATATAAGATTTTTATAGGGAAGTTGGTATTTTCTTTGAGAAGCGATTATGGTTGTTAATAAGGAATTAAAATAGCGCAGGTTTGGTTTTGCTCCGCAACATGAAAAGCCCTAGCGTAACCAAACAAAAACCTATATTCAACTCTCACTTCTGTAAATCCAATATATGAGAGGATAACTCAGCAACTTTTCCCTGAAACTGTTAATAATTACTTTCTACTTTGGAAAATCCTTCTAACTTTTCCTGGGGGAAACTAATCTCTTAAGGTAATCTTGAAAATCTACTTGTTTCTCATTATTCCTCAATAAACCATCCCTTAAGCAAAGCTAGAAGTGTAATTAACCCACATAGCAGTAAGTAAATTATAAACCATGAAAGTGTGATAAATGGAATAAACAATACAATCACAGAACTCACTTCTGGTTTTGCATTTAAACATCCTTGCATATTTTCTAAGCAATTAGGAAATGACTTTTCAAGCCATATAAGTCCTGTTATAAATATAGGAAACGCCAATATGTAAAACACAAACCAAAGTATAGATATAAAAGGATTTTTATAATCTATAAAAGGATGTCTAAATAAGAAATGGTCAAGATCTATAGCCACTAAACTGGGACGATAATAGAATAATAGGTGACCAAACATCAAAAATATAGAAGCATAGCTCCACAAAAATACAACCAAGTTTTCCAATAAAAATGGTAATGCTAAAATTAAGCATAGAAGAGTCAAAAAAATATTGGCATTGATATTAATAAATGAAAGCCCCATAGCTATAAAAAAATAAACTATTGATATATCAAAAAAATCCTGCCATTGTTGAGAAAGATTGAAGTTATGGGAAATCTCTTCATCAATTTCCTTTTGTGCATCAAGGGTAATATTAATTCTTTCCTCTATTTTCCCAGGTAAACTTTCTAATGAATTTTCTAATGACTTAACTCGACCAAACAACGTCTTTAAATTAACATCCCCTTTCAACCTTTTCTTCTCTAACTCCAACATAAAATCAGACATACGAGAAACTTTTTTCTGAAGCTCAGAGTAATTACTTTCCACATCTTGAGAAAACTGCTCTAACTTTTCTCTGAGCAAACTAATCTCTTGAGATAATTCTTGACTTTCTACAAACTGGGGAAATTTTTCATTAACTTGCTGTTGTGAACCAAAAGTACTATTAACTCTTTCCTCTATTTGTCCAGGTAAACTTTCTAATGAATTTTCTAATAACTTAACTCGACGAAATAACGGCTCTAAACCAACACCTATATTCGACCTTTCTTCCTGCAACTCCAATATATTAGATGATAATTCAGCCATTTGTTCCTGAAGCTGTGAAGAATTACTTTCCACATTAGAAAATTCCTCCAACTTTTCCCTGAGTAAACTAATATCTTGAGATAATTTATGAGCATCTATTTGTTGAGATTCAACATCCACTACCATCCGAACAATTTCTTCAATTTCCTGTTTTGTATCTGCTACAAATTGTTGAAACTTTTCATTAACTTCCTGTTGTGAATCAAAGGTACTATTAATCCTTTCCTCTATTTGCCCAGGTAAACTTACCCATGAATTTTCTAATGAATTAACTCGACCAAATAACGACCCTAAATCAACATCTCCATTCAACTTTTCATCCTGTAACTCCAACATAAAATAAGACAACCGAGAAACTTCTTTCTGAAGGTGAGAGTAATTACTTTCCACGTCTTGAGAAAACTGCTCTAACTTTTCTCTAAGCAAACTAATCTCTTGAGATAATTCCCGATAATTTTTTCTTTCAGTTTCAACCTGCAAAACTTCATTAACTTCCTCAGATTCCTCCTCAGTTTCTACCTGCTCATAATTACCAGAATAATTATCAGCTTCCGAACTATCTTTCTTTACACCTCTGATTAGACCCGGATTAAAGTCTAAATCATCTAATGAACTACCCTCATTATTTTCCGACATAAAACACCGCGTAAAAATTTTCTATTTGCTTATATGTTAATATTCTACCTCAGCAGATTGGTTATATGGTATTATTATACCTGAGTCAAAGCTACAAAAAATAATAAAAATACCTAATAAAAAACTATCCTTGGAAATATCATAATCTCTCCATGAAAAATCATAGGAACTATCTGAGTTAACAGAAGAAAAAATTGAAAACTTCGCAATACAAATGATTGCTAGTAGTACCCCAAAAAGAATAGAAAATGAACGTCCATTAAATGAAATTTAAGATGGTATTACACCAGAAACATTACATGGTGAAATTGACTTTCGAGAACCTCTAGGTTGTGAAATATGGTAGTTAAAATTTATATATTCCCCAGAGAGGAAATATTATTTTGATTAGCTTTTATCCTCAATCTGCAAGAGAACAAGCGGGTCATCGTCCTAGTCTAGTAATATCAAGAATAAAATACAATCGTCTAGTGAAGTTAGCTTTAGTTTGCCCTATTAATTCTAATACCATTTATCTGTAAAAATGCGCTTAATAATTGTTGATCAGACATTATTACACTGACTATTTTCATCTTTATATTAAGTGAACTTCATGGATAAATGGTATAAGGCTAAAGGTTATTCTTTAGAAGTAGCAATTCCTGAAGGGTTAGGAATTTCAGGAGTAATCTTAATCGCTCATATTAAGTCTTTAGACTAGCGATCGCGTAGAGCAGAATTTATCAGTCAAATACCCAGTGATGTATTAGTAGAAGTAGTCTCTAAACTAACAGAAATAATTAGTGGCATATTAAGCTAACTTAAGCAACATCCTTGCAAGATCAAATATTGTTTTTAATGACACAAAATTGAGGAAACAATTTGAGTCTTATATCCGTCAATAGTTAGTTAAAGCAAGTTATAAAGCCCAGGGATTATCCAATTTACAAACCCCCTCAAATATGACCATTACCAATCTTTATTATTATTTTAAAATTAGAGACGAATCAGAAACAAAAATGGGAGAAAATATAGTAGCAACATAGACATATTTCCAGAAAATCTTAGCTAAAATCAAAAGTAGAATTAGGAGATAAATATCATGTCAGACCTCGACCGTGGAATAATGAAATTTAAGGGAGCAGATACTCCCAGCGCGATCGCCATTTCTGCAATTGTGATTCTAGGTGGAATAGTCTTGCTTCTTTTGTGGGGACTCAGTACCGCTTATACAGTTGGCTAGTTAAAAACAATACAAATTGCTTAGAGACGTTCCGGCGGAACGTCTCTTTAAGATATTTAAGTTTTAATTAAAATCCAATTTATTAAGAATATAAAGACCTGAGAAAAAAGAATTTATGATTTATGCCCTTTCTCATAAAATGCTGCTATAAATAAGGACAAGAATCTCAATGATTTAGTACTTTTTTTACTTGCTGATTCTGTCAATATCATATTAGTTTAATAGAAATTATTTCAGAGAAACCTAATTTGGAGCTATGTTATTAGATATGACTACTGAAAAAAAAGATAAACAACAAACTTTACACCCTACTATCTTAGCAGGATGTATGGGCTTTATGATGATTTGTGCTTGGGCATTTGCAGCTCCTAAAGCTTTTGAAAAACCTATTATTGAAGTTCAATTACCTGACACTGAAGATGTAGACGATCAAACAGAAGTTACTCAAGTACAAACAACAACAACTGAAACAGAGTCTATAACTACAACTACACAAACCACAGAAGCTGAAACTACTACTACAGAGTCTCCCACTCCCATCACAACTGATACGACAACAACTGAAACAGAGTCTATAACTACAACTACACAAACCACAGAAGCTGAAACTACTACTACAGAGTCTCCCACTCCCATCACAACTGATACAACAACAACTGAAACAGAGTCTATAACTACAACTACACAAACCCCAGAAACAGAAACAACTACTAGCTCAGTATCTACTTCTCCATCCGCGACCGTATCACCTACTACTAATATTACTACCTCTGGAGCAGAAACTACACAACCAACTGCTACATCATCGCCCGAAATCGAAACTTCTGCTGCTACCACTAACACATCTACAACATCTCAATCACAAGGCAAGAACTTGAGTCAAAACAAAACTTTAGGTCAAGTCAAATTTGGATTTGATGCATTTGAATTATCTCCCCAAGCAGAGCAAACTATAAATAGTCTCATCTCAGAAATTAAAGAATACGATCCGAATAAAGTTACTATTAGAGTAGAAGGTCATACATCTCAGGTTGGTGGTGCTCAGTTAAATCAAGAAATATCTCAAGACCGAGCAAATGCAGTGGTAGAATATTTGAAACAGCAGAATTTACCATATCAGGTTGTTGGCAAAGGAATGGGATTTTCTCAACCACTCCCTGGTAGCGATCCTGCTGCTGATGTCAACCAGCGAACAGTAATTATTTTGACACCCGCTAATTAACTTTGAACTTTCTCACAAAATCAATAGATATCTCCAGAAAAGAGGCAATAGGAAACAGGGGACAGGGAACAGTGAGGAATAATTGATGATTTATGCATGATAATTGATTTTATTTTTGGTTTTTGGAGATGTCTAATATTAATTTTTAACTCTTATTTTTAGACTGGCAGATTCCAAGTTTTAGGATTTAATGCCAGTTTTTGTATGTTTAAGGCATTTGACTAGCTTGATTTTATACAATTTCTCAAAAAGAATGCTATACTTATGCAAGATTTCAATGATTAAGTAATTATTAGAATTCAATAACGTTAATAGCGATTGTAAGCTAGCAAACGTATATTATTATGTTTACTCCTCCTGTAGGGACGTTGCATCCAACGTCCCTACCCACTCCCCTACTGCCTCTTTTTAGGTAATAGACATAGGCGTAAAAATCCAAAATAAAATCAATTCTCACACAGAAATTATCAATTATTTCTCCCTAATGCCTACTCCCTCTTTGATGGAGATGTTTAATATGCTATATTACAAAGACTGTTACCAATCAAAATTAATAACTCTGAACTTATAGATGTCTACAAAACCTACCATTTCATTCTCTCACTTAGGGTGCGAAAAAAATCGTATCGATACCGAACATATCATAGGTTTACTAGCACAAGCGGGTTATCAAATAGATGCTAACGAAGAATTAGCAGATTATGTAGTCGTTAACACCTGTAGTTTTATCCAAGATGCTAGAGAAGAATCTGTTCGTACTTTGGTAGAATTAGCAGAAGCTAACAAAAAAATAGTCATCGCAGGTTGTATGGCGCAACACTTCCAAGAAGAACTACTTGCAGAACTGCCAGAAGCAGTAGCACTTGTGGGGACTGGTGATTATCATAAAATAGTTGATGTAATGGAACGGGTAGAAAAAGGCGATCGCGTCAAAGAAGTCTCCCCCCAACCAACCTACATTGCTGATGAAACAACCCCACGTTACCGCACCACATCCGAAGGAGTTGCTTATGTGCGAATAGCAGAAGGTTGTGATTATCGTTGTGCTTTTTGTATTATTCCTCATCTACGAGGAAATCAGCGATCGCGCACCATAGAATCTATTGTCACCGAAGCTCAACAACTAGCAGACCAAGGTGTAAAAGAAATCATCCTCATCTCCCAAATAACCACTAACTATGGAGTTGATATCTATGGCGAACCCAAACTCGCCGAACTTCTCCGCGCCCTGGGAAAAGTTGATATACCCTGGATTAGAATGCACTATGCCTATCCTACAGGTTTGACTCCCAAAGTAATAGCCGCCATCCAAGAAACTCCCAATATTTTACCCTATCTCGACTTGCCCTTACAACATTCTCATCCCCAAATATTGCGGGCAATGAATAGACCATGGCAAGGTCGGGTTAATGATAATATAATCGAAAAAATCAAAGCAGCTATGCCCAATGCCGTGTTGCGGACAACCTTTATAGTTGGTTTCCCTGGTGAAACGGAAGAGCATCATGCACATTTAGTAGAATTTGTCAAGCGTCACGAGTTCGATCATGTCGGGGTATTTACTTTCTCTCCAGAAGAAGGAACACCCGCCTATAGTTTGCCTAATCAGTTGTCCAAAGCGGTGATGGACGCCCGTAGAGAAGAAATTATGCAAGTCCAGCAACCCATATCTGGGAAACAGAATCAAAAATCAGTGGGACAAGTAGTTGATGTATTGATTGAACAGGAGAATCCCCAGACAGGAGAGTTAATTGGTAGGTCTCCCCGGTTTTCTCCAGAAGTTGACGGACTTGTTTATCTCCAAGGTAAGGCCCGTTTGGGTTCAATTGTGCCAGCGATGATTACAGATGCAGATATTTACGACTTGTACGGTAATCTAGATTTAAGTCAATCGAGCAATTAGACATCTCCACCAAAGGAGGCAACAGCTCCGGAAGGCAACAGGCAACAGGGAGAAATAATTGATAATTTATGGATAAGAATTGATTTTATTTTTTATTTTTACGCCTATGTCTATTAGACATCTAGACATCTCCTCCAAAAGAGGGAGTAGGGAGTAGGAGCAGAAAAGAATTGACGAATTAGAGTGTGATAATTGAGCAAAATAATTGGGTCGCGCAACCTCGCCTTTTAAGGCGAAATATTTTTGGAGCGGAGCTCAAATCCCAGTTACAAAAATCACCTCTGACTTCTGACTTCTGACTTCTGACTTTTGACTTCGTTGAATGTCCCAAAAACTCTACATCAATGTACAAAATCTAAAAAAATTAGTGAAATTAAGGAAAATTTGTAATAAATGTGGCAAATGTTAAGTCTTTTGTTATTATGTTAATGATTATGAAGATAAAGACGAGCTACCCTAAAGTGAGCTGCTAAGTATCATAACATACCTATGACAACTTAGGTAAAGAGGCGGGGACATGAAAAACCTCAAAATAAAGGTAATTTTTTCCTCCCTTGTCCAACGGAAACTTGATATATACAACAGCTTAACGATGGCCAAATATTGGCTCTAACCTTTCTCAACAGACCCTCTAGGAAATTCTTCTCTATAGCCGTAGGTTTAGGAGTGAGACGAAAGGAGACTTAATCGCAGGGGCTTAAAATTCCTGAGATTGATATGTGTGAGACAGTAGTAATTTCTATATCTTTATATATATTGTAGTGGTTGATAACCTGCA
>NZ_JAAHHG010000368.1 GCF_010692555.1 Okeania sp. SIO3B5 | reverse complement strand
ACAATCATCTTTTGTTGTGAATACTTCGTAATATACAAAAACTTCTTTCTTCCTTGTCTACTTTCCCTCCTTGTCCTCCAAGTCTCACCTCCACTAGCATCTTATGTAAAAAACCTACCCTTGTGAGGAGGGGCGAGGGGTGGGTTGTCACCAACCGCACACCCATAAGACTTTTTCAGCAAGCCCTAATTATTAATTATTAATTATTAATTATTCCCTGACTTCTGCAAGAAGTCTTTTGAGAGTGCCATTGTTCTGCTTTGAGATGAATGTTTTCTAATTCTTCAGAGTCCATTTTATCCAAGTTAGCCAAAACAAAGTTCATACGACCCTGGGATTTAAGTTTATCCCGATGTCTGGCCAGAAAATCCCAATAGAAATAATTAAATGGACAAGCTGGTGAATTATTACCCTTGTCTTTTGGGTTTAATACCCCGCCATCTACATGATGTTTATAATTGGTTGGGGTTTGAGTCCCCATACACTTGCTCCTCTCTTGATGCGTATTCCCTCTCTTGGTCAGCATTACCTTGCAACTGTCATCGTCGCTGGGTCTAACCGCTTGCGTCTGTCGCCGACGCGGGGTTGCACCGCTTCTTCCTTCTTCTTTCTTCCTTCTTCCTTCTTTCCAGTTGTAAACACAGCCTTTACAATAATCACTCATTTTGTTGATGTAATTTGCAGAAGCAGCATAAGGTTTTGATGCCAGAATACCTCCATCGGCAAATAATCCCATTCCTAGAACATTAGTTTGCATAACCCAATCATAAGCATCAATAAATGCTGCATGAAACCAATTTTCTACCTCTTGAGGAGAAATACCAGAAATTAAAGCAAAATTACTCAATACCATTAAACGTTGAATATGATGAGCATAACCTGTATTTTGTACTTGAATTAGAACTTGATGTAAACAATTCATATCTGTTTTATTAGCATCCCAGAAAAACTCTGGAAGTGGGTGTTTATGGTTAAACCAATTAGACTGAGAATATTCATCATCCATGAGAAGATAAACACCCCGCATATATTCTCGCCAACCTAAAATTTGCCGAATAAAACCTTCTATACTATTTAGTTTTAATTGTTGATTGTGATAAGCTGACTCTACTTTTTTAATTACTTCTAAAGGATGTAGTAAACCAAGATTAATATATGGAGAAAGTAAAGAATGCCATAAGGTTTCTTCCCCTGTTACCATGGCATCTTGATAATCACCAAAATTAGGCAAACTATTTTGAATAAAATTGTCTAGTACTTGTAGTGCTTGTTGACGAGTTACCGCCCAACGAAAAGGCTCTATTTCTCCATATTTAGTAAAGTTCAAATTTTTAACTTGATTAATAACTTCTCTAGTAATTTCATCTGGTTTAAACCATAAAGTTTCTGGTGTATTGAATTTGCCTTTGGGATATTTGCGGTTTTCTTTGTCAAAATTCCATTTTTCTCCTACAGGTTTATTTTGATTCATTAAAATTTTAAAACGTTTACGTCCTTCTCGATAAAAATCTTCCATTAATAAGCGTTTTCTATTTCTAGCCCATGCTTGAAATTCTGTTTCATGCCAAATAAACAAATTATTAGGAATTATTGTAATATTGCAGGGAATTTGGAGATTTTTAATGACTTCAAGAAAAGGTTTGTCATTGGGTTTCATTACCCGTAGTTCAGTAATTTGATTAGTTTCGATCCAGTGTTTAAGTGGTGTTTCAAAATCTGTGGATATTGTGTGCGTAACTTGCCAACCTGCTTGACGCAACTCAACAGCAAAATGACGCATAGCTGACCAGATTAAGACTAATTTTTGCTGATGGTATGGTCGAACTTGGATATGTTCTAAGGATTCAATCATAATCACAAAAATGTTATCTTTTTCAGCACAACTTTGAAGAGCTGCTTGATTAATATTGATTTGGTCTCCTAAGACCCAGATTCCTATATTCATAAGTACAGTTTGTTGAGTTTTAAATTTTTAGATATGTTTTTGCTGGATATTCAAAGATGATGAGTATCAACTACAATTATTGAAGAATTTATCAAAGTACTTGTGGCGATCTATGTTTCTCTTGATTTGATTCTTCGTTATTTACTTCTTAACTTTACTATATGGCAGTAAGCATTCAGCACTCAGCATTCAGCTATCAGCAACAAGAATCTATCATATAAGACAGTTTTTAAATTAATATAGACTTTAAAGGCAAGAGAGCCAACTTTTGTAGTAAGACAATTAAATATTGCTTTAATCATAAACTAAAAGCAATAGCTGATAGCTGATGGCTGACGGCTGAATGCTTACATATGGCAGCTACTAAAGATATATTTTATAATGAGTAGAACTACATATGAAAAATTTCTATGAACAATAATCTAGCATATATAACTTTAAATGTAAGGAGTTATGTGATGAAAGTATATTTGTATTAATGACAGAATATCGCAGGTTTTTGAGTTTAGTACTTTATATTGCCTAGTGCAGGATGGCGGAAATAACTGACCAGTTAAAAAATTCTCAAACAATTACAAATTAATACTTTTGACTTTTAACTGTCAGATGTGCGTCTTACATTCTGAGGAAACCTCAGAATTACGCACTCGCTTTTGACTTTTAACTTCCGCATAGCGGCACTAGGCAATATTATCAAATACGGTATACCATGGAAGAGTTAATATATAAAAAAACTCAAATAAAATTAATTAAATTTTGATAAGTTCCATATTCATAGATAATAATTATAGTTTTCGGAGATCCTCAGAAGTAAAAACACAAATAATTGTCAAAATTGCTGCAAGTTGCAGCTTGAGTAAAACATCCTATGATTAAGCAAGTTCAATCCTCCTTCCGTAGGATTCTGCTGTCGCGAATTTTACTAATTACTGTACCAGTATTAATACTGGGGCAGTATATCATCTACAGAAAAGCACGTTCTACACTTCTAGACACTGCTCGTCAAAATCTGAAAGAAAGCGCAGACAGAAAGGCCGAAAATATTCAACAATGGGCTAAATCTCTAGAATCTAATCTAATTAATGCTAGCGAAAGCTATGTACTTCAATCTGGTCAAACTGAAGAGTATCAAAAATATGTTGAGCAATTATACCAAATGTTACCAAATCAGGTAAGATGCGTTCAATTGAGTAACTTACAGACTTCTGAGATTATAGCTAATACTTGTGACGATCAATCGATAAATTCTCCATCACTGAGTATGTGGCCTCTGCAGCAGAAACAGCTAGTTAGAGATATGTCTAATATTAGCATAAGCTATATATGGCCAGAACAGTTAAACTCAGATAGTATCTCAAGTGATGATACAGTTACTCAGAAAAAACAAGTCAGCTTAGGTTTGAGTGTACCAGTATATGTTGCTAAAGGTAGTGAAAGACAATTGCGCTATGCCTTAAGCATTAGGTCAGATTTACCAATGCAAACTAATAGAAGAAGAGGTTCACTGGCAGGTTCAACTGTAGTAATTGATTATAAAGGTACAATTTTAGCTAGTCCAGATCCTGATAGAGTAGGGGGTAATATTTCTGATGGACCAGATGCAGAAAGGCTCAAAAGTATTATCAGAAATGCACAGGAAGGTAGAAAAGATTTTGCCCACATATTCTCTTTTGAAGAAATAGATGTTTCAAAAAATAGTAATAGTAATTCTCTGAGAGAATTTATTGATGAATTTAAAAAGATATTGCCTGAATTATTGGGACTCAAATTATCAGCAGATGATGAATTTTTAGTAGGATATGCACCAACTTCTAGTCCTGTAGACCGTGATGAGGATCGACAGTGGATTGTTTTAGCTATTACACCTATAGACTTTGCTTTATCTGGTCTTAGAGAAGTTCAAAAAGTTCTAATTATTATGATTTTTGGTTTAGTTGCTGCCAGTGTTATGGCAACTATTTATTTGGCTCGCGATTTAGCTCGTCCTTTAGAAAAACTTAGAGATTATGCTTTTGCTGTCAATGATTTAGACTCTCCCAATAAAGTACCTAGAACTATAAAAATTCGTGAATTTAATCAATTAGCAATTGCATTGGAGAGAATGGTATACAGGCTGAAAAGGTGGGCAGATCAACTAGAAATTACTTCTAAAGAAGCTCAAGTTGCTAACCAGTTAAAAAGCGAATTTTTGGCTAATATTTCCCATGAATTAAGAACTCCTCTCAATGGAATTATTGGCTCTATTCAATTGATTTATGATGGATTTTGTGACACGAAAGAAGAAGAAATGGAGTTTTTGAAACAAGCCAATGATTCTGCTATTCATTTACTAGGAATTATTGATGATATCCTAGATATTCGTAGAATTGATTCAGAAACTTTATCAATATATTTGAAGGATGTTGATATTGGTAAGTTATTACATGAAACAATAGATTCATTTCGAGAATATATTGCACAAAAATCTTTATTATTAAAACTAAATATTCCCGAACAAGTAATAATTGTTAATGCTGACGAAGAAAAGTTGAAGCAAGTGTTTGAAAATGTGATCGGTAATGCAATTAAGTTTACGGAAAAAGGAAGTATTAATATTTATATTAGCCAAGAGTACAATAATTCAATTGTTGCTGAAAGTACAAATAATTCATCTGATAATTATAGAGGGAAAGAAGACCAGGTTTTAGTTAAGATTGAAGATACGGGAATTGGTATTAGTCCAGAGGAACAAGATAAACTATTTCAGCCTTTTGTGATGGTAGATGGTACAAAAACTCGTAAGTTTGGAGGAAATGGGTTAGGATTAGCTATTTCTCGTGGTCTGATGGAAATGATGAATGGCAGTATTCATCTCTATAGTGAGGGAGTAGACCTAGGAACTACAGTTGATATTATGATGCCAATTAAGGAAAAACAAGCTATTAAAACTGAAGTTCACTTAAATTCTCAAAGAGGGAGTAGGGAGTAGGGAGTAGGGAGTAGGGAGTAGGGGAGTAGGGGAGTAGGGGAGTAGGGGAGTGGGGGAGTAGGGGAGATAAGAATAATTACAGCCTATTTCATATTAGGTAAGGTACACCAGTCGCGGGCAAGATGCCCGCACTGGAAACACTTTACCATTCTTATTAAACTGGTATTACTTTTCCTCCTTGCTGAAGAGAATCATTTAAAGCGCATAAGATTCTTACTAATTCAGCACCTACCCAACCAGAAGAAATTTGTGAAGCTGTATTCTGACGAATACAATTTAAAAATTCATTGCATACTTGACCTAAAGGTTCAGCTTTAGCGATCGCTAAAACTTCCCGACTGACACCTACTGCTTTCCAGCGATTATTTTGTTCTTCTAAATAACCATGCTGAATAACTAAAGGTGTATCTGCTGACATTTCATCAAAAATCAATGTTCCTTGGGTACCGACTACTCCTAAACGACGTTGTTTATCGGGATTTAGCCAACACAGATGTAAAAAAGCTTGAAAACCGCTAGGATAGGTCAGTTTAGCCATAACTAAATCTGATTGTGGGGGTTGTTGAGGTAGCCAAACCGTGCCATTTGCTTGTACTTCTACAGGTTTTTGATTGAGCCAACTGTTCAAAATACAGATATCGTGAATTGCTAAATCCCAGAGAGCATCTACATCTGGGCGTACAGGTTCAATATGAGTACGTGTAGCATACCCATAGCGTAACTCTCCTAATTTACCTTCTGCTACAATAGTTTGACCACTTTGGACAACTGGATTAAATAAATAAGTATGATCGATAAAAAGTTGACGTTGTTGTTGTTCGGCTAATTTGCATAATTCCACTGACTCTGAATATTCAAGAGTCAAAGGTTTTTCCGAAAGAACGTGATAACTTTTTTTCAGAGCAGCACTAATAATTTCGTAGTGGGTGGAAGCAGGAGTAGCGATCGCCACTGCTTCTATTCCTGGTAACTCTAAAGCTTTTGTCCAATCTTCTAGTAATACGATATCTTTGTCCAATTGCAAGCGTTTTTGAACTGCTTTTAATTGTTCTAGGTTAGGGTCTACTATGGCGATAACACGAGATTGAGGATGATTGCAGAAGTTACGAATTAGGTGAGTTCCCCAACGACCTGCACCAAATATAGCAATTCCTATTTCCATTAGTTTTGATGTAAAAATATAGCTATTTCGATCAGAGTTTTTTCACCCTATCATATTTAGGCTAGTATGGCAATTATGTGGGAGACGGGGCGAGTTTATCTCAATTTAATGTTGAGCAATTAATTTAACGAGGAACCCGCCCGTACTTATGTTTACCGAATAATTAAAGTTTAAAGCCTCTCTTTTAAAGGAGAAAAAAGAAAAATTTTTCCCTTTTGCGTCAATCCTATCCGTTTTCAAGGAGAAGTAATTAGGGTTTGCTGAAAAAGTCTTTTGGCAAGGGTAGGAGTCAGGAGTCAGGAGTCAGGAGAAAAGGAAATTATAGAGGAGGTAGAAAGAAGAGTTGTCCCTTGATTTTTCTGCCTTTGTCTGCCCTCAATACTAACTTTTTGAACTTTTTAGACCAAAAAGCTAGCACTTTTTTCAAGCCAAAAAGGCTAAAACCTTTATCTGTTAATGTTTTGATATTTAATCAGCAATCCCTAATTATTAATTATTAATTATTAATTGTTGAACGCTCCCTACTCCCTAAATCTAATGAATAACCCGTCCCTCTTTAAAAATAGTTTGTTTACTAGAATGAGTAGTCAAACGGTCTAATAAAGTTGCACTTGCCTCATTCAACCCAATTAAATGTACTTTAATACCCCGTCTGCGAAAACGTAGTACAACTTTATCTACTGCATCGACAGCAGATTGATCCCATAAATGAGCATGAGTTAGGTCAATAGTTACAGACTCCAGGTGTTCGCGGAAATCAAAAGTATTGAGAAAATTTTCCACAGAAACAAAAAAGATTTGACCATTAACGCTGTAAATACGCTCAACACCATTTTCTTTTAAATAAGAGTCAACGAAAATCAGCGCAGCAATTTTACGACTGAAGAAAATAGCACTCAACGCTACCCCAACAACTACTCCAATAGCTAAGTTATGAGTCAAAACTGTCATAAATACAGTTGTCATCATTACTGCTGTTTCACTCTTGGGAACTCGACGAAGATTGCAAATAGAATCCCAATGGAAGGTACTTATAGACACCATAATCATCACTGCAACTAAGGCCGCCATAGGAATACGCGCCACCCAATTATTGAGCAGAATAATACAAACAAACAGAAAAATGCCTGCACTCAAAGACGAAAGTCGCGTCCTCCCACCAGACCCAATATTAATCATAGACTGACCGATCATCGCACATCCAGCCATTCCACCAAAACATCCGGCGACAATATTAGCAATTCCTTGTCCTACTGCTTCCTGATTTTTATCGCTAGAAGTATCAGTGAGGTCATCAATAACATTAGCTGTTAAGAATGATTCTAGTAACCCCACTAAAGAAAGTGCCAAAGCATAAGGCAGAATAATATCGAGGGTTTCAAAGTTTAGCGGTACTATTGGTAGGGCAAAACTGGGTAGAGTGTCTGGCAATGTTCCCATGTCTCCTACAGTAGGTATATCTAATCCCGTAGTTAGTGTGAAACCAGTGATTACAACAATAGCAACTAGAGGAGAAGGTATTGCCTTAGTGATGCGAGGCAACCCGTAAATAATGCCTAATCCTGCTGCTACCATTATATAAACCCAAATAGAAGCATCTTCAAACTGAGTTAGTTGAGCGTCAAAAATTAATATTGCCAGAGCATTGACAAATCCTAACATTACTGCTCTAGGAACAAATCTCATTTGATTTCCTAACTTAATCCATCCTAGAAAAATTTGCAGGATACCTGTGAGAATAGTGGTTGCGAATAGATAATTTAAACCATAATCTTTAACTAAACTTGTCATCAGCAATGCCATAGCTCCGGTTGCTGCGGAAATCATTCCCGATCGCCCACCTAAAAAAGCTGTCACAATAGCAATACAAAATGAGGCATACAACCCTACTTTCGGATCGACACCAGCAATAATAGAAAAACCAATGGCTTCAGGAATTAAGGCTAAGGCAACTACAGCGCCTGCTAATAAATCTTTTTGGACATTGGAAAACCAGGCTTGTTTTGTTAGTATATCTTTCATTTTCCCCATTTCTAGCACAATAACAGTTAATACTTTTCCGGAATTCAAAAGTCAAAAGTCAAAAGTCATGCATTATGATTTTATAGCTCAAAACTTTTATGATTCAGTAATTTCAGCAAATTATTCGACATCTAAAGTTTGAAACTATTTGTAAGATTCTTTTTTCAAATTGGTATCAGAGGCACATTTTGCTCCGCGAAGAGTCTGCAGTTAGACCTAGAATCTTAACATGATTCATAATATCCCTAAGTAAATTAGGTAAAGTAATCAAATTAGACAGATTTATGGGGAAATATTTGCTATTAATGACTTTTCTAATGTGGCAATGATATTAACTTTCATCTTGTTATAGCGAGGGAATATTCGAGGGAATATTATTTACCAATACATTCTCTTTTCCACCCACATTTTCAAGAACATGGGCACAAGTTAGAAAATCAGTATAATGTTGCTCCCGATAAAAAGGAAACCCAGTACCAATAACATTTGCTTTATTTGTCAATAGTACTGGTAATTAAAACAATAGATTCTTCTAAATCTTTCTATGATAGTAGAGTAACAATTGCAGAGAAATAAATGTCTAAAGTAGCCAATATAGCCCTTCATTTGTTTAATTATTCTTAGCTTTTTAATCTACTTTTTCAAGAGAGATTTGGTATGATTTTTTCGGTTTCAGCACTAATTTAACTTTTAAATTTGTACCAGTTGTTCCTTTTGGAATATATAGATTACCTTCCCCTTCAAAGTTAAGATTAACTTCCACCTCAGCTTGTTCAATTTCCATATCTTTGTTAATTTATTGCCAAGCTTCAGTAATTGGACGACTAATATTTATTAATATAGGTTTAACTTTAGCAAAACTAGATTTAACTTTTTTAATAACATTAGTAGAAATTGGTTTGGCTTCATTGTCTGGAACTTCTGCTTCAACTAAAATCCCATCTTCTAGTTTAATTAATCTGGTGGCCATATATGTTTATTAATAGATTTAGTTGCTATTATATTCAAGCACATTTTAGTGATTTTCAGAATAATAGACATCTCCAGAAAAGAGGGAGTAGGGAGTAGGGAGAAATAATTGATGATTTCTGCGGGATGATTGATTTTATTTTTTATTATTGGATATGTCTAATGTATAGATATACAAAAACTCAACTTTGTTGCCACTAATTGGTATCTACTCTGTACGGACGTTGCATGCAACGTCCCTACCCACTGAGGTGCTTCTTTAATTTGGTGATTCTAGTGCTGTTTTCAGGGTGTGCCAACTTAGTAAAACACATTTAATTCTGATGGGAAATTGTGAAACTCCTTGAAATATATTCAGTTTTGGTAAATTATCGGAAAGACTAATTTCTCCTTTGAGCATTTGACGAAATTTTTCTGTTATTTCTAATGCTTCTTCTCTAGTTTTTCCTAACAATATTTCTGCCATTAAATCTGCGGAAGCAATGGTTAAGGCACAACCTTTTCCTTGAAATTTTATATCTTCTATAATTTGCTTTGTTTGACTAAATTTTATTGTTAGTTCAATGCGATCTCCACACATAGGATTATCTCCTATTTGATAGCGGTCTATAGGGTTGGTTTTTCCTCGGTTTTTTGGATATTTAGCCCGTTCAATAATTGTTTGATGTTGAAGGTTACGAAGATGGTTTTGAGTATTCATAATTATCCTAATAGGTGGTAAATTTTATACCAATTACCAAGCATTAATGCTATACTTAGATAACAGTTCAGTTATCAAGTAATTAACTTATGTAGAATAATTTTTTTGCTGATTTGAGTCAAGTTCATGTTAATTATTCTTATTTTTATTTCTCCCCCACTCCCCCATTCCCTGAACTATCCGTATATCCGTGCCATAATCCGCGTGAGCCACTCCCCCACTCCCTGAACTATCCGTATATCCGTGCCATAATCAGCGTGAGCCACTCCCCCACTCCCTGAACTATCCGTATATCCGTGCCATAATCAGTGTGAGCCACTCCCCCACTCCCTGAACTATCCGTATATCCGTGCCATAATCAGTGTGAGCCAC
>NZ_JAAHHG010000367.1 GCF_010692555.1 Okeania sp. SIO3B5 | reverse complement strand
TAAGACCAACAAGAATCAGGATTATACTTTTGAAATTTCTGGAAAAAAGTTAGTATTTCTAACAGTTTATCCTCTCTCGCAAAAGCTTCCCATATATTGTAATAAAACCACCAAGATAAATCTGGATTAATTTCAATAGCTTGACGATAAGCTACAACTGCCTCTTCCCATTTTTGTTGTCGAGTTAAGGCAATACCTAAATTATAATAAGACTTACTATTTGGATTTAATTCTATTTTTCTTCGGAGTTCTAAAATTTCTTGGGATAACTGGTGTTTTTTATCTAAAACTTCCTGTAGCTTGTGGTAAATGTCTAAGTCATCTTGATTAATCTCTAAAGCTATTTTATAAAAAATAATCGCCCCATTATTCTTATCTGCCTTAACTAAATTATTTGCTATTTCTACAAATAAATTTGGATTATCTTGTGAAAATTCCAGTAATTTATCGTAAATAGGATATTGCCCTCGGTGCTGAATAGCTTGATGATAATCCTGAATTGCTGCATCTATATTTGAATGATATTTTTGTTCTATCGCATCTCCTAATTTAGTGTAAATTCCTGGCGATCCTGGCTGCAACTTAACCACATAAATATAGTTATATATAGCTTCATCCCATTTTTTCAACTCTATTAAAGCATTACCTAAATTGTAGTAAGACCAAGGAAAACCCCGATCGATTTTAATTGCATTTTGATAAGCATTAACAGCATCTTCCCATCTTTGTAATTTGCTTAAAGCATCTCCTAAATTATAATGAGACCAAGAAAAATTATGATTTAATTCTATAGCGCCATAGTAAAAATTTATAGCTTCATCCCAGTTTTCTTGTTGATGTAAAACCTGTGCTAAATGATAGTAATACCAAGAAAAATTAGGCTTTAGTGCAATAGCTTGACGGTAGTTTTCAATTGCTAACTCCCATTTTTTCTGTTTGGAATATATAGTCGCAAGTTTGGCATACTCTTCAGGTGTATTCGGATTGAAATTGGTGCTTGATGACATAAAAGTTGTTCAAAAATTAATAATTAATAATTAATAATTACCGAATAATTAACTAATTAATAATTAAATAATTCTGGTTTAAAGCCTCCCCTTTTAAGGGGAAAAAAGCGGTCGAGGGATGGCGAGGTCTCCTCGCCATATCCAATCGACCAAGAGAAGAAAAAATATTTCCTTATATTCAATCAAGAGCGGTTTTAACCATAGGTAATTATCAATTATCCATTATCAATTATCCATTAATGAACTCTCCCTCAAAAGAAGAGGATTGAATAAAAGGAAAGTTTTTTCTTATTTCTCCTTTAAAGGAGAGGCTTTAAACTTTAATTATTCGGTAATAGGTAATTGGCACATTTATAAGCTTAAAACTAAAACAACGCAATATTTTTGCTTCTCTCCTAGATAACTAAACATCTTCTTCCTTCTTCCCTTTTCCTTCTTCCTCCTACTATATCAAACAAAGTTTGTAGGTAAGCATTCTGCCGTCAGTTATTAGCTATCAACTATTAATTTTGAGGAAGGTAAAAGCAACCTTTAAAATTGAGAAAAAATAAAAGTTACTGACAAAGTCCCCTGACTAAACCTTAGAAGTAATTACTCATTACTAATTGCTTACAGCTGACTGCTAATAGCTGAATGCTTACGTTTGTAGATTATACCAGCTTGATAAATATTTGCTACAAATAGACCGGCTATTTCTTAGGAGTTAGAAGTCAGGAGTCAGGAGTCGTATGGGAATGGCTTCGATATCGTTTTTTAGGTCGGAACTTATATTTTTCTTTTCGTCAAAGAGACATCCACTCCACTTGTCTTTTAATCACCTAAATTATTTGTAACATTCTTTTTTTTAATGGTATTATAGGTCATATTTAGATGAGAAAAGTTTACCGCCTTAAATAATACCTACAGTAGACTTCATCTAATATTAAGTCCGAATAATTAGTGATGAAAAAAACCTATATTCTTACACAGGGTAAATATTCCTATTATCTCTACTCCCTACTCCCTTATTTAGATGAAAAAAACCTATATTCTTACACAGGGTAAATATTTCTATTATCCCTACTCCATTATTTAGATGAAAAAAACCTATATTCTTACACAGGGTAAATATTCCTATTATCTCTACTCCCTACTCCCTTATTTAGATGAAAAAAACCTATATTCTTACACAGGGTAAATATTTCTATTATCCCTACTCCATTATTTAGATGAAAAAAACCTATCTTCTTACACAGGGTAAATATTCCTATTATCTCTACTCCCTACTCCCTACTCCCTACTCCCTACTCCCTGATTTAGATGAAAAAAACCTATATTCTTACACAGGGTAAATATTCCTATTATCCCTACTCCCTATTCCCTACTCCCTACTCCCTTATTTATCTAATGTTGGCAGAAGACCCGCGCTCTCCTGCAAGGGAGCGTCGTATGGGAATGCCAACCCATGCTATAATAAAACTACTAAAGTGTTAGTAATAGATAGAAAACATTGAAATCTAGATACAAATATCGCATCTATCCTAATCATATTCAAAGAACCAAATTAAATCAACTTTTTGGTTGTTGTCGATATGTTTGGAATCAAAGTTTAGTATATTGTAATCAACTATATGCTGGTGGTCAAAAGAAACCTAGCTATGTAGATTTAACTAAACAATTCATAACTCAAGCGAAGAAAGAATTGCTGTGGCTGAAAGATGTAGCTTCTACGCCACTACAACAATCTTTGAAAGACTTAGACCAGGCATATAAAAACTTTTTTGATAGTTGTACTGGAAAACGTAAAGGAATTCAAGTCAAACCTCCTCAATTTAAGTCAAGAAAGTCTAGACAAGCTGCTAGATTTGTAGGGGTTAATTACAAGATTGGTCAAGACAAAATCTATCTGCCAAAAGTAGGTAAGATTAAAATATTTTGGTCAAGAAAACTACCATCACAGCCTAGTTCTGTAACCATCATTAAAGATTCATCTAATCGTTATTTTGCTAGTTTTGTTGTAGAAACTGGTGCAGAAAATTTGCCAAAGTCTGGTCATTCTATTGGGATTGATTTGGGTATTAGCACATTTGCCACATTGAGTAATAGCGAGAAGTTTGAAGCTCCTAAACCACTCAAGAAAAATCTTAAAAAACTAGCAAAATTCCAACGGAAATTAGCCAAAAAAACTCCTGGTACAAACCGCCGTGAAAAGGCACGGCTTAGAGTAGCCAAACTCCACAGAAAAATTCAAGATATTAGAACGGATTTCCTACACAAATTATCAACTGATTTAGTCCGTAAATACGATGTAATTGTACTAGAAGATTTGAATGTTTCTGGCATGGTTCGTAACCGCAAATTAGCTAAAGCAATTAGTGACTTAGGATGGAGACAATTTAGAACTTTAACTGAGGCTAAATGTGAAAAATATGGTTGTGAATTTAGAGTCATTGATAGATGGGAACCTACTTCTCAAAAATGTTCTCATTGTGGTTTTAAAGGTGGCAAGAAAGAACTAAATGTTAGGGAATGGACTTGTTTAAATTGTGGGACTTTCCATGATAGAGATATAAATGCAGCAGTCAATATTCTTAATACTCAATCTGTTTTAGAAACAGTTAATCAACCAATAACCAAGGTTGAAACAGTTAAAGAAACAGTAGCAAAAAATCCGATTCAACTATCACTTTTTGAAGAAGTCGCCGAGGGGCACTCGGAGACAATTAAACGGACACGGAGGAAGCGTCAGACTGGCAAGCCAGCAGATTCCAATGATGTGTCAACCCGCCCTGAGTCATTCGTTCAGCTTAGTCTGTTTGATTGATGGATGGGAATCCCGCGTTGTCTCGTAGAGCAACGTCGGGAGGATGTCAATTACTCAATTCCGACATAATGAGATAATAGTAAATAACACAAAATATTCTAGAAATTCAATGGGTATATCTATAGAAGTTGACAACACAACCTTTGCCACCGAAGTCTTAAAAAATTCCTATCAAAAACCTGTTTTAGTAGACTTTTACGCTACTTGGTGTGGTCCATGTAAAATGCTTAAACCAATCTTAGAAAAGTTGGTTCAAGAATATGACTTTATCTTAGCTAAAGTTGATGTAGACCAGAATCCCGAATTAGCTCAAACTTATAGTGTAGAGGGAGTACCAGATGTTAAAATCGTAACTCAAGGAGAAGTTAAACCAGGTTTTGTAGGAGTTCTTTCAGAGCCAAAACTACGAAACTTTCTAGGTGAACTTAACCTTAAATCAGAACTAGAAACAGAACTAGAAACACTGCGGAACTTGACAAAATCCGGTGAATTAAAACAAGCAAAAAATCTTTTAGACCAGCTTTTTCAAAAATATCCTACTAATATCAGTTTAATCATAGAAGCTGCGAAATTTTTAGTAAGTTTAAATCGATTAGAAGAAGCTCAAAAACTAATAGAAACTATTGGAGAAAATAACCGAGAATTTTATCCCCAAATACAAGCAGTAAAAGGACTAATTCACTTTAAACAAGAAGCAGAAAATCCTGGTGATAGTGAACTAGATAAAATGTATGCTCAAGCTTGTAGTTTAACACTATCAGCTAACTATGAAGAAGCACTAAAATTATTTTTAGATATAGTCATCAGGAATCGTAAATATAAAAATGACGGCGCACGCAAAGCAATGCTAGCAATATTTAATATCTTAGGAGATGATAACTCTACCAGTAAAGAATATCGAAAGCAGCTATTATTAAACTTGTACTAAAAGTAGTTCTTAATTTTTGACTACTCCCCGCAGCTTTTGCCGAGGGGATTCTAAGTTGATACTACGCAACAGGATAAATCCTGATGGCTTCGTTTCTCATGATTCTGACCAAAGATATATTCTTTGGGGACAATTTCCGCAATGCTCAAAAAGGAGCGTATTTTAGGCGCATAGTTGGGCAGAAAAATCAAGGGACAATTCTTACTTCTACCTCCTCTAAATTCCCCGTTCCTCCTGTCTCCTGTCTCCTGTCTCCTGTCTTCCCCTCCCCTCCTGGGAGGGGCTAGGGGTGGGTTGTCTCCTACCCCTACTAAAAGACTTTTTCAGCAAACCCTAATTAAGCATAAATACTTGCTTGATTTATGACTCAATCACAGTAGTTATGATTTTCTCCTAAATTCTGTCTCCTGACTCCTGACTCCTGACTCCTTCTTCTATACTACATTTTGTGGTGCGGAATGTAGATTTTTAAACTCCCATTGGCAGGACTAAACCTTCGCGGGCCATCACTGCTTGGGGAAAAGCTGCTTTAACTTTTTTTGCTATTTCATCGAGAAAATCATCACTGTGAGTAGGTTCATGGTGAAAAATTACCACCTGCTTCACTCCAGCAGCTTTAGCTACTTTGATTGCTTCCTGCCAAGTCGAATGTCCCCAACCTACCTTAGAAGAGTAAGGATTATGATACTCATCATCAGTATACATAGCATCATAGATTAATACATCAGCATTGCGGGCTAAACCTACCACACTTTCATCCAGGCGATCGGGAAAATGTTCTGTATCAGAACAATAAACTACCGTCCGTCCATTCCATGTCACTCTATATCCCATTGCTGTGTTAGGATGATTCAGAGAACCAGTCTCAATCTCAATATCACCCAGCATCATTCTTTCCCCATGCTGAAGCTCATAAAAATGCAAATCTCCCTGGATACCATTTAAAGGAATAGGAGAGTTATAGTGTAAAACCCTTTGTATAAAATGCTTTCTCATGGATTCCCCTTCTGGAGGTATAGCTCCGTAGATATGAAAACTATTTCCTTGGGTAAAAGCAGGAGTAAATAAAGGGAAACCTTGAATATGATCCCAGTGATAATGAGTGAAAAACATATAAGCTTCTACTGGCATTTCCTGCATCATTTCCTTGCCTAATTCTCGCAAACCAGTACCGCCATCAAATATCAATCGCTTACCAGCTATTTGCATTTCTATGCAAGAAGTATTTCCACCATATCTAATAGTATCTTTTCCTGGGGTAGGAACACTACCTCGTACACCCCAGAACTTAACTAAAAAATCTCCCATTTGTTCAGACACCTTGAAGAAATCAACATGATCTTGAGTTAGCACTTCAGAAGAAGGTTTAGTTTCCATTTGACATCCTCCCGACGCTGACCTGCGGTACATCGCGGGATTCCCATCCATCATTCAAACAGACTAAGCTGAACAAATGACTCAGGGCGGGTTGACACCTCACTGGAAAATGCAGGCAAAGCCTGTCTAATACTTCCTCCGTGTCCGTTTAACTTCTCCGAGTGCCCCTCGGCGACTTGATTGAACAGTTACAGTAATCTTAACCTTGGTTTTTGGTTAAGCAATATTTATATGTTAACAGATTATCTGCAAGACCGCAAGATTGATTGGCATTCCCATCACTCCGCTCCCCTACGGGAGAGCGCGGGTATAAATGCCAACATCTTGATAATTAATCGAATCTAGGTTTAAAGCCTCTCATGAGCAAGAAGAAAAAATAAATCAGATTTCCTTATATTCAATTCCGTAAAGGTTTTAACCATTATCCATTATCCATTATCCATTATCCATTAATTAAAGATTTCCTGTGCTGAAGCTACGTCTCTATCAGCCTCATATTTACATTCTGGACAGCTATGCTATCTATCAGAGAGTTCCTCCCCGCTGTTTCCCCACATAAGATAAAATACTCCTAAAACTGTCCAAAACCTGCATCAACAGTATGTTTGCCCAAGAAACCTTTAGCCTAGGTTGCTAAAATCTATGTCTTCAACGAAATAAGTTGTTAATTATTGCCAATCAAAAAATTTATCCAACCTTAATAATTAACCAATTTGCAAACCACTACTTATATTTCAAACTTTCACACTGTCCATAATGGCGCAATAAATGATCGCATAGCACTATAGCTACCATTGCTTCTACCATAGGCACAGCTCTAGGTAAAACGCAAGGGTCATGCCTTCCTTTAGCTGCCAACAATGTCTCTTCACCGCTACGATTAACAGTACGCTGCTCTTTACGAATTGTAGCAGTTGGTTTAAATGCTGCCCGCAACACAATATTTTCTCCATTAGAAATTCCTCCCTGTACCCCTCCAGAACGATTAGTAACAGTCCGAATGTCCCCTTGCTCATCAGTGTAAAATTCATCATTATGCTCGCTACCTGTCAAAGTAGTACCTGCAAAACCAGAACCAATTTCAAATCCTTTGCTTGCTGGCAAAGACATCACACCCTTAGCTAAATCTGCTTCTAATTTATCAAATACAGGAGAACCAAGACCTTTTGGCACATTCCTGGCCACACATTCAACCACACCTCCCAGAGAATCTCCTACATCTCGTATTTGCTCTACTAATTCAATCATCCTGTCTGCACATTCAGTATCTGGACATCGGACAATATTACTTTCCACTTGTTCTATAGTCACTGTTTCTAGGTCAACAATGGCCTCTAAATTTTTGATGCGCTTCACATAACCGACAATTTCCACACCAGAATATTGTTTAAGAATTTTTTTAGCGATCGCCCCGGCAGCAACTCGTCCAATAGTTTCTCTAGCTGAAGAGCGTCCCCCACCTTGCCAGTTCCTAATACCATACTTAGCATCATAAGTTGCATCGGCATGAGATGGACGATATTTACTAGCCATCTCCTGATAATCTTGTGAACGAGCATCCTTATTTTTCACCAAAATCATAATTGGCGTACCCAAAGTTTGACCTTCAAAGACTCCGGACAGTATTTCACAAATATCTGTTTCTTTGCGGGGTGTTGTAATTTTGCTTTGCCCTGGACGCCTACGGTCTAACTCATATTGAATTTCTGCAACATCTATTTCTAGTTTAGGAGGGCAACCATCAATTATCACTCCTACTCCTCCTCCGTGGGATTCACCAAATGTTGTTACCCGAAACAGATGTCCAAATGTGTTGCCCATGAAACTCAAACTACAATAAAGAATTAAGACCTATATTTTAACCTGTTTTCTTTAAATAAAGCACTCAGCTTTGACATCCTCCCTCGTTAAATCGCTTGATTATAACGAGGGATTCCTAAACCTCACGATTTAGGTTTACTGCTTGAATGGCACTTATCTAGACTGTTGCCAGTCCCCGACAGTACGCCAACGAGCGTCAATTTGTTGAACCACGCATCTGCAAAGGCCGCAGTAACACCTCGATGACAAATCACTTTTGCTGCTGCCACATCCCGGTTCATTTCGTATTGGCATTCAGGACATTTATGAATACGCTCAGACAAATCTTTTTTACCTGTATGCGCTCCACAATTCGGACAAATTTGACTGGTATATCTGTAGTCTACCTTGCCAAAATAAACTCCTCGTTTCCTGCATACCCAAGCCAATATATTGAAAAACTGACCGAACCCTGCATCTAAAGTATGTTTACCTAACATTCCTTTGGCCCAGGTTCTCAAGTCTAGGTCTTCCACAAATATCATTCGAGCTTGGTCGCATAAATGATGAGCTAATTTAAAGTGAAAGTCTTTTCGGGTGTCTGATATTTTTTGATGAAGTCTGGCTATCTTTTGGTTAAGTTTATGTCGATTTTTTGACCCTTTAGATTTTAACTTTAACCTACGTTGCAGTAATGTCAACTCGCTTTGTAGTTTGGTTAAAAACTTTGGACGTTCAATCAATTCACCTTCAGAAGTTGCTAAAAATTTATCTAGTCCAATATCAATTCCTAATGGATGTCCTGAAGCTGGAGTATCCGGAATACTAACGGGACTTTGTAGAGATAACATGACAAAATACCCACTTGCTCGTCTGACCACTCTGACCTGTTTCAGTTTAAATCCCTCTGGAATTGGCCTAGATAATCTCATCTGAACTAATCCAATTTGTGGGAGTTTGATGTACTCGTTAGAGATGGGATTATTTTTAAACTGAGGGAAGACAAAGGACCTCATTCTGTACTTGTTTTTAAAACGAGGAAAGCCATAACCCTGCTGTTTCATGTTGTTAAATGCTCTTTCCAAATTCTTGAGAACTTGTTGTAAGACTTGAGCATTTGTTCTTTTCAGCTCTGGGTTAGTCTTCTTGGCTTTAGTTAAGTTGGCCGCTTGTATGTTGTAGTTAGGGTAAGGCGCATCCGAAGGAATTATGTACTCTTGATGTAATGAACAAGAATCAACTGCACACTTCCTACCATTAATCCAGTCTTTTCGCTCTCTCAAGGCATAATTCCACACCTTTCTTATGACTGCCAGAATATCTTCTATAATGGCTATCTGCTGTTGAGAAGGGATTAACTTAAATTCGTAGGTTAGTGTTATCATGTGGACATAATAACATAATTCTATCTGAGTTTGGTGTTAAGTTAGACCCTTGCAAATCAAGATCTGTGATCTGTTTTTATTTTGGTCGCGATTCATCTCCCGGTAAATCAGAGATTATACCGAGAGTCCTCAAAGCTCCATTTTAGATAGAAGTCAGAAGTCAAAAGTCAAAAGTTAGAAGTTATGATTTAAACTCTTGCTGTGACTAAATTTGAGAGGAGCGAGAATATCCTAATAGTAATGGCGACTACTATATCAGCGAATACTTTGCTCAAGGGAGGGTTTTCGAGGTGCGCGACTAGATTTAAAAAACCCTGGCAATTTCTGGCAAATAGTGTAAAAATAGAAAATGAAAACAGAAAGGAAAGAAAATGACTAAAAATTATGTAACGCCAGGGGAAGCAACCCGAATCTTGGGAGTCTGTGACAGAACCTTGCGGTACTGGGAAGAGCAAGGAAAAATTACAGCAATCAGAACAGCAGGGGGACAGAGAAGATATGACATCACCACATATACAACTGGGACTACCGGGGATAGGGTTATCATCCTCTATGCCAGAGTCTCGTCAACAAAGCAAAAAGAAGACTTGGAACGTCAGTGTGAATATCTCAAATCCCAATACCCTGATGGAGAGCTTGTCAAAGAAGTTGGAGGAGGACTTAACTACAAACGAAAAAAAATGCTTGCCGTACTGGAACGGGTTATGTCAGGAAATGTCCAATCGATTGTGGTCACATACAAAGACAGGCTCCTTCGATTTGGCTTCGATTTGCTCGAATGGTTCTGTGCCCACCACAATGCGCGAATCGTGGTTCTCAACAAAGTTGAACTTTCTCCCG
>NZ_JAAHHG010000366.1:9276-10165 GCF_010692555.1 Okeania sp. SIO3B5 | reverse complement strand
TAAAAGGAGCGCATTTCTGGCGCACAGTTGGGCAAAAAAAATTATTCCCCTACTCCCCTACTCCCCTACTCCCCTACTCCCCCGCTCCCCTACTCCTTAAAAAAGACTTTTTCAGCAAGCCCTAGGTAGTTCCGGTTCAATTTAGGAGCGTATTTTGGGTAGATTATGGCAGAAAAATTAAGGGAGGATTGTTCCAACTACCTCTTCTATAATTCCCATTCCTCCTGGATTCACCGATTCAGGTTCCTGACTCCTACTCTTACGACTCATATTTTTTCAGCAAGCCCTAATTAGGGTTTGCGCTTCACTAGTCTTTTTTAAGGAGCGGGGGAGTAGGGGAGTAGGGGAGTAGGGGAGTAGGGGAGTAGGGGAGTAGGGGAGAATTTTTTTGCCCAACTATAGCGCTAAAAATGCGCTCCTTTTTGAGCATGAAGAGCTGAAAACCATGTACTTTTTCAATACCTAAAAAGGCTAAAACCTTTATCTGGTAATTACTTGAGATTTAATCAGCAAACCCTAATTAGGGTCTGCGTATGGAAAGTCTTTTTGCTGGGGTAGGAGACAGGAGACAGGAGACAGGAGACAGGAGAAATAGGAATGAGAGAAGAGGTAGGAGCGGGCGTTTTGTCCCTTGATTTTTCTGCCCAACTATGCGCCTAAAATACGCTCCTTTTTGAGCGTGAAGAGCTGAAAACCAAGGTATTTCAGACCCTAAAAGGCTAAAGTCTTTATATGTCAATGCTTTCATATTTATTCAGCAAGCCCTAATTAGGGTTTGCGCTTCACTAGTCTTTTTCTCAGGGCAGGAGCCAGAATCCAGCAATCCTGCAATTCAGGAGGAATGGCAGTTATAAAGGAATTAGTTGTAAGAATTGTCTCTTAATTTTTC
>NZ_JAAHHG010000366.1:0-9176 GCF_010692555.1 Okeania sp. SIO3B5 | reverse complement strand
CCCTAATTAGGGTTTGCGCTTCACTAGTCTTTTTCTCAGGGCAGGAGCCAGAATCCAGCAATCCTGCAATTCAGGAGGAATGGCAGTTATAAAGGAATTAGTTGTAAGAATTGTCTCTTAATTTTTCACCTCAAGTGTGAGCCTTTTGTGCTAAGTTTTTTAACCTTTTTGACCTAAAAGCTGGTACTTTTTTCCAACAAACAAGTTGCTAAAACCTTTATCTATAAATGCTTTCATATTTATTCAGCAAACCCTAATTAGGGTTTGCGCTTCACTAGTCTTTTTCTCAGGGCAGGAGCCAGAATCCAGCAATCCTGCAATTCAGGAGGAATGGCAGTTATAAAGGAATTAGTTGTAAGAATTGTCTCTTAATTTTTCACCTCAAGTGTGAGCCTTTTGTGCTAAGTTTTTTAACCTTTTTGACCTAAAAGCTGGTACTTTTTTCCAACAAACAAGTTGCTAAAACCTTTATCTATAAATGCTTTCATATTTATTCAGCAAACCCTAATTAGAGTTTGCGCTTCACTAGTCTGATGGTGATAATAGGGAACAGGGAACACTTAACTGGGAACAGTTTAGACTATCTGCTACGGCAAAATTTTCGGCATTGTCAGGGGAAAAGTATTAGCATTTTGAGGCTACAATAGCCAAA
Source organism: Okeania sp. SIO3B5 (assembly GCF_010692555.1). GTDB lineage: Bacteria > Cyanobacteriota > Cyanobacteriia > Cyanobacteriales > Microcoleaceae > Okeania. The sequence continues at coordinate 8,524 of NZ_JAAHHG010000366.1, read as the reverse complement.
AACCTTACACTTTTTCATAACAAAAAACCCTAGAAGCCTTTACAGGTATTGATTACAATTTTATTCAGCAAGCCCTAATTATTAATTATTAATTATTAATTATTAATTATTAATTGTTGAACACTCCCTTAAGAAAATAAGTAGTCATATCGCCTTTCCCTTTAATTGAAACCTTACCCCGCTGTTCAAATACAAATTTTTTCTGGAGTCGCTGATATACAAGACTGGTAACTTGAACTTCACCAGCAATACCACTAGACTCCATCCGAGATGCAATATTTACAGTATCGCCCCACAAATCATAGATAAATTTAGTTTGACCAATAACTCCAGCAACCACAGGCCCGACATGGATACCAATTCGCAGAGTCAAAGCTGTTCCTAGCCGATCGCATAGATGCTCGAAACTAACCTGCATATCTAGTGCCATATTAGCGATCGCCTCCAAATGATTATCTTGCTGTACTAGCAAACCACCAACTACCATATACGCATCCCCAATAGTTTTGATTTTCTCTAAACAATGTTTTTTAGTCAGTTGGTCAAACTTAGAAAAAATCAAATTCAGAAAATTTACAAGTTCTATGGGAGAAACATTTGAGCAAAACTCAGTAAACCCCACTAAGTCAGCAAATAACACACTCACATCATCAAAACTATCAGCGATCGCCCTTTGTTCTTCTTGTAGACGTTTAGCAATTTTAGCTGGCAAAATATTGAGCAATAACTGTTCCATTTGTTGTTGCTGAAACTTCAAAGCTTCCTGCGCCATTTTCCGGGCGGTAATATCAGAAACAGTACCCTCGTAATACAACAATTTGCCCTGAGAGTCATATACAGCACGAGCATTTTCAGAAATCCAAATTGTCTGACGATCTTTACGATATACTAAAGACTCAAAATTATATACAGCATTATCTACTTTCATTGCTGCTACAAATTTTTGCCTACGGTTAGGATCGTAATACAGCTGTTGAGAAATATCTTTAATATTTTTTAGTAACTCTTCTGGTGAATCATAACCATAAATTCTTGCTAGCGCCATATTTGCACTAATAAAACGTCCATTAGGAGAGACTTGAAAAATACCATCCACAGCATTTTCTACGATACCATGATATCGTTGTTCTGCAATTCTGAGAGCTTCTTCTGCTTGCTTATGTTGGACTAAAGAAGCTAATTGGGTAGCTGCTGCCTGAATTAATTCGATGGGATAAAGTTGGAAAGAAATAACTTTTTTTTTAAAGAAAATCAAGACTGCTAATACCCGATCATCAGCAATAATTGGCACTCCAAAAGCTGCTTTTAATCCCACTTCTGCAGCTATTTTTGACTCGATTGAAAAATCTTCTATCCACTGTGGTTTTTGAGATGCCCAAACTTTACCAGGCAAACTATTATTATAGGTAAAAGTTAACTTTGAACTATGAGTTCCAAATCGGTCTAAATGAGGCTCTCTAGCATACCAAACTTGACTATATTCAATTATATTATTAACCTCATTAGGAATCCATGCTTCACTAAAATCCCAATTAATTAGTTGGCAACAAGACTGAAGCATAATTGCTAATGCAGAATTAAAATCATCGGCATTATTAATAGATTGAGTTGTTTCTAATAAAAACCTAATTTCTGTTTCAGCTCTTTCTTTTTCTGCTATTTCTGCTTGTAATTTTAGATTCTGCTCTGTCAATTCTTGATTTTTTTCATGTAGTTGTGCTTGTAAGGAACTAATTATTAATTGATTTTTTACTCGTGCTAAAACTTCCCGACTTTGAAAAGGTTTAGTAATATAATCTACTGCTCCTACTTCAAAAGCTTTAACTTTATCTAAAGAGTCATCTAAAGCGCTAATAAAAATTACTGGAATATCAGAAAATTCATCTAAAGCTTTTATTTGTTGACAAACTTCATAGCCATCTATTTCTGGCATCATTACATCTAATAATATTAAATTAGGAGGATTAGATCTAATTATTTCTATAGCAGTTTTGCCGCTTGACTCTGTCCTAACTTGATAGCCATGACGCTTGAGCAAGGTTGACAGGAGCCGTAAATTCATAGGCAAGTCATCAACTATAAGTATATAGTTTGATGAAATAGTAGTTAACTCTAGGGACATACCTTCGAGAAGTAATAATATAGTTAAATCAGCGATCGGCGATTGGCACTCAGCAGTAAATCTGTGTGTTTGCGGAGCATTCCGGAACGGAAAGGGAGTTTCAACCCCTCTCTCTACCCACCTTCTGGTTTATAGGAACCGGGAATTTCAACCCAGAACTGTGTTCAAGCTGAAGTCCACAGTTGCAACCAAGGAGGCAAGATGTTTGCGGAGCATTCCATCAAGAAATGCGCTTAAGCTTATAGCTAGTTAAAATTTAGTATAGCAGCTCTATTGAAATTTGATAATCTGTAATACCATAACACCATTTTGAAAAAAGAATGTTACGAATAATAAGCATGATAAAAAGGCTTTACAGGAGACTTCCGTCGTAAGTATTCAGCCGTCAGCTATTGCTTTTAGTTTACGATAAAAGCTTGATTAATTGTCTTACTACAAAAGTTAGCTCCCTTGTCCTTAAAGTCTATATTAATTTAAACACTGTCCTATATGAGAGAATCTTGTTGCTGTTAACGCAGTTCTTCCTCAGGAAGTTAGCTAACAGCTAATAGCTGTTTGCGCAGCATTCCGCAGGAAATGCTTACCCTCCATCTTAATCAATCCTCTTTTTTTCAAAGAGAAGTAATACCAATTTGAAAAAAGAATGTTACAGATAATAAGCAGTATTAAAATAATTTGTAGGAAATATTTATTGGAGGAAAAAGATAAACTTTTATATAATAAATGGCATAAAACCCATTTCCATACGACTCCTGACTCCTGTCTCCTGACTCCTAAACAGTAACCTAAGTATTTGTAGCAAAGATTTATCAAACTGGTATAAAACGAAATCTGCTATAAATGAATGCAAGTGCGGGGATCTTGGCCGCGATGAGTGTACCTCACTAAAACGAAATCTGCTGTAAAATTCATGTTATAACTTTATTAAATGAGTCAATTATAACTTTATTAAATGAGTTAAGGAGTGGTATATATGAACTTTCAATTTTTCAAACAATTGACAAGTATTGGTTTTGTTACTCTAGCTGTAGTTGCTGGTCTGACTAAGCATAGTCAAGCCCATAAAATTTCGATATCAAATCCAATTTTTACTGCTAGACAAAACAATACTCCTTTAAATCCAATTGCTCTAAATAGATTAACTTTAGCTAAAAAAATTACTTTAGAAAGTGTTACTTCTAGTGTTAATACTGGAGTGGGTATTCATGTGGACTTGACTAACGATGGTAAAGATGGGGATGGGGTTTTGATTTCTACTTTTTTGCAGGCGATGCCACAGGAGATTGGCAGGGTTTTGGTAAGGCCAACTCCTGTTGTCTTACCTTCTCCGACTAGAGAAAATCAGATTGTTATAAATAGTGATAATGCTACTCCATCTCAAACTCAGGATGCTGAAAGTTACTTTGCTCAGGGTGTCGAACACTATAATAGAGGAGAGTATGAAAAAGCCCTCGATGACTATAACCAAGCTATTCGGCTCAATCCTAAATTTGCTGTAGCCTACTATAATCGGGGTCTTGTTTACAGTAACCAGAGAGAATATGAAAAGGCGATCACTGATTACAGCACATCCATCAAGCTAAACTATTCTTCAGTTTGGCTACCTTACACATCCAGGGGTATTATTTACTTCTACCAGGGAGAAAATAAAAAGGCGATCGCTGACTTTAGCCAAGCTATTCAAATCAATTCCCAATACACTGTTGCCTACTATCGCCGGGGTCTTGTTTACTTCTATCAGGGAGAAGATGAAAAGGCGATCGCTGACTATAACCAAGCTATTCGACTAAATCCCAAATTTGCGATTGCCTACTATAGTCGGGGTCTTGTTTACAGTAAACAAAGAGAAGATGAAAAGGCGCTTGCTGACTTTAACCAAGCTATTCGACTCAATCCCAAAATTTCTATTGCCTACTATAGCCGAGGTATTATTTACAGTAACCAAGGAGAAGATGAAAAGGCATTTGCTGACTTTAACCAAGCCATTCAACTCAATCCTAAATACCCTAATGCTTACAATAGCAGGGGTATTGTTTACTATCAGCAGGGAGAATATGAAAAGGCGCTTACTGACTATAACCAAGCCATTCAACTCAATCCCAAATATGCTGGTGCCTACCATAACCGGGGTCTGATTTACAAGCTTAACAGGAACATTGAAAAAGCAATATCAGATTTTGAAAAGGCTGCAGACTTATACAAACAACAAGGAAATCAAGAGTTGTATGAAGACTCTCTAGGTCAACTCAAACTATTACGAGGATATTAATTAGGGTTTGCTGATTAAATCTCAAATAATTACCAGATAAAGGGTTTAGACTTTTTAGACATTGAAAAAGTACATGGTTTTCAGCTCTTCATGCTCAAAAAGTTAGCATTTTTAGCGCATAGTTGGGCAAAAAAATTCTCCCCTACTCCCCTACTCCCCTACTCCCCCGCTCCCCTACGGGATGCTACGCAAACGCAAACATATCGCGCAGCGTTTAATGTCGGCTCTTAGCCGAAAACGTTACCTTAACCCAACTTGCTTATTATGAAGTTGAACATTTCCCAAAAGCGATCGCTCTCTAATCAAATTATCAGGACTTACGCAATGGAAAAACTTGATACAAACAAACTAACCTTAGACTCTAAAAATCAAAATCAAGACCGCATTCCACGAGTAATATCAGTTGACATTTTGCGTGGACTTGTAATGGTGCTAATGACATTAGATCATGTACGAATGTTTTTCTCCAATGCCGACTTTAACCCTTTAGACCTCACTGAGACAAACATTCCTCTATTTCTAACACGCTGGATAACCCATCTTTGTGCCCCCACATTCATTTTTCTAGCAGGAATAGGAGCTTATCTCTCCCTCAAACGTGGCAAAACCAAACAACGACTTTCTCGGTTTTTGTTACTCCGAGGACTGTGGTTAGTATTTCTAGATTTAACAGTAGTGTCTTTTAGTTGGGGTTTTAAACTGAGTTACATTTTTTCTGGCGCCGGAGTATTGTGGGCGATCGGTTGTTCGATGATTTTCTTAGCAGCAATAATTTATCTTCCTACTCGGACAATTGCGATCATCGCAATTTTCCTGATAGTCGGACATAATTTTTTTGATAATGTACAAGCAGAACAATTAGGAAATATTGGTTGGTTGTGGGCAATACTTCACCAGCGCACAATGATTGAACCAATTTCTGGGTTTCGCTTCTTTGTCCTCTATCCTCTGATTCCTTGGATCGGAGTTATGGCATTAGGTTATGTTTTCGGAACACTGTTTGAAATGGAAAAAGAACGACGACTTCAGCTATTAAGAAAAATCGGTTTAAGTATGATAGTTGCCTTTATTGTTATCCGAGCAACTAATATTTATGGCGACCCCAATTCTTGGTCAATTCAGTCTAACTTTCCTGATACCTTATTATCCTTTATCAATTGTCATAAATATCCGCCTTCTCTACTATATTTACTAATTACACTTGGTATAGCAATATTATTACTTTATTGGTTGGAAAAAACAAAAATACGTTATTTTAAACCATTAATTATATTAGGTCAGCAACCATTATTTTTCTATGTTATCCACATCTATTTAATTCATCTAACAGCTATTTTATTTGCCCTTTATAGATATGGGATAGAACCTTTTACTTTCTCCCAAGTAGGCATCAATTGGAAACCACAAGCATTTGGGTATAATTTACCAATTGTTTATCTAATTTGGTTGTTAATAACCTTCCTTTTATACATTATCTGTAACTGGTTTGCTAAGTATAAGAAGAATCATAAAAGTAAATGGTGGTTGAATTACCTATAAATATCGGTTTTTCGTAGCCTTCTAATTCAGTAGAAGGTACTGATAACTGATAACTGATAACTGATAACTGAAATGACTGGTTCGCTAAGTATAAGAAAAAGCATCAAGTTGAAGAATTTAGAATTAAGAATTAAGAATTTAGAATTACCTTTTCTTATCAAGAATACCAATTCCCATGCCTTTAAACCCTACTCCCTACTCCCTACTCCCTAATCCCTACTCCTTTCCCAAAATAATGTTATACTTCCAATAAACTTCAGTTATTAAGTAGGGCTTGCTGAATAAATCTAAAAGTCTTTATAGATAAAGGTTTTAGCATTTTTAAGTATCAAAAAGTGCGAGGTTTTAAGTGGTAATGGTTCAAAAATTTAGGATTTTGGTCAAGATTTGGGCATAAAAATCAAGGGACAATGCTTACTCCTACCTCCTCCCTCATTCCCATTTCTCCTGTCTCCTGTCTCCTGTCTCCTACCTCAACAAAAAGACTTTTTCAGCAAACCCTAAGTAATAATAATGATTCAGTAATGAATGTAGAGGATTATCGGTATTAATCCAAAATATCTTATGCCTTTAAACCCTACTCCCTACTCCCTACTCCCTACTCCCTACTCCCAAGGAAATGTAGCAAAACTTTTCTTGGTCGAACTGAAAGCAATAGCTGATGGCTGAAGTGCTGACGGCTGAATGCTTACTCAGTTATTGACCGAAAAATCCTGGATTATAAAATTTCATCTCCAACTGATATACTATCTGATTAACAAATTTAAGTTTTATCAGATTAAAATTTATCTATGGGTTATCCTTCTTATACTCCTCCGTGGTTCCTGAAAAATGGTGTAGCAATGACTCTTTATGCAGCCTTTTGGATACCCCGTTTTTGGGAAGAAACTACTACATTTCCGAAGCCTTCTTATCAAGAGAAAATTTTTATGGGAGCAAATGATGTGCCCATTTTTGGCTGGATGGCTATTCCAGAAAACCCAAAAGGTACAATTATTGGGACCTATGGAATTACAGGAGAGTTAGATAATCAATGGTTCTTAAAACTATTAGGACGCAAAGCTTATGCTCAAGGTTATGCTGTTATTTTATTTGATTGGCGTGCCCATGGCAAGACAGCATTATTATCACAAGCTCTAACTTCAGATGGCATTTATGAAGGGCAGGATTTTGTTCATATTGCTGCTCAAGCAAAAGCAATGGGTTGTCCGCCTAATTTTTGGTTTACTGCATATTCTTTAGGAGGACAACTAGCACTTTGGGGTGCAAAAGTAGCGGAAAGTTTGGCTCCAGAATTAGGGTTAGCTGAAACAGATATTGGTGGTTGTGCAGCTATTTGTCCCAGTCTAGAATCTCAACGTTCTCTATCTTATTTAGATAGTTCTCCTTTAGGAAGAAACTTGGATAGAGGAATTACTAAAAACCTCAAAAAATTAGTTTGGTTAATTCACGAGCATCATCCAGATTTTATCGATCCAGAGGCAATAGAACGTGCTGATTGTATCTGGAAATTTGATGAAGAATTTGTGATTGAAAGATTAGGATTTTCATCAGTAGAAGCCTACTATCAAGCAACAAGTCCTCTATATTTTTTGCCTCATATAAAAAAACGAACATTGATTATTTATGCTGAAGATGACCCTATGTTTGACCCAACAATTGGAGCAGATTTAAAAGCTGCTTGTGAAAGTAATTCTGCTATTGATTTAATGTTAACTCGTTATGGTGGTCATGTAGCTCATGTTAGCAGTAAATCTTGTCAAGCTAATGCTCAAGATCCTGATGTTTGGTGGGCATTGAATCGAGTTTTTGAATGGATAAAACAAAATGAAATGTCAACATTAACTACTTCAGTTACTGCTTAAAATTAATCATTTGGAATTGGGTGATAATCCTAATTCCTGATATTAATTAGTTGCTCATTTTTTAGCAAATATTTAGCTAATTAATTTTATCAAAATAACATTGGTCTAAAACGCCGCCTTTTAAGGCGCAATATTTTTGGAGCCTTGCTCAAATTCCTTACTTCCCCTCCTGGCTCCCCTCCTGGGAGGGGCGGGGGTGGGTTGGGGAGGGGCAGGGGTGGGTTAATATCATGTTCGGATAATCAGTTATAAAAAAACTTTATCCCTTTTAACCCTTTCTTCCCTTCTGCCTCCCCCTCCTGGGAGGGGTTAGGGGTGGGTTGCCTCCTGCCTTCGTTCCTCCAAAGTGTAAGTATTCAACCGAACATGATATAACTTCTGATTTCTGACTTTTGACTTCTGACTTCGTTAAATCATGTCCGGTAGCATCGGAGCGTGTATAAAATTAAATAACAATTGCAAGAAACCCTTCTGTCTTCTGCCCTCTGCCTTTCCTCCACCAAGGTGTAATATCATGTCCGAATAATTAGGGTTTGCTGAAAAAGTCTTTTTTAAGGAGTAGGGGAGCGGGGGAGTAAGGGAGTAGGGGAGTAGGGGAGTAATTTTTTTGCCGAACTATGCGCCCAAAATCCTAACTTTTTGAGCATAAAGAGCTGAAAACCACATACTTTTTCAAGATCTAAAAAGGCTAAAACCTTTATATGTAAAAGCTTTGATATTTATTCAGCA
>NZ_JAAHHG010000365.1 GCF_010692555.1 Okeania sp. SIO3B5 | reverse complement strand
TTCGTGACTTAACAACAAATTATTAGACATCTCCAGAAAAGAGGGAGTAGTGAGTAGGGAGTAGGGAGTAGGGAACCCACCCCTCGCCCCTCCCCCTCCCAACCCACCCCTAGCCCCTCCCAGGAGGGGAGGGGAAGAATTGATAATTTCTGTGCGATAATTGATTTTATTTTTTATTATTGGAGATGTCTATTGTATAAGCGATCGCTCCTAACAAGATTTATACTTTTTTTACTAGCGATCGCTTATGATTCAAACATCAATTTTTTGTAGAGTAAAGATTGAAAAGCCACATACTCAATTATACCAGATCGACTTAATTTTGTAATTTTTTGCTCGCAAAACTTTTGACTTTTGCTTTTTATCGTTTTGAAAATTACTGCTAAAAGCTCATATTAAATTCGATCGTAATAGTTTTTCTCCTTTTATTGCTCTGTTTATCCACAATTAATATTTATTTACTTTCGTTCCAAAGAGCAACTTAAATGTTTACTTATTTTGCAGATTTGCAGGTCTATTTTTTTTTGAGAAATAGTTATATTATTCTCTTGACAATTTAAGTAGATAACTGTAAAATTTTACTTACATAATCGCAGCAATAAATCAAGAATAATTATATCATAAAGATCAATTTTTTTTATTAATTTTTATTGATATTGAGACAGTAAAAACTAATATTAATAATGCCTATATGTGGATTAAGAATTTATACTTAAAGAAACAACAAATCGCTCATAAAATGAGAAAAAATATAGTAAAAAGTATAGTATTTAACAATAAATGATCTGAACTTAGAGATATAAAAAGAATATAGATAGTAACTAACTATCCAGCAAGTAAACCGAATTACAGGAGATTATTTATAATGAAAAGGTACTTAATCCTATCTGCACTAGCTTCTCTCGGTATTTTCTTACAAGCAGGATCGGCTAACGATCAGTATGAATGTGATTTTAGATATAAAGTTGGCGCAAATGATTGGGTTAATGAAAGTGCCAGTGCAACAACTCGTTCTCTTGCGAAAAGTTCAGTTGCCAGCATCCTAGAAAGTAAAGAAGCTAAAGCGAATAGAGAAGGTAAAAGTTTTGATTCAACTAGCTTATTTTGTACAGAAGTACTTGGGGATTAATGTGATAGTTTTTCTAGAAACTAAAATTCCCAACAACTTTATTGCTTTTGAGCCTTAAAATTAGGTGAAGCTTAAGCGATAAAGTTAGTGAATATCCCAAAAAAACTTTCATTTTAGTGTGGTAAATACTGAAATCAAGCTCTAAGAGTAGTTGCTATTTATAGGGGTTCCCTGTTTCCATAGGGGACTTTTTTTTTGACTTACAGCAGAAGGAAGAAGGAAGAAGGCAGAAGGAAGAAAGAAGAAGGAAGAAAGAAGAAGGAAGAAGGAAGAAAGAAGAAGGTTTTATACTAACTAATTAGGGCTTGCTGATTAGAACTAATATCATGTCCGGATAAGAGCGTGATAAAAAAACTTGTTCCTCCTTAATATAATAGTTTTCATAAGGCGTGAAGTACATCAATGATCCCCCGCGCATCCCCCTTAAAAAGAGGGACTTCCAGTTCCCCCCTTAATCCCCCTCCCGTCCCCCGCAGGATCGGGGGAAGCCAGAGGATGCTGCGCTTTTTGTTAAACGGGGGTTAGGGGGGATCTCCTGACTCCTCTGTTGTTATTTATAACTATTCAACCGGACATCGTATAAAAGCATTGACATATAAAGACTTTAGTCTTTTTTGGATCGAATTGTAGTGCGCCTGTTTCAGTCTAATATCATGTCCGGTTGAATAGTTAGACTTTGGTGGAAGGAAGGCAGCTATGCTGGAGGCAGGAGGCAGAAGGTTTTCTTTCATTGTCACCTTAATTTTATACACGCTCCGATGCTATCGGACATGATATAAAACACTCAAAAAGTTAGTATTTTAGGCGTGATATTACTCCTACCTCCTCGCTCATTCCCATTTCTCCTGTCTTCCCCTCCCCTCCTGGGAGGGGCGAGGGGTGGGTTGGGAGGGGGAGGGGCGAGGGGTGGGTTGCCTCCTGTCTTCCCCTCCTGGGAGGGGCGAGGGGTGGGTTATCCTACCCTCACCCATAAGACTTTTTCAGCAAACTCTAATTACCATGTATTAATGCTTAACTGTAGGTAGCACTTCAATTATTACAGCGCTTTTCAAATTGATGAACCACATCGTCATAACCAAAACCCTGTAGGGACGTTGCATGCAACGTCCCTACTGTGGTAGACTGAAATGAAAACCGCTGTAAGCATTAGATTATTGGGGCGGGTTCACCCAACAGAAATTATCAATTCTTTCCCCCTAATGCCTACTGCCTACTCCCTCTTTTGGATGTCTAATATCAGTAGTATGATGATGGATGACTATAAATATCCAAAATTTAACTATGTCCCAAAATCAACTGTTATTTACACCTGGCACTCTCTGGGAAAGACTGAAACAACAAACAAAATATGCTCTAGAATGTGGCGCACTTCAACCTATACCTACTGAGTACGAGTTTGTACAACAGAATAATATTCGCTTCCTAGTACGCATTTTGTCTAATTTATCCCGGAAAGATGAAGCCAAAAAACAGCAGAAAAAAAACAAAACTGAGGCTGGCAAAGATTTTAACCCCTTTCTACCTTATGAGCAGGATTTATTTGTTGCCGATATCTCTAAAACTCATCTGTGTTTGTTGAATAAGTATAACGTTGTAGATAATCATCTACTTATTGTGACTAGAGAGTTCGAGGAACAAGAAAATTTGCTGAATTTGCAAGATTTTCAGGCTTTGGGTTGCTGTATGGGAGAATTTGATGGTTTGGCATTTTACAATTCTGGGAAAGTGGCAGGTGCGAGTCAACGTCATAAACATTTACAAATGATACCTCTGCCAATGGTTTTGGATGGAGAGAGAATACCCATAGAAAGAGCGATCGCTACTGCTAAATTTGATAATGGTATAGGTGTTACCTCTGACTTTCCTTTTCGACACGCTTTGGCTAAATTAGATTCTGGTTGGATAAATTCTCCTGTTGACTCTGCTGGTGAAATTTTGGCATCTTATTTTGCTTTACTCAAAGCTGTGGGGATAGAAGATGTTGATGAGAAGACTGGGAAACAGTCTGGTAATTATAATCTTTTGGTGACGCGAGAATGGATGTTAGTTGTGTCGCGATCGCATGAAAATTTTAAATCTATTTCTGTTAATAGTTTAGGTTTTGCGGGTGCTTTGTTGGTGAAAAATCAGGAAGAGATGAAAATTATTAAGGAGCATAAACCTTTAAATATTCTTCGTGATGTAGCTAATTAGAAGGAGTCAGGAGTCAGGAGTCAGGAGTCAGGAGGGAAGATGAAGGAAGGGTTGAGTTACAGCAAATTTCAAGTATATGAAGTACAGATATGAAAAATTAAATGTTCCCAGTGCGAGCATCTTGCTCGCTTTGGGGTGTACCTCGCCAAGGTGGAACCCGCTGTATCTAGGAGAGAAGGAAGAGGGAAGAAGAAAGGAGGAAGAAGGCTTGGTGGTTGGATTTTATATCAAGTCTCATTAAGAACGCCATAATAAATTAGCTATCTTTAGTCATCTTTAGATGACTTCTGCTTTGATCCTAGAAATTTATTTCTTGGCGGATGACATGGTTCGCTAAGTTCGCCAAGTTCGCTAAGGATTGAAATCCTTGGCTAATAGTTTAAGTCATCTGAAGATGACTCTTGAGGAGTATGCCATCTTTTTATATTGTGGTTAATCTCAGATGTGGCTAGAAGAAGGAGTCAGGAGTCAGGAGTCAGGAGTCAGGAGGGAAGAAGAAGGAAGGCTTAAGTTATCTAGGAGAGAACGAAGAGGGAAGAAGAAAGGAGGAAGAAGGTTTGGTGGTTGGATTTTATATCAAGTCTCATTAAGAACGCCATAATAAATTAGCTATCTTTAGTCATCTTTAGATGACTTCTGCTTTGATCCTAGAAATTTATTTCTTGGCGGATGACATGGTTCGCTAAGTTCGCCAAGTTCGCCAAGGATTGAAATCCTTGGCTAATAGTTTAAGTCATCTGAAGATGACTCTTGAGGAGTATGCCATCTTTTTATATTGTGGTTAATCTCAGTTGTCTAATTGTTATTAGCTGAATTAGCTATTTGTTGAACAACCGACAAAGGCAAATCTAAAGATTCAGCAATTACCTCTAAACTCAATCCTAATTTAACCAGGGGACTTCCAGTTCCCCCCTTAATCCCCCTCCCGTCCCCCTTGGGAAGGGGGAAGCCAGAGGATGCTTCGCTTTTGAACGATGGGAAGCCAGAGGATGCTGTGCTTTTTGTTAAACGGGGGTTAGGGGGGATCTCCTGAGTCCTCTCTCGTTATTTATAACTATTCAACCGGACATCGTATAAATAGTCAAGTTGGCACCAATAAAGTAATCGTTGCGATCGCGCCACAACCATTCTAGACAAATAACTAGCAACATGAGTTGCGTATAGTGTTGAGAGCTTTCCATTTCGGGTTCGTCGCTTTCTAGTTGAGTAGCATCGGGCATTATTGCCTCTAATTCTTGGGCTGTTAAAACCATTGCGCTTCACCTTTTTTCAGTTATCAGTTATCAGCACCTCAAGTTAAACCAGAGGTAATTATTAATTATTAATTATTCATTATTCATTATTCATTATCCATCCCATTGCTTATCTAAGATTAATGGGATTTTTTCTGGAGGTACAATAACTACTTTTCCATCTTCCCAAATAGCGATAGACTCTCCTAATTTCCGGTGTCTTTCTAAGGCTTCAGCAATGGCTTTATTGATACTTTTAAGGAGTCTTTCTGAAAATAATTTAGGTTGTTCATTATTCATGGTTTTATCTCCATAATTTGAGAATAAGTTTCAGATTGATAAATAATCGGTGTCTGGTTAATTCTTTTTTTTCCTAATACAAACTGATTTATACAAACTGTTTAAGTATACTCTACCTAACTCTCTTACTTAATTTTTTTTAAGTTAACTTGACTACCAATAAAATTGAATTATTTATCAAAAATATTCTGTAGCCAAGTTAGTATGAATCTATTCAGTTATCTAATTATTATTAGCCGAATTAGCTATTTGTTGAACAACCGACAAAGGCAAGTCTAAAGATTCAGCAATTACCTCTAAACTCAATCCTAATTTAACCATTCGAGCAACTGCTTCTTGTTTGGCCTTCTGTTGGCCTGTTTGTTCGCCTCTTTGTTCCCCAATGTCTTCACCAATTTCTCGGCCTCGTTGTTCCCCTCGTTGTTCACCAATTTGTTGACCATCGGCAAAGGCATCTTGGTAAAATCTGGTCTGTTTTAAATCTCCTAAATTAAACATTGCTGCAATTTCCTCCCGACTTTTTTGTGGTAATTTGTAGACTATTATAGTCTCTATTAATTCGATGATATTTTCTTGTCTGACTGCATCTGTTAATTGAATTTGAGTTTTTTCAACTAACGACTTAGCCACATCAACTGCGGTTTCTTCTGGTTCTACTACCAGTTTAACAATTTCTACTCCTAACGAGTTTATTGGTGCTAACTCATCTAAATAGATTCGTTGGACTCTTTCTAGAGTTAAAATATCTCCAAATTGATGAGCTTCTTCCCTTTCAACACTACGAGTTGGATAAATAACAACTACCCGCCAAGGATTAGTCGGTTGATATTGTCTTAAATATAGAAAAAGTTCGGAAAAGATACGATAGTATAATTCTTCTTTGGGTTGGAATTGTACTTCTACTAAATAGAATGGTTGGTCAGAATTAACATTGGTTGGTACAAATAATCCATCCATACGAAATGATAATTGTTTGACTTCACGGGAAGTAAATTTGTAATTTTTAGCTTCATTTCCAGAAATACCAATTAGTTCAAAAAAACTGGATGGAATTGTCAGAAATAATTTATAGAAGATGCTGTCTGTTTTCACGTTTTTATTTTGGAATTTAATTTAGCATACTGTTTTCCTGTTGGTGTTGCAACTGGAATGAAGTGGAAAGAAGCAATCTTAGTTGGTCTAAATTATTTCTTGATTTTCTGTTCCGGTTCAATTTAATATGTTAGTATGTAGACTTAAAATAAGCTGCTGTTTTCTATAGCAGTTCTTTAACATAATGAGGTACAGCTTTAGATCCCCCCTACCCTTACTAAGGGGGGAACCGCTTAACAAAGTGGGGAGTCTTCAAAGTCCCCCTTTTTAAGGCAGTAGGGGGATCGTAAATTTACCTCATAACTTTGGGAATTGCTATATCTCTCAATCTAAGGATGATGAAACTCTGTAACTCCTTTCTCCGTAAATGGCGTTTTTTGCTGCTGTTGTTGTTGGTGCTGTTGGTGGTAAATTTGGGTCATGTTCGAGCTTCTGAGAATTCACCGCCCGAAGACTGGCAACTCCAGGGAATGTTGGCTGCGTTGGATGATTCTGATCCTGATGTTTGGTTTGCGGCTTTGAAGAAAATGTCTAGGTATGACCTTAAGTATCCTGTTGAAATTCCCTCGGAGCGGGTTGAACAAATTGGAAAATTGTTGAGCTATGAAAATTCGGATGTTCGTAAGGCAGCAGTATGGGTAGTGAATGATATTGGGTCGGAGGCTAAACAATTTATTCCTCAGTTACTAGAGTTGTTGACGGATGAAAATTCGGATGTCCGCGAAGCAGCAGCAAACGTAGTGGGTGAGATGGGGTCAGAGGCTAAAGAGTTGATTCCCCGGTTACAGAAGTTGTTGAGGGATGATGATTCCCGTGTCCGTTCCGCAGCAGCAATAGCAGTGGGTAATCTAGGGTCGGAGGCTAAAGAATTTATTCCCCAGTTACAGAAGTTGTTGAGAGATGATGATTCCCGTGTCCGTTCCGCAGCAGCAATAGCAGTGGGTAATCTAGGGTCGGAGGCTAAACAATTTATTCCCCAGTTACAGAAGTTGTTGAGGGATGATGATTCGGATGTTCGTGAAGCAGCAGCAGAAGCAATAGGTAATTTAGGGTCGGAGGCCAAACAATTTATTCCCCAATTGCTGCAATTGTTCAGGGATGAAAATTGGAGCGTCCGTTATGAAGCAGCAGAAGCAATAGGTAATTTGGGTTCGGAGGCTAAAGACTTGATTCCTCAGTTGCAGCAGTTGTTGAGGGCTGAAAATTCAAATGTCCGTTCCGCAGCAGCAGAAGCAATAGGTAATTTGGGTTCGGAGGCTAAAGATTTGATTCCCCAGTTACTAAAGTTGTTTAGAGATAATGATTCGGATGTGCGTTATGAAGCAGCATGGGCTGTGGGTGAGATGGGGTCGGAGGTTAAAGAATTTATTCCACAGTTGCAGAAGTTTTTGAGCGATGATGATTCAGATGTCCGTTCTTCAGCAGCAAGAGCAGTGGGTAGGATGAAGTCGGAGACTAAACAATTTATTTCTCAGTTGTTGCAGTTGTTGAGCGATGAAAATTCCGATGTCCGTAGAGAAGCCGCATGGGCAGTGGGTGAGGTGGGGTTGGATGCTAAAGAATTTATTCCTCAGTTGCTGCAGCTGTTGAGTGATGAAGATTGGCTTGTCCGTTCTTCAGCAGCAGAGATAGTAGGTGAGATGGGGTCGGAGGTTAAAGAATTTATTCCTCAGTTGCAGCAGTTGTTGAGCGATGAAGATTCGTATGTCCGTCAAGCAGCAGCAACAGCAATGGGCAAGATGGGAAGGTTGAATATTCAGGATATTTTAGCAATTTTGAATGTCGCTCATAAAAGCAGCTATGAAGAAGCAAGACTCCGTTTTATCGCTTACTTTGTCAGTGGTGGAGAATCTGACACCATTACCTTAATTCAATGGTTGGGTTCACCCAAAAAATATCCCTACGAAAATAATAAGTTTGACAACACTCGAAAAGAAGGCAAAAAAGTTTTAGAGATTTTTGCTGATGCTTGGCCAGATACTGAAAATCTAGAAGACTTGCGCCCAGAATTGAAACGGCAAATTGATTTTGTGGTTAAAAAGGTAGATTGGCAACTAGAGGATATTGATTTACTCCAAACCCACTACAACAACCTCAAAGATCAAGATATTAAAGTCAAAATAGATGCCTTGAAAGGAATACAAATATTCTCCTACATCTGGAAATTTCTACTCCTTCACGCCATCACTTGGCTCATCCTCCTCTCCCTCTATCCCAAATCTCCGGAAATTCAAACCCTATTCTGGCATCCCCTAATTCGCAGAATTGCCGGACTCGGTTACGTCGGTTTATTACTCACCTGGATACCATTCCTCCGCCGCCAACTCCTCTCCCCTTTCCAACCCCTCCTCATCGCAGACGCTAACCTCGACAGTTTCAACCCTCAAGATTACTTTCCCGACTCCAACGTTTGCCTCAAAAATACCCACAACCTCCAACCCATCAAAACCGCCATTGCCAAAGTGCAATCTCCCATTATCCTCGAAGGAGAATCAGGTCTCGGCAAATCTATGTTCCTGCGCTACTGGGCAAAAACCTGCAAAAATCTAGTGGTTTACCTACCTGCCAGCAAATGTTCCCAAGGAGCGATCGCTGCCATCCAAGCCAAAATCCCTATTTCTCAAACAGACAGTAAATTCCTAGAAAATCTCATCTACAATAACGCCCTAGAAATTTGTATCGACGGTCTCAATGAAGTCACGGCCGACACCCGCACTAAAATTAGTTATTTCGTCGAGCGTCATTTCCGGGGTCATATTCTCCTGGCAACACAACCCCTAGATTGGATTCCACCCTCCGCGACCAAAACCTATATTCTCCAACCATTGAAACGTCAGCAAATTCGACAGTTTCTCCAAACTCGTCAGTTTACCCCATCCGCAGAAACATCTATTTCCCAGTCTGAGTATGAGGAAGCTTGCGAAGAATACCTGGAAAAAACCTTCAATTCAAACCAACAGTCAGAGGAAGAGCGCAAAGCAGTACGTCGGTTATTATCGAATCCCATGGATTTAACTATTGTGGCGCAAATTCTTGCCCAGGGTAAAATCCCCGACTTGCTCAACCTGCAACAACAGCAGTATAACGTTATGGCAGCAGCATACGAGCAGATTAATTTTGATTCCTTTCCCCTAACAGAATTTGCCGAAACAGCATATCAAATGCGCCTCAACGATGAAATTAATATTCCGTCCGAGTGGAAAAAAGAGCTAAATTGCATGGAAAACTACAAAATGGTTTTGCGCCGTCAACGCCATGTAGAAGGTAATTCAGGTTCGCAATGGTATTTCCGCCATGATAAAATTCAAGAATATTTTATCGTCCAGACATTTCTCGGTGAGGAAAATCAAAAATTAGAACAACATATTAACGACCCCAGATTTCGAGGAGTTTATCTATTATTAGCAACTTTGTTACCCTATAACGAAGCACTGTTATTACGAGAGAAATTATTAATAAATGCAGCGGAAACCAAAGACCATGTTGTCAGCGACCAATTTATTCAGCGATTAAATTCTCGGTCGGAACTATCCGAAAATGGTTATAATATAGTTGAGCATTTACTGGAAATTATTAAAATGAATGCTCAAAAAAGTAACAATACTAATATTGAATTTAACCCTAATATAAGGAGTGAGTTAATGACAGATTCTTACAGAACAAAATATAACTTGAGCCAAGCTGAAAATCCTAGTATAGTCGATCAAGAACAAAATAGGAAAATTGATGCTAATATGATCGGGAATGCTGAAGCTGACAATCAAATGATCGGAAGCGGAACCCAAAATAATTATAACTCCCAAGAAAAGCAAACCCTCGCCGAAGCTGCTAATGAGATTCAAAAATTATTGAAACAATTAGAATCAAGTAATCCTGATGCCACTGATACAGAAAAAGGAGTATTTGTCACCGCTGCCATTCCGCCAAGCAAACGGCAACGTTTTGTCGGAGCATTGCAAGCGGGAGGCAAAGAAGCTCTGAAAGAATTGTTAGATAATCCTTATGTTAATGTGGGAGTTGCTATTGTGGAAGGGTGGCAAAATCCAAATTAAGAGTGTATAAAAAGTTTAGGACTTACGCATGAACGCTATTGGTAGTGGACTGACACGCCTAAAAATGTAGGTTGGGTTGAACGGAGTGAAACCCAACAAAACCTTACTAATGTTGGGTTTATCCTACGGATAAGCTCCGAAGATCGTCCCTCAACCCAACCTACACTTATTG
>NZ_JAAHHG010000364.1 GCF_010692555.1 Okeania sp. SIO3B5 | reverse complement strand
TAAATTTCTTACTCAGAATTTGATCGACGAAAAAAGTAATTGAGATGATTTGTATAGTATAAATACCTACAAAGCTACGGATTTATATACTACTTTTAATGATACAAACTGAAGTGCGGAATGTGGGTTATATCGTCCCCGGAAATTTACTGAAAGCCTCATTGATATGGCCACATTGTAGAATTTTATCCCCTAAGCAAACTCGGCCATCTCTACCCAATTACTATCAAATACCCATTCATAAATACGGTTATAAACTTTGATAACTCTCCCTTCCTTTACCACTAACCCTGACAACAACAACTCTTTTTCTTCTGGACTATCAATGGCCATTACCTGCCCTTCTACTAATATTTGTTGATATAATTGCAGTAGTTTATTCCTTTGCTGTGTACTATGAAGAATGCGATCGCGTATCGTTTTTAAATGCTCTGGTTCGTCTTGAGTTTCCCAATTTGTCAGAATTTTTTCTTGTACTAGGTTCTCTATCCATTCTGCTTCACCATTAACAGGAATGGGTATTTTTGAATCACGAATAAACCGACATAGTTTTTGAGTTAAAAAAGGCTGTCCTCCAGTCCAGTTTAATATTTCTTGAAGAATAGTTTGAGGATTACTAACTTTTTCAGCTATTCCTAATAATAAAGGTTGTGCTTCATGTGGTTTAAAGCTTTGTAATTCAATTGCTTGACCGATATTAAAAGGGGTTCTCCTTATATCAGTCATTAATTCGGAAGGAGTTGCTACCCCAAAAAAGGCAAAGGTGAGATGTTGATATCTAGATTTTGGATTAATCATTCGTTGATTATAGCAAGACCGAATCAGGGCAAAAAAGTCATCCACTGGAATTTTTAAGCCTAAAATACTATCAATTTCATCAATAAAAATGAAGACTTTTTTTGGAGGTTGACTTTCGTTTTTATTCAGTTCAACTAATAAAATATCTTGCAAAAATCTATGGAATCTTTGTAAGGGAGAAATATCTAATCGGTCATTCCACCAAGCTTTTAAATTAACTGTAGTTACTAAATCAAAACTGCACCATAGATCGACAGCTAATCCTTTATACCATTGTTCTATGGTCATATTTTTACCACCGATGCTGGTTAAATCTATAGCAGCACAATGATATCCTTCACTGTTAAGATAGTGTATCATCCTCACCATGAGACTAGATTTACCCATTTGTCGGGAATTCAAAACATAACAAAACTGACCTTTTTTTAAGGCTTGATAGAGAGTGCGGTCTGCTTGTCGGACTACATAAGTAGGAGCATCCATCGGCAAACTTCCTCCTACTTGATAATCAAAATTAGAGCTAGGTTCGGCAGTTTTTAGTAGCTCATTTTCAAAGATAAGTTCTGCTTGAGTTTCTTTGAGAATTTCTAAGGTTTGAGACAGTTCTTTTGTGCGTTCTTCGACTCTTTGTTCTAGGGTTTGATACAGTCTGGAATTGTCAATGGAAATTGCAGCTTGAGCGGATAATACTTTTAATAGTTCGACTCTTTTTGCTGTGAATGTGTCTGTAGTTAAATTATTTTCTAAATAAACAATTCCTCTTAATTGACTTTGATTAATTAATGGAATACAGAGAATAGATTTGCTTTTTTTGGCAATAATATAAGGGTCATTAATAAATTGTCCTTGGTTAGCTGCATCTTTGAGAACAATATTTTCTTGACTGCGGAGTACATAATTGATAATCGTAGTTGGTAAAATCGGAATTGATGTTTGGGGGTCTACAAATTCTATAGGAATTGATTGTAAAATTATCACTTCATCGCTATTTATTTTTCCTTGAGCCTCAATAACCCAACTATCTTCGTGATTGAGAATTAAAAACCCTGTTTGTGCCCCCGCATTTTCGATGGCAATTTTCATTAAATTGTGTAGAAGTTTTTCCAGATTAATTTCACCAGAAATTGCTTGAGATGCTTTAATAACTGTTGTTAAGTCAAGAATTTCTCCATCAGTTTCAGAGGTAGAATTAGTTGTATCAATAATTTTGGATTTAGTTTTATTTGCTATTTCTAATAAATACTGGGGATATTCTGATTCTAATTGTTTTACTTTAGCTTTAGCACCCCAACGGATGTAACAATGATGAGCATTTCTTAAGTAAATTTTCCCAATTTCTTCTCTTCCTACTGCTAGATAAAACTCGGATGCTCGTTCGTAAGCCAGGGCTTCTTCGTGGATAAATTCATATTTTTTTGCTCCTTGAATTGCTCTTTCATAAAATTCTTCTGCTTGCCAATAGTTTCCTAGCACTCTTGCCTTTTCTGCTTCTACTAAATCGTATTTGTGCTGGAAGTTTGCTGTGCAATGACCAGCCCATATTTTCATATCCTCTTGATTTTTTTCTACTTGTTCTAATAATTCTTTTCGCTGCTCTATGTTGCAATTATTGTGATGAGCAAGACAAGCAAGGGAGTAGTAAAAATTGTGCTGTGGAGTACATAAGTATCCAGTCATTCCAGCAACATATTTATCTGTAGATTGACCATTTTTAAAAGCCTCAAAATAATCTTTGAAGAGATATAAAATTAAGGTTTTGCCAAAGTAGTAAGTAAATAGTAACCATTGGTTGTCTTGATTAATATATATTTCTATTGCTCTATCTTCTGCGTCTTGAGAGTTTCCAATTAATAGATAGTATTTATGTTGCTCTGTAGTGGTTAAGTTTAAAACAATATTTTTGCAGATTTCTATATAATTTATAGAATATTCTTGCTGAGTTTTTGTGATTAACTTGCTGTATTTTATATAATCTTGTTCAACCTGTTTTAAATTACACCCTCCAAAAAACTTAATAAAGCAATAGCCTATAGCAAGATAACAAACATATTCATTGTTTCCTCTATCTATATCTTTTTGTAAAGTGTTCAGCAGCTTTTCTTGTGGTGCTTTTTCATTAAGCCATTCTTTCCAATGCCAGATACTTCCGTAATATAGATTGATAACTACAGATTCTAACTGAGGAACAGTATCTTTTTCTAACAATTTGAGGGATAATTTTCCGAATCGATATCCAGAATCAATATCTTTTGTTATGTCACAAAGAAGTGTTCCATATAAGCTATAGACAACAGCAGCTTCAGGAGGATTATTGTATTTAATACAAAGATTAAGTTGGATTAAGATTGTTTCAACCCGCACAGAAAAATTTGTTGCCGATAATGCAGTCCCAACTGACAGTATTATAGAGAAAGCTGCTAGTTTATAGGGGTCTGTCATTTTTGGCAGATCGGCTAAATCTTCAATCTTTTTTCCTTTTAATAGAAACTTTAAAGATTTCTGTTGTTGTTCAAGCCTATTTTTTATGGCACTATCACTAACAATTTCTTGAGATATTTCGATTCCGAGTTTTGCTAAAAATTTTAAAGCAACATCTATAGATTTTTGTGGCTGAAATTGACCATATAAAGACAAGATTACTAACTCATAAACCTTAACTTCATCAAGAATATTGTTAACTTTTTGGAGAATAGTTGCAGATAGTTTTTCAACCTCTTCCCACTGAGAATTTAAGTACAAAGCTTCTAAGGTTTCGACTTGAAGTTCTAATGTGAATTTGTACTGCTCTTCCCAACTATTTTCTGCTAATAATTTTCCACTAATCTCTAAATATTCCAATGCTGTTTTATAAGCCGTTGATGCTTTTGCTTTTTTACCAGCTTGAAAATTTAATTTCGCTAACTCATTTTTTTCTAATTGCTCAGTAATTAAACTATATCCTTGATTAAGTTGATTAACAACATCAAAAATCTGATTCTGTAACTCATATTCTTCAAGATTTTTCACAAGTAGACGACCTATTTGTAGATGCACTTGCCTTTTTTCTGCTGCTGGAATTAGAGAATAAGCTGCCTGTTGTACTCGGTCATGTAAAAATTTGTAGGGGATATATTTTGACGATTCAAAATAGTTTTCCGATAGCTTATTTGATAAATCTTCCGGATTCCATAGTAAAGGAACTTTATAGTTATTTTTAAGAGGTGAAATAAGCCCTTCATGTAAGGCTAACTGTAATTCATTAGCTGTTATTGTTTGAGATTTATTATTAACAATAGCCAGAATTTCTAAATTAAATTTATTACCAATACAAGCAGCTAATTTAAGAACTTGTTGAGTTTTTTCATCCAATTTTTCAATTTTCTTCACCATCAATTCAACTACATTATCGGTAATCGATACACTTTCAATTTCTTCTATATCCCATTGCCAATAACTTTGTCGATCATCTTGTTGTTTATGAGGGTTAAAAACTAAGAAATTTTCTTGATATAAATAATTCAGCAGTTGAGTCAGGAAAAATGGATTGCCTCCTGTTTTTTTAGCGACTAACTCAGCTAAAGATTTAGTAATTTCTGTGGAGCAATTTAGAGTCTCAGCGGTTAGTTGATTAATATGATTAATTTTTAATGAGTCAAGAGTAATTTCTGATACTGGTACTTGTGCAGTCTTGATTTTCTCTAAGGTGTGTACTAGGGGATGAGTAGAATTAACTTCATTATCTCGATATGCTCCTATTAAAAGAAAATATTGATTGTCTGGATCTACAATTAATTGCTCAATTAAGTTCAGAGATGATAAATCTGCCCATTGTAAATCATCAATAAAAATGACTAAAGGATGTTCTTTTTGACAAAAGACATTCAGAAATCTTTTAAAGAATAAATTTAATCTATTTTGACTTTCACTTTTGCCTAGCTGTTCGACTGCTAGTTGTTGCCCGATAATTTTTTCTAGTTCAGGAATTACATCAATAATAATTTGACCATTATTTCCTAGAGCTTCTAATATTTTATTTTTCCAAGTTTGTAGAGCGATTTCTGGTTCACTGAGCAGTTGACGGATTAATTCTTGAAATGCTTGAGAGATGGCAGAATAAGGAATATCTCTCTGCAATTGATCGAATTTTCCACTAATATATTTTCCTCGTTTCTTTGTGATGGGTTTATGAATTTCATTGACTAATGCTGATTTGCCAATTCCTGAATAACCAGAAATGAGGATTAATTCTGTTGTTCCTTGACTGACTTTTTCAAATGCTGTTAACAGTTGATTAACTTCTTGTTGTCTACCATAGAGTTTTTGAGGAATTTGAAATTTATCACGAATATCTTGAGTTGCTAAAGGAAAGTCTGAAATTTCTCCTAAAGTTTTTAATTGCTCCAGACAGGTTTCTAAATCTGCTTTGATTCCACAAGAACTTTGATATCTTTCCTCTGGAATTTTAGCTAATAATTTACTGACTATATTAGATACAGAATTAGGAATATTGGGAATTAGTTTATGCACTGGTAATGGTTGTTGGGCAATATGACAATGAACTAACTCTATGGGTTCGATTGTTTCAAAAGGTAGTTTATTTGTTAAAAGTTCATAGAATGTTACTCCCAGGGAATAAAAATCGCTGCGATAATCTATACCTCGGTTCATTCTACCTGTTTGTTCTGGAGCAATATATGCTAAGGTTCCTTCTAGTTGGTTGGGGGGAACGACTGTGAGAAATTCTTGGGATAAACGGGTAGAAATGCCAAAGTCGATGATTTTTAGCTGTTCTGTTTGGGAGTTATAGACAATATTGGAAGGGTTAATGTCTTTGTGGATAATATTAGCTTTATGAATTGCTGCTAGACTTTCTGTTGTTTTGATGGCGATAGTAAGAAAGTTTTCTAAGTTAAATTTACTTTGAGATAGTAATGATTTTAGAGATTGACCACCAAAATCTTCTAAGAGTATTGCTAAACTATTCTCATATCTTTGTAAGTCGTAAGCTTTTATAATAATATCTACATTCAAGGAACGAGTAATTTCATATTCTTGTTTGTAGCGCGTGAGTTCGGAAGCAGTAGGGTAATTTTCTTTCAGGATTTTGAGAATTATAGGTTGATTATTTTCCTTTAAAGTAGCTTGATAGATGAGGGAGTTAGGACTTTCATAGATTTTTTTGATAATTTGATAGTTAGTTTTCACCGCTTTAAATTAATAAACCATAAGATAAGCTGATTAAGTGAAGTGTAACACTTTGCTTACTTATGGCTAATTTTTTTAAGGCTCAATTTAGCAAGTACTACTCACTGGTATGTAAGGATAGGGTGGTGCAACATGTTTTGCAGCTATGAGGAATTCTTCACCCTCTTTAACATAAAATGGAAGGGGTCCATCTTCGTCACTAGCGTATGCCCATTCTTTAATATTGTCCATACTTCTATTGAGGTCATCAGGAACTTGAGGATAGGGAATAGTAACTTGAAACACATTGGAAGGGCTATTATAAGCTAGAGGAATCTCTTTTATCTGGCCGTGAGATATGTCAAAAGAGATCTGTAAATGATATTTACCTACTATTTCACCAGTACTCAAAATAGGTTGAACAATTTGATGATACTTATCACCCACTTTGCGATATGCCTGACCTGCCACTAAGAGACTCAGAGTAATTCCTTGCCAAGCTTTACTACTAGGCAAAATTATGAACTTAGCCCTTTGCGGAATCCCTCCTGTTCCATCGGGCTGGAAAAGTTCTGCCCATTGAATACCTTCTGAAAACTCAAACTTGTCAGGTGGAGATTTAGTCGTATAAAGAAAAATTTCTCTAACTATGAGATTGTCTAAAATGTCACTTAGTCTTTCGTCTTCTCCACCAACCACGGCCGAATCCGCCTTCTCTTGAAGTTTGTCCCAATCTCCTTCTTTAAAAAGATCCCAGTATCTTTTTTCCTCATCTGCTTTTGTTGTAGATAAACTATTAGCAAACCAGGTTTTGGCAATTAGTTGAGATGTTTTACGACAGTGCAATAGGGTTCGCATTGAGTCATAAAAATTATCTATATTGATAATATTTTTATCTGAGGATTCATCGAATATTGTTTCTGTCAACTTATCTGCAAAAACAACTCCAGGGGAAGGCAAACATGAGGATATATTAAGTTCTGGTGTTGTATCTGTTTGTGTTGGAGGAGCTTTGGGATAATTCTCTAAGTTTTGCACTGTTTTGTCATCAAGCAAAAATTCTTCGAACTCTTCTCTTGTTTTTGTAATTAATGTTCGTTTTAAGATTTGTCTTGGATTGTCTGTATCTTCTCCATTTATTGGCTCAACTAACAGTATTTGATATAAAGTATCTTTATCATACCATTGAGATTTTTTCATGGGGAAAAAACACGAGTGCTGTCTACCTAGCATTGTGTCTGTATTTTGGTTCATACTATCTTTTTTTCTCCTTAGTAGTGGAGGGCGAAAATACTCTTACGACTTTAACTTTAGCATATCTTTGACTTCCCAATGTAAATTTTGAAAAGTTATAGTAGCAAAGATTAAAGTATTTCATATTCCTAATATGAAATTTCCAAAATCTAACTCCACCACGCAAAACTGCCATCATCTTAGCCAACAATGTTTCCAATGCCAAGTATGTGGTCGCAAATTCGTTGAATCCCCTAAAATTCAACCCTTACTGAAACATTCAGGTATAAAGCCTCTCCATTCATGGAGAAAAAAAGAAAAAATTCCTTTTAGCCAATCCTTACTATTGCAGAAAAGGCAATTATTAATTATAGCAATTTTTTAATCTGTGAGGTACAGATATCAGATCCCCCCTAACCCCCCTTAAGAAGGGCAGGGCTGTTTCAAAGTATTGTAGATTAACGATTTAAGGAGAACGGAAGATGAGGGGATAGTGGAACAGTGAAATTTGCCAAAATTTGCCGATTTTGAGCGCAAAGTACGCGTCTTTAAGCTCTAAGAGAATATTTGGTTCAACGTCGCTTAAAAGCCTTCATCCCCGTGTCTCCGTGTCTCCGTGTCCCCGTGTCTATCGAGAATGAAACAGCCCTGCCTTAAGAAGGGGGGAACTTCAAAGTCCCCCTTTTCAAGGGGGATTTAGGGGGATCGTAGGTGTACCTCATCGATTCGATAATTGCTATATTAATTATTAATTATTAATTATTAATGAGGTTTTTGTTAACTGCTAAAATACTGTCGATACAAATCACAAGTTAATGTGGCCTTCTTTCCAACTAACTTAATTAATCCCATACGACTTAACTTATAAGCAATAATAGGCTCTAATAATATAGGTTCATTAGTATTGACAAGATTTTGCAGAGCGATCGCTAATTCTGGCTCTTCTTCCAACTTTACTTGATGACGTCGCAAATGATAGGCATAAATTCCGGTAGATGTGGCAGCAGTTTCTAATAATTGTCTCATTGTTACATCTTCTCGACTCAGATAATAAATAGCCAGATGCACCAGTGCTGGATGTCCCCCAGTGGTTGCCATCAAAAGATGTGCTTCTTCTCCATCACTCCAGTTGAGTCCGTAAAATTCGGCTAATTCCAAAACTGCTTCTAAGCTAAAACTACCTAACTGAATTGGTAACCCCACATTAAAAGGTGACTGTTTCAGTTGCAGAGGTACATAAATTTCAGTGGAGTGAACTACCACTAAACGCAGTTTTTGCCACACAGGTTGTCTTTTTGCTTCCTCATAACACGATCGCAATAGAGGAAAAAAGTCTTCTGCTATTTCTGGATACTCAAAAATATGATTGACTTCATCTAAAGCTAGAAGTAGGGGAGAATTAATTGACTGTAATAAATAGTTGCGGAAGTATAGACGACAACTAATTTTGCTCCCAAGATCTTCATCCCAATAGTCATCTAAGTTTGGCTCTAGGTTTAGTTGATAAGCAATATTAGCACAAAACCAACGTAAAAACTTGTTGATATCATCACTCAAAATTTTTTTGTCTACATGTTGTAAGTCTAGGTTAACGGTGCGATAGTCCAAACTTTCTGCATAGTTTATAACTCTCAAAAGAAGGGAAGTTTTGCCCATCTCCTGCGGTGCTTTTATTCTCACCAATGCTCCTGGTTTCTCAATTTCTGCATACACTTGCTTCTCAATATCGGATCGTTGTATGTAAAATGGGGAATTTAGAGAAATACATCCACTCGGAAAATTTGGTGACATTAGTTGTGTTATACTAATAGACAGTTTTTCGGAATGTTGAGGTGGGACATTTTTTTTTGAGGTAGCTTGTGGGATGAGACATGTTTGAAGTTGCATCCGACAGTTTTTCTTTGTCACCCTTTGACCAATAATATCAGAAATTCGTCTAAATAACTCAGGAGCAACGACACTACTTAGATAACTATAGCTGTAACCTGCCTCTTGAGCCACAATATTATAGGTCTTATTATTCCAGATACCTTGGAGAAGCATAATTGCTGCGGTATTTAAAGGATGATTGTTGGTTTCTAGTAGCTTACGGTTGATAGTTTCTAAAACAAAATCTAGCTTGATAGAATCTGTAGTTTGTTTTGTATCCATCTGGAATTATTTAAAAAATATCAGGACTTATGCAAAGACACTATATCAGGACTTACCTCATTAATGGATAATGGATTATGGATAATTACTTGTTACTCAAAGGGAGAAGATTGACTAAAAGGAAAAAATTAATTATCTATTAGGTCTATTGGATATGGTTAGGTAACCGATCCATCTTGCCTTACGGGAAGCTTCGATTTGCATTTTGTGTAGCGTTTCATGTCGGTAACAGCCGAAAATGATCGCTTTTCCCCCTTGAAAGGGAGTGCTTTCAAGCTGAATTATTTATATCAATTCTATAAATATTGGCTACAAATAGTTAGGGTATTTCTGAGAATTTACTACTCATGGGAGCAAACAGAGTTCAGAATTCAGGAGTCGTATGGGAATAGATTTAAGACCATCTTTGATATTGAAAATCATCTTTTTGGTCAAATAGACTTTCATATAAATTTTTTTTATAGTGCTTATTATTCGTAAAATTCTTTTTTCAAAATGGTATTAATTAGGGTTTGCTGAAAAAGTCTTTTAACCCACCCCTAACCCCTCCCAGGAGGGGAAAACAGGAGACAACCCACCCCTCGCCCCTCCCCCTCCCAACCCACCCCTAGCCCCGACCGTGGAGGGGAGGGGAAGACAGCTATACTGGAGACAGGAGAAATTGGAATTATAGAGGAGGTAGGGGTAAAAATTGTAAGAATGATTTTTCTGCCATAATCGTCCCAAAATACTAGCTTTTTGAGCATGAAGAGCTGAAACAGGCAGACTTTTTCAAGGCCCCAAAAAGGCACTTGTCTTTATATATCAATGCTTTTAGATTTATTCAGCAA
>NZ_JAAHHG010000363.1 GCF_010692555.1 Okeania sp. SIO3B5 | reverse complement strand
CTCTAACCCTGGCTTTTTCATACCTTTTAGAGCCTTTAGTTTTATGAGATAATGACTTACTTAACTTTCTTAACTTCTTAATTCGTTTCTTAAGTGGTTTAGGAGCATCAACCTTTGTACCGTCACTAAATGTAGCAAAGGTTTTAATACCTAAATCTATACCTACTGAATTATCAGTTTTAGGTAAGACTTCTGGTTGTATTTCTACTACAAAACTCAAGAAATATCTATGAGCTGAATCTTTGATTACTGTTACTGATGATGGAGCAGTAGGTAATTCTCTTGACCATACAATTTTCAGCTTTCCAATCTTGGCGCTTCTAAACTTTGTGTCGATCAATTTTAAATCCTCCCTTTGTGAACCTAGCAGTTTGCTTTGACTTTCTACTTTTAAATCGCGGAGCGTTGCGAGGAACGAAGCAATCTGGAGGTTTAATAGCCCTACCTTTTCTCTGACCTTTTGTTGATTTAAAAAAGTTTTGATAAGCCTGGTTTAAATCATTCAATGATTGCTGCAATGGTATGTTAGAAACCTCTGACAACCATTCTCTTTCTTCAGTCTTTTTAGCAGATGTAATAAAAAGCTTTTGTAGTTCTGAATTAGAAGATTTCTTTTCTCCTGATTTATACCTATGTTGGCAGTAAGCTAGACTATCATTCCAAACCACACGGACACAGCCAAATAGCTTGGCTAATCGGTATTTTTGTCCCGGGGTTGGATATATACGGTACTTAAATCTAGCTTTCATAACTTGACTTTCAAACTAATAACATAATAACATATTTATAGACAAAAATCAACTAAAAAGTCGCCCTAGAAGGGCGAGGCTTGAAACCCATTTTTCTGGTCAATGGTTGATTAGCAGAGACTTTCCAAGGATTGGGTGTAGACAGCTAATGTCTATTGTCTATAAGGTTAAATTATTGTTTAACTTTCACCTTTTTACCATGACAGGTGCTTCTGATGCGCTCAATAGTTTTAACGAAGTCAGAAGTCATAATTCAGAAGTCAAAAGTTAACCCACCCCTCGCCCCTCCCAGCTATCCCTTATAAAGAACTCCTCAGACACGAGGACACGGAGACGCACCAGACACGGGGACACGGAGAGAAGGGGAGAAGGGGAGAAGGAGAGCAGGGGAGAAATAGTCATAGTATCTAAGTTAAACTACTTAATATGCCAAAATTAATGTACTTTGAAGTACATTTTCTCTCTAGAAAAAGGCTTTTAAGGTCTTGAACATAATTTGTCTATTTTGTCAATTTTTATGTTAAGTAAAGATTTTTATAAAGCATAGGCCCCTCCCAGGAGGGGAAGTAGGGGATTTGAGCTTTGCTCCAAAAATATTTCGCCTTAAAAGGCGGGGTTGCGCGACCCAATTTTTTTGATAATCAAAGATCTTTGATTTTAAACTTTTAAGATTAACTATACAAATTAATTATTTACTTAAATATTTAAAAATGCAGTAGAACTAAAACAAATTCTTGCTTAATTCATTAGAAAGCTGAATGCAAGTGCATTCCGTAGGAAGAGCTGACTGCTAATAGCTGAATGCTTAAATATACTGAAGATTAGATACTGTTGTATTTTGTAGTCTTAGTAAATTAGATTTCAGTACTAGGTAAATTATATGGTTGCAGTTAGAAGTACATTTTTGGCCCCAAAGAATAAGTCCCCAAAGACGAATTTGTCTGTCGTCTCAAAAAAATCAGCTCGCCGACAAAAACTAACAGATGAAAAAAATTTATCTGATGATAACTATGCTTCAGAAGATAGTAGGGATTCACAAACAATTCAAGAACAGAATTTGGCTCAAGTCATATCTTTGCCTAAGTCTAAACCACTCTGGTTAAAATCTTTGATGGCGACACAGTTAACTTCATCCATGGTCGCAGTATTATTAGCAAGTACCAGTGTGGCAATTTATGGCTGGACAATTTATGGTCAGTCAAAATGGACGACAGAATATCAAGAATTACAAAAACTTAGACAAAAAGAACAGCAGATAAGTGTGGCTAATGAATTATTAAAAAATCAAATAGCTGAACAAGCTTCAACTTCTGATACTGATTTAGTTTCACCAAATTCTGTAAAGCGGATATTTTTAGATCCAGCACCTCCACGTCCTGCTCCTAATCCTCCTAAACCTTATCTAGAATCTACTTCTGGTCATAAATATCTCCTCAACACACCAGTGGGATATTAGATAGGCAGGGAATAGGTATGGAGGGAATAGGTATGGAGGGAATAGGTATGGAGGGAATAGGGAAACCATTCGGAGCTTTGCGGAACGCAAATGCCGCCCCTACATATGGCGTTTTCAAGGTGAATTTGCGTAAGTCAACTAATATTTGACTCAAAGGAAGAAAATTAAAAAAAGGCAAGGGTTTAAATCTCCCACTTCTGAAAGTAGCTGACATTAAATTAAAGATTTAACCACAACTTAATAGCAGTTATCTTACTCTTATGTATTCGTTTTTTCTTCTTCTCTGTTGCCTGTTGCCTGTTGCCTAAAAATCTGCAATATCTCACAACTAAAATCATATTGCTATATAAGCATTCAGCTATCAGCTAGAGTTAAAACTTTTAACTGTAATTTTTTGAAGCTTCTTAGCTGTCCTAATCTTAATGTGTAGTGCTATAAATAACTTAAATGCCTGCTTCTAAATATACTTCAAATACTCAACTTCGTCGTAAGTATTTAAAAAACAAACAAACAGAACAATCTAGTTCTAAATTTAAAACTCAAAATCCCCAAAGTGAAACAGATTCTGTTAAAAATATTCAGCCAAAACCAGAAAAATGTCAAAAATCTAGACTTTTCCTAGTCTGGATACTTTTAATATTTGGCTTATTAGGATTAGTAATTAACTTATTCTATTTACAAGTATTGCGAGGCAAAGCATTACAACAACAAGCAAAATACCAGCAAACTGAAGAATCAAGTCCTTTCGTTCCCAGACGCCCAATAGTTGATAGAAATGGCAATACTTTAGCAATTGATAAAATAGCATATACCCTCTATGCTCACCCCAAAATTTTTAATCGTTCAAAACAAGAAGTTGCTTATGAATTATCAACTATTTTAGAAGGAGCAAATTTGGAGAAAACTCTAACTTCAAATGACTTACTCCAAATGTTCAACGAAAGAGAAACAGGTATAAAAATTGCCGACTTCATACCTCAAGAAGCTAGAGATAAAATTACTAACTTATTTGTTGATGGTTTAGAGTTAATTCAACATCCACAACGTGTTTATCCTCAAAAAGAATTAGCTGCTGAAGTAGTAGGATACGTAGATGGAGAAAGTAAAGGTCAAGCTGGAATTGAATATAGCCAACAAAATCTCTTAGAGCGCTCTGTACCAAAAATCAAATTTCGGCGCTTAATCAAAGGTGCTTTGGTACCGGACGAACTAACTACAGGTTTTCTACAGTTAGATGACCTTTCTTTGCATCTAACTATTGACTCTCGCTTGCAACGGGCAACACGAACTATTCTCAAAGAACAATTAGAAGCTTATGAGGCCAAGCGAGGTACTGTCATAGTGATGGATGCTAATGATGGTTCTATTCTATCTCTGGTATCAGAACCTTCTTATGACCCAAATCAATACTATAACTATGACGTAACACTATTCAAAAATTGGGCTGTAACAGATGTTTATGAGCCAGGTTCTACTTTTAAACCAATCAATGTGGCCTTAGCTTTAGAAGTAGGAGCAATTGAGGAAGATAGTATATTTTACGACACAGGTAGAATTGTTATCGGAAGTTGGCCTATATTTAACTCTGATGGTAGCGGTGGGACACGCACTGTGACTCAAATTGTTCAACACTCTAGTAATGTAGGTATGGTGAAAATTATTGAACAAATGCCTCGAGCTGTTTTCTATGATGGCCTTAAACGCTTAGGATTAGGAGATACTACTGGTGCAGACCTTCCTTTTGAAGCACCGAGTATTTTAAAGGACCGCAATCAGTTTTTAATGGTGCCGGTGGAAGCTGCTACTACTGCTTTTGGTCAGGGTTTTTCTCTTACTCCTCTACAATTAGCACAGCTTAATGCGGCTTTAGCAAATGGGGGTAAGTTAGTGACACCTCATGTGATGCGTGGTTTGTTTAATAGTAAAGGACAACCATATTGGCAGTTGTCTTTGCCAAGTCCTAGACAGGTGTTTTCTTCTGATACTACGACAAAAGTATTGGCAATGATGGAAAAGGTGGTTGAAAGTGGTACTGGTAGAAGAGCTAGAATGTCTGGATATCGAATTGCTGGTAAGACTGGTACGGCTCAAAAAGCTTCTGAAACTGGGGGTTATTCTAAGAAGGCTAAAATTACAAGTTTCGTGGGTATTTTGCCAATGGAGTCTCCGCGTTATGTGGTTTTGGCGGTTATTGATGAACCTATTAAGGGTAGTGGGGGAAGGGTGGCAGCTCCTATTGTTAAGTCGGTTATTAAGTCTTTGATTAATATTGAGCAAATTCCTCCTTCTGATGTCAGATCTGGTAACAATTAATAATTAGGGCTTGCGTATGGAAAGTCTTTTAGTAGGGGTAGGAGTCAGGAGTCAGGAGTCAGGAGACAGGAGGAATGGGGAATGAGAGAGGAGGTAGGATTAAACAATTAATAATTAATAATTACCTCAAGAGTGAAAACGGTATTGATTGACTAAATAAATAACTCACTAAAGTTGAATCTTGGTAATAGCAATATTACCAGCAAAGCAAACATCTACATCTGTGCCAGGAGTGCGATCGCGTTCTTGATATTTTCCAGCATAATAAAAATTTTCTCCTTCCATTCGATAAGCTACTGGTAATGGTTGGGTTGATGGTGTGCAAAATACCATTTTTGGATCTGGTGCTTCGGGTTCTAAATGAGGAAAGTTTACATTCCAAAAAGCTCCTGGTTCAATGGGACGGTTGAGTAAATCTGCTAATACTATCTCTGCTAAACGAGTTACTCTTTCCCAATTAACAGGTTTTTTTCCTTGACGATATTGAGAAAGGGCTATTCCTGGAATTCTGTGAAATGCTGCCTCTCTTACTGCTGCTACTGTACCAGAGATGTAGACGTCTACACCCATGTTACCTCCTGAGTTAATACCTGAAAGTACCCATTTGACATTTTTGTTGATGTGTGTTATTGCAATTCTAGTACAATCTGCTGGTGTACCTGCGATCGCGTACTCAACCTCAGACAAAGTTTGGATATTAATTGGTTCTTGAGTCGTAACTTGATGTCCACAACCAGATAATTGTTCTTGAGGAGCGACAATAATACTTTTTTTAGAAGATGCTAAAGGTAAGTTGACATTATTGACGGCTGTCAAAAGTGCTTTGATTCCAGGAGCATTAATTCCATCATCATTAGTGAGAATAAAGGTCATACTTTTTAATAATTTGAGTTTAGCTAGTTGATAATTCTAACATTGCCAGTCATTTGGGTTATCAGTTATCAGTACCTCATCCTAAAACAATTACAAATCAATACTTTTGACTGTCAGATGTGCGTCTTACATTCTGGAGGCGATGTGTGCGGAAATGGTTCCGCACTATAGGAGTTTTGTCTTATCTGTTTGCGCAGCATTCCGTAGGAAACAGTCTTGGCCTATAAATCAGTAATAAGTCTGGCTTTTCTGAGGATAAATTTCATCACTGTTTCTTCCCGAGAAATAATGTCTGCTTTACCTTCCATCCCTAATTGAAGATCGCAAATTTTTTCCTTATGTCCAAAAGAATTACTTGATGGTCTTATAGTAATTTCATAATATTTTTCTCCTGTACTAACTTTGGAAGTAGAAGAAGTTAGTTTTGAATTTGGAGAAATAGCATCTGGAGAAATTTTAAGAACTTGACCCTTGAGTGTGCCATAGTCAGGATAAGGACAAGCCGAAATCTTCATTTGTACTTTTTGCCCAATTTTTACCTTACTAATATCAGCATTCCTCACGAAACCTTTAATTGCTAAAGAAGCGTCATTAGGAGCAATTTGAGCAATTTCATCACCTATACGCACATTTTGGCTTATATTACGCAAACTGAGATTGAATAAAGTACCACTTAGTGGGGAACGAATAATTGTTTGTGCTAAAAGGCGTTCAATTTGTTGTAATTCTTTTTTAGTATGATTAATTTGTTGCTGAATACGAATAATTTCTTGCTTTAACTCGTCTTCTTCTTTTTTTAAAGCAATTAGAGTAGTTTTGCCTCTGGCAACTTCTCGTTCAATTTTATGTTTGTGAGCTTCAATAGGGGCTTCAGTAGGATTTAAATGAGCTTTAAGTCTGGTTAATCGGGCTTTAGTAGCATTAATATTTTGTTTACGTTGTTCAATTATTTTTTCTCGCACTTTTAGCCTTGATTGTCTGACATTGTAATCTTGTTCGGCTTGTTTAAATGCTAGTTTTGTTTCTTTATATCTTTGTTCAGAAATAACTCCTTCTGCACTTATCTCTTCATATATGTCACGTTTCTCAATAGCTGCTTCTAAAGCTACTTCAGAAAATTTTAATTCTGCTTCAGCTGATTGTAGCTCTAATTCTGCTCTTTGTAATTCTTCTTGAGCGGAAATTAAATCAGCATGAGCTTCTTCTACTTGCGTCGCAACTGTTATACTTTTCTCCTGATGATTACGAATAATCTCGTCAAGTTCTGCTTCTAAAGTATCAACAGTACGCTCATTTTTAATATTTTCAATTTCTAGAGCAATTTTATGTCTATCTAACTTTGACTTAATTTGTTTTAATTCTGCCTGAAATTGCTCAATTTTATTTTGTAGTTGACTTTTTTGTATTTGTAAACGATCATCTTCGAGAATAGCAATCTTATCTTCTGTTTGAATATATTGATTTTCTTTGACTAAAATTTCCTTAATTCTTCCTTCAGCCGAGGATTGAACTATTTTTAATTTTCCTTGGGGGCGAATTTGTGCCTCAGCTTTAACTGAAACTGGATATTTAATCATAGAAGCCAGTGTTACTGCTACACCAAAAGCGCCGATAATAAATATTCCTCCTAAAATGGTAATGAAATTAATTGGTTGTAAATCATAATTTTCGTAATCATTATCATCCTCATTATCATCCTCATTATCCTGTTCATATTCTTCAAATTCCTGTTTCTTGTTTACTAATAAGAAAGGAGAAGAAGGATCGAATTTATCTTCTTTCGGCTTAATTTTTTGAGAAAATATTGAGTTATAACTTGGCATAATTAATTTTATTGATTATTTGATAAATGATTTGTTTTAAATAAATGCCCAGGTGTTGTTTCAGTTTCTAATTTACCATTGTTTAGTTTAATTATCCAATCTGCTTTTAAAAAAACTTGCTCACGATGACTAATAATAATGGTAGTTTTTTTCTGACGATGAGCAAAGATATTATCTAAAATTTGGGCCTCACTCTCGGAGTCAAGAGCACTTGTAGATTCATCTAAAATTAAAATTGGTGGATTTTTTACTAAGGCCCTAGCAATAGCTAAACGTTGCTTTTGTCCTCCCGAAAGACTAGCCCCAAATTCCCCTAAAACGGTAAAATAGCTATTCGGAAGTTGACTAATAAATTGATGAGCACCAGTTATTTTACAAGCCTTAAAAATTTCTTCGTAACTCGCATGAGGATTGCCAAGTCGAAAATTTTCATAAATACTTCTACTCCAAAAATGGGTATCTTGAGGAACTAAAATAATTTGTTTTCTTAAGCAGTCTAAAGAAATATCTTTGAGGTTATAATCCCCAACACTAATCTGCCCAAAGCTATTATGTTTACTGGTTTTTAATTCAAGAGGATATAAGCCAGCTATTAATTTAACTAAAGTACTTTTTCCACATCCAGATTTACCAATTAAAGCTGTAACTTTACCTCCTGGAATTCTAAAGGAAAAATCATTTAATAAGTTTACTCTTCCAACATGATGAAAAGTAATATTTTTGCCAAAAATATCTTGAGTAGGATCAATATTTACCCAAGCTTTTTTAGCATTATTTTTTGTTTCTGAGGTAGCATCAATTATTTCTGTTAAACGTTGGGTAGAGGTTTTAACTCTAGCTAATTCATCCACTAGCTCAATAACTGTACCAATAAAAGAAGTTAGATATTGACTCATAGAATGAAAAGCTAATAGTTGACCAATAGTTATCTGTTCTGAAATAACTAAAGAACTACCATACCAAAGTAAAGCAATACCTGAAGCCATAGCGACAAAATCAGAAAAAACATTATTGACAATGCCAATTTTGAGAGTATCTAAAGTCAGATTTCCTAACCTATTAAAACGACTTTGTAATTCTTCCCAAAAATCAGGTTCTGCACCAGTTGTTTTTAAGCTTAATGCTCCTTTAAATGTCTCTACTAAAATACCCTGACTTTCTGCATCTAAAATCATTAAGTCTCGGGTTTTATTCTCTAAAGTTGGTTGCAAAAAGATTGTTGTTAGAGTCATCAAAAAAGCGTTAAGAATGCTTATTCCTGTCAATTTAGGACTATAATAAAACATTAAACCAAGAGAAACTACAGCCATGAAAAATTGACTAGGCAAACTAACAACAACTTGAGCTACTAATTGATTAATATCAGAAATATCATCTAAACGACTAACAATTTCACCACTGCGTCTTTGTTCATAATAACTAAGAGGAAGGCTGAGAATTTTTTTGCCAAATTCCATCATTAAGCCTAATTGTACTTTTTGGGAAAACCAGCCAATTAACAAAGATTGAACTAATTGTCCAATGCTACTAACTAAGCCCATTACCAAAACAGCAATTGCCATTCGTGTTAACATCTGACTATCCCCTCTCACTAAAACATCATCCGTGAGAAATTGAATTAGTAAAGGTGATGCTAATGCTAATAATCCAATGACAATATTGATAAACAATACTTCTATTAAGATACCTTTATAGGGAAGAATCCTTTTTAAAAAACGATTTAGCCCACCAATTTTGTCATTAGGCTGATCATAAAATGTTACATCAGGAGTTAAAGAGAGAATAATTTCTGTTTTCCAGCCCCTTTCTAATTCTTTTGGGGTCAAATAAAGTAATCCAGCACCAGGATCTGCTACTACATATTTTCTATGGTGTTTCCCGAACAAAACTACAAAATGATTCCCCTGCCAATGAATAATAGCAGGTAGACACTGTAATCTTTGATGGATATTAGTTGGTGATACTTTCAACGCACGACTATAGAAACCTAATGCTTCTGCCCCTCTTTTTAAGCCTAATAAAGTTGTTCCAAATTGTCCTGTACCAGTTAATTCTCTTATTCGAGATAAGGTAAAATTCCGTCCAAAAAATTTAGCAATACTAGCAAGGGCCGCCGGACCACAATCTTCTTCATCGTGTTGTAAAATACAAGGGTATTTTTTCATAATAGTAGTATAGATAACAAGTAGATAAGCATGAAAAAGTTGAGCTATACTACAGCGGATTCCGTGGTTTATAAATTACAGTAACACTAGATTTTTAAATAGTTTTTGAAGTATGGAATTAAGTTTTCATTCAAAATTTACACAAATCTAATAGAATGACTATACCATACTTATATGGAATAGTGGAGCTTACAAAAAATAAAAGTATAGAATAGGCTAAAATTATAGATAGGCAGAGGCTTTTACGTCAAAAAGGCATAAATCCTTAATTACCAAGAGTTTAGGCATTTTTAAGGCATTGACGTAATTCTCTTATCTAGACTGACTCTCAGCCATTTTTCAACCATAAAATGTGTAAGTCCCAATAGGCTGTAAGATTTGTATACTAACTCCAAGCTCCTCCAAACAGTTGAGTTGAGGGATCTTTAAATTTTGTTGCTATATAACAAAATTTAACCCTAACTTACTCAGGACTTACGCATAACAACCATATCTAGTAGGGGTAAACAGCAGTCTTTCCCTACAGATGATGTATGATTTGATATTTTGCGTAAATCCTGTTACTTACTGGAGAGTACAAAGTTCTTCTCGAAAACGATTTGCTTTCAAGACTAAAAGTATTACTGGAAAAGGCTTACAGCACCCAAAGTTCTAAAATTGAGAGTTTCTAACCTTGAGTTCGCTGAATGCCTTAACTAGCAGTAGTTATTCCAAGAACTTCTCATTAGTCTAGTTACTTTTTATATAGAATCCGGTTACGTAGTATATGTTTATATAGCAATATGATTTGAGTTGTGAGATATTGGAAACTTTTAGGCAACAGGCAACAGGCAACAGGCAATAGA
>NZ_JAAHHG010000362.1 GCF_010692555.1 Okeania sp. SIO3B5 | reverse complement strand
ACTCTGGTAAACGAAGACTGTGCCTGTGACAATCAGGTTAGTTAACTCAGGAGCCGGATGAGGTGAAAGTCTCACGTCCGGTTTTGAATGGGAGGTGGGAGTCGTGAGGCTCCTATCGACCCCTAATTATCAAAATAATATGTGTCTAAAACCCCAACTTTCAAGGCGTAATATTCTTGGATCGGGGCTTAAATCCCCGTTACAAAAATAACTTCTGACTGTCAGATGTGTGTCTTACATTCTGAGTTCCCCTCAGAATTACACACTCGCTTCTGACTTCTGACTTCTGACTTCGTTAAAGTTGATTCTCTCTGATAAAATCATCCCGCAATTATGCAATGCCAAAAAAAACAGAAAGTCAAAAGTTCAAAGTGATAACTTTTGGCTTTCAGTTCGATAGTTGAAAGGATTGACATCTCCAGGGGTTGAAACACCCTGGATTCTGTGGTTAACCCACCGCAAATGGGATAAATCCACATTTGCTTTAAGCCTATCAACAGACTTCTAGTCTCCTCGGCATAGACAAAAATCTAGCTGTGAGCTTACTTTCAGAGTGGTTTTACTCAAGGTGTTGGAGCAATCTTCTCGCTGCTCTAGCTGCCTACTTGCTTTTCCTGCGGAATGCTGCGCAAACAGCCGTCGTAGGAAATCAAGTCCCCGTCTCCTGTCTGCCGGAATCTCACCGCACTAGCTAAAGGTTATGGCGACAAACCTTGCTCTTACTTGTTATGGTTTCTAGTATAACAGACTTTTACTTCGGGTTAAAACCCGCGTGTCGTCATTCAACCAGCCGTTAAAACGGACTGGCTAACTTTCTCCCGATGTTTTTTAGGTTTTATGGAGCAGTATTTATGCAGTTTACACCACTACAACCTATTGAAAATACTGAGCCTTTTGTGAGTGGTGATGTAAAAATTGAGCCGAATGTGGCGATCGCATCTGGTGTCATTCTTCAGGCTGCTGCTGGTTGTCAGATAGTTATTGCTACAGGGGTTTGTATTGGTATGGGGGTTATTCTTCATGCTTACCAGGGCAACATTGAAGTCGAGTCGGGAGTCACTATTGGTGCAGGAGTGTTAGTAGTTGGTAAGAGTCAAATAGGGGCTAATGCTTGTATTGGTTCAGTGGCAACGATTATAGAACATGATATTGAAGCAAATCAAGTTGTACAACCTACTTCTATTATCGGAGAGTCTGGACGACAAATTTTAGAAAATTCTGCTACAGCTCCATCTCAAACAGTTTTAACACCACAAATAACAACTACTATTAACAGTAATGATGATTTATCAGTAGCTGGGGAATTAAGCAGTAGTTCTGAATTGAATAAAGAAAATATTGCTCAAACAAGTACTTTTAATTATCCAGATAATCATCAGGAATTAGGCAGTAGTTCTGAATTGGATGAAGAAAATATTGCTCAAACAAGTACTTTTAATTATCCAGATAATCATCAAGAATTAGGCAGTAGTTCTGAATTGGATGAAGAAAATATTCCTCAAACAAGTACTTTTAATTATCCAGATAATCATCAAGAATTAAGAAGTAGTTCTGAATTGAGTGAAGAAAATATTGCTCAAATAAGTACTTTTAATTATCCAGATAATCATCAAGAATTAAGCAATAGTTCTGAATTGAGTGAAGAAAATATTGCTCAAATAAGTACTTTTAATTATCCAGATAATCATCAAGAATTAAGCAATAGTTCTGAATTGGATGAAGAAAATATTGCTCAAATAAGTACTTTTAATTATCCAGATAATCATCAAGAATTAAGCAATAGTTCTGAATTGAGTGAAGAAAATATTGCTCAGAAGAGTACTTTCAATTATTCAGTTAATCATCAAGGACTAAACAGTAATTATCAATTTTTCAAAAAAACTGAGCCTGAAAATGATAATTCTAATGCCCTTGTTAATCAAGAATTAACAAATACTTCTTCATCACCAGACCAAGAAAAAACTCAAAATGAAGAAGAAATTCAAAATAAAATTGAGCAGGCTAAAACTAAACTACAAGAACAAGAAGAAGCACCTGAAACCACGAAACCTCCAATCTACGGACAAGATCATGTAAATAGAATGATGAAAACTTTATTTCCTCATAAAAATTCTCTTAGCTCTCATCCCGATGAAGAAGATTAGACAATTAATAGCAAGAAGGGAAACACAGAAGCAGCAGATGCCGAGAACTATAGTAATTTTTGTTACTTTTTATTAATGCTAGTTGAAATAAACTAAAAAATCTGATTTAGAGCAGAATATTTTTAGCAGATAAACAGCGATTGTATAGTTGACAATATAACTATTTTTTGATACAAGAGGGCTTGCTAATTTCAAAAAAAATATAATATAATTTGATCAATGTAGAGACCTAACTGATAAAACTTGACCCTCATCCAGGGACAAAAAATTATTTAAAGTCTCTTTGTCTTTATTCAGGTGAAGTCTAATCAGGTAAACTATATTAATTTCTATTTTTGATTTCATATAAAAATTTCCTGAAGTAGCTCTAAAGACCATCAGCTAGAATTTTTTTGAAGAGAGTTGAGGTGGGTTCATTGCTACGCCGAAATAAAGAGGTTAGATAACAGTAGAAAATGAAAATACAAACCCACAATAATCATAATCTAGAATCTCTTGAATCCCCAATCAACTTTAGAGATTCAGCCCTTGGTTTAATCACAACTCGGAGTTTTCCTGCCATAGTTGGTACTGCTGATATGATGCTCAAGTCATCTGGGGTTATTTTGGTAGGATATGAAAAAATTGGTAGTGGATATTGTACTGCGGTAGTTCGCGGTGGTGTTGCTGATGTTCGTTTAGCAATAGACTCTGGAGCAGAAACAGCCAAAGAATTTGGACAACTTATTTCTCATACTGTGATTCCTCGACCTTTACCTAATTTAGAAGCTGTACTACCTATTGGCAGTCTTTTACTTAAATTATCTCAAGGTAGAGTTTCTGCTGAGTTTAAAAATAAGGCAGTGGGTTTAATAGAAACTAAAGGTTTTCCTGCAATGGTGGGAGCTTGTGACGCAATGCTCAAAGCTGGTGATGTACAGTTGACTGCTTATGAAACTACAGGGGCAGGTTTATGTACTGCTATTGTTCGCGGTTCGGTTTCTAATGTGGCAGTGGCAGTGGAAGCTGGAATGTATGAAGCAGAAAGAATTGGAGATTTAAATGCTGTAATGGTAATTCCTAGAGCATTAGATGATTTAGAAAGAACATTACCTGTAGCTACTTATTTAATTGAAGAAAAATCTGAACCTCTACGTCTGCCATTAGCAATTACAGAAAAAGAAAAGGAGCTTGTGAGATTACCAGATTTTTCTCAACTTCCTGTACCGATGAAAGAAGAAGTTCAGGATAAATAATAGACTTTAGTTATGTGCTTAAAGTCAAAAGTAGGCCACTGAAACAGTTAAAACTGTATGTTAGCTTTTTTCTTGTAATTCTTGTAATGGAAAAGTTTCACCACTTTTTTCTAATCCAAATAATGCCAAATTCAAGGAGCGACATTATTAATCTCTAAATTCCCTCAAGCAGATAAAACATTTGAAAATTTTATTTGACTTTCTTTTATTTGTAGAAAGATTTTCCTGGTTCGATAACTCCTTTTTCTTGTAAGGTATCGTTGATGGCATCCAACATACCAATATCTTGAAGGGTTGCCTTTCCAGTTAATGCCCTACGTAAAGTCATGTAGAAAGTCATTTCACCTAGGGCAATTTCATCTCTTTTCGCACTTCCCTCAATTATAGATTTTGCGTAATTGTTCAACTTATCCTCAATGAAATCAGATAGTTCCATTTATTTCTCCTTATGTTATATCATGTCCGGTTGAACAGTGATAAATAAATAACTACGGAGGAGTCAGGACTCAGGAGTCAGGAGTCAGGAGGAAAGAGGGAAGAAAGAAGAAGAACTGGAGTTGAAGGAGAAAGTTTTTTTATCACTAATTATCCGGACATGATATTACAGGTTATCAATCTTAAATATCATAGTCAGCATTATAACCAAATTATTCTTCTGGGTTAGGAAATACGCGATCGCCCCAACTAACTATTACATATCTTTCATATTCAGGGGGTACTATAACATCATCAAAATATTCATAAGATGTTATTCCTACATCCTGACTTGTTCTGGTGGCCCCTTGTCCATTAATTCCTAAAGGCACGAAACAGGGATTACTTTCATATACTTCTAAAGGATGTGCCAGTTTTAGTGGTGTGAAACTCAGACCCCCGGTTTGAGCTTGAGCTATTTCGGAGCTACTACCCAAAAAATTACCAATTTTTGGTGATAGTGCTGTAGCTGCTGCACTACATCCGAAAAACATTAATAGTTTTCTACGAGTTAGTCTGGACATAAAACTTTATTTAGTTCTCTTCTCTGTAATCTGTATTTTTTTGCCATTCAGAACGAGAGATTTTTGAGCGTAGAATAGGTGCTATTTGACTTTGATGTTCTCCTAATATAGTGATAGTAATTTCTGTGGTTTCTGGATTATTTTCAAATTCTTGGTTGATTGTATTTTTGGCTAAGTTTTCTGCTTGTTCTACAAGATTTTCATAAGAGTTATTATTATTGGAGTCAATCAAAAGGCTCGTATTTTTTGCAGCAGCTAAGGTGGTTTTATTTGTAGTTAAAATACTAGCTAATATTAAGACTATACTCCAGAAAATACGATAATATAAATTCATTGAGTTAAGTTTTTCAATAATAAAAAATTATGAATATAAGATAACATATAATAATTAACATTAATTTAAGCTTTGATTAAAGATTTATTATAATTAGATTTCTCTGTTTGAATTGACAATTTTTA
This sequence comes from Okeania sp. SIO3B5, assembly GCF_010692555.1. GTDB lineage: Bacteria > Cyanobacteriota > Cyanobacteriia > Cyanobacteriales > Microcoleaceae > Okeania. The sequence goes on along the minus strand of NZ_JAAHHG010000362.1, from coordinate 5,403 downwards.
GGCAAGCGATCGCTACCCTAAATCAAACTATTCCTAAAATTCAGTATTGTAAGTAGTTAAGCAAAATTAATTGTATATTTGATGATTGGGTAATAGCATGGTAGTTGTATTTTCATGAAACTAAGCTATGGATAGGCATAATTTTAGTTATTTATTTCTCCAGTAATTATTCTCAGTAAAAATTCATAGTTAACTAAGATAAAAATAATTTTAGGATGATATTTAATAATTTATATCGTGTCTAGTTAGATACTTAATTAATGCACAAAGGAGTAAATAAGTTTAACAATTACCGAAAAATTCAGGTATAAAGCCTCTTCATTCATTGAGAAAAAAGCGGAGACTTTAAACCAGAATTATTTAATAATTCTAAATTCTAAATTCTAAATTCTAAATTCTTGAAAAATACTCATGCCCAGAGGAAATTAAAAAAAAATTTCAAGTTTTTTTTGTTATTTCTTTTAGTTATAAGCCTAATTATTGGAGCTAAATATTTTAACCTACCGGAACTTTTAAAAGATAAATTAGTCTGGATTGAAAGTTTAGGTATTTGGAGTCCGATCGCTTTCATAATAATTTATAATTTAGCTACTTTACTATTAATTCCTGCTTTAGTTTTAACTATAGGAGGAGGCGTAATATTTGGAGCTATCTGGGGTGCAATTTATGTTTTTTTTGCTTCAACTTTAGGCGCTACAATAGCTTTTATTATCGGACGGTATATATCTCATAATTGGATTTATCAACAATTAAATCAATATCCAAAATTTCAAGCGATCGATCGAGCTGTTATTAAAGCAGGATTTAAAATAGTATTTTTAACTAGACTCTGCCCTTTGTTCCCTTTTAATCTTTTGAATTATGCTTTTGGTGTCATGCAGGTTTCTTTAAAAGATTATATTTTGGGTTCTCTAGGAATGATTCCAGGAACAGTAATGTATGTTTATATTGGTTCTATAATAGGTGATATTACTTTAATTGGTATGTCTCAACAACCGACAAATTCTACTGTAGAAGTAACTAAATGGATAATTAATATAGTTGGTTTAATTGCCACAGTTGCAATAACTATTTATTTAACCCGACTAGCAAAAAATGCTTTAGAAGAAAGTATTAATTAGGGTTTGCTGAAAAAGTCTTTTAGTAGGGTTAGGAGACAGGAGACAGGAGACAGGAGACAGGAGGAACGGTGAATTTAGAGGAGGTAGAAGTAAGAATTGTCCCTTGATTTTTCTGCCCAACTATGCGCCTAAAATACGCTCCTTTTTGAGCATTTTAGACTGAAACAGGCGCACTTTTTAAAGGCCCCAAAAAGCCTAAAGTCTTTATATGTTAATGCTTTTAGATTTAATCAGCAAGCCCTAATTAGAGTTTGCGCTCAAAAGTCTTTTTGCTCTTTGTAGGGAGTAGTTATATCATGTCCGGTTGAATAGTTATACTTTGGAGGAAGGAAGGCAGCTATGCTGGAGGCAGGAGGCAGAAGGGAAGAAAAGATTAGAAGGGATAAAGTTTTTTTATCACTAATTATCCGGACATGATATTAGGGCGTAGAATAAATGGGAATTACAGAGTCAGTGGAAAAAAAAATAGTCAGAGTGATTTTTCGGCTTTTGCTTCGGTGAAAATCCTCACTTTTTTAACAATAGCTTGTGAAAAGCTCATACTTTTTCCAGACATAAATTGCCTCAAACCAATATCAGTCAATGCTTTGAGATTTAATCAGCAAGCCCTAATTAGGGTTTGCGCTCAAAAGTCTTATGGGTGAGGGTAGGAGACAGGAGACAACCCACCCCTCGCCCCTCCCCCTCCCAGGAGGGGGAGACAGGAGACAGGAGAAATGGGTACGAGCGAGGAGGTAGGAGTAAGAATTGTAAGAGTGATTTTTCTGCCATAATCATCCCAAAATACTAGCTTTATGCAGCCCTTTAGACCGAAAACAGGCGCACTTTTTAAAGGCAAAAAAATGCTACAACCAATATCAGTCAATGCTTTGAGATTTAATCAGCAAGCCCTAATTAGAGTTTGCGCTCAAAAGTCTTATGGGTATAGGGTAGGAGACAGGAGAAATTGGACTGAGCGAGGAGGTAGGAGTAAGAATTGTAAGAATAATTTTGCTGCCCAACTATGCGCCTAAAATACGCTCCTTTAGATTTAATCAGCAAACCCTAATTATTAATTATTAATTATTAATTATTAATTAATATTTACCCTTCTAACTTCTTACTAATTAATTGATTTGTCATCTTTGGATCGGCACGTCCTTGAGTCTTCTTCATCACTTGCCCAACAAAGAAACCTTTCAGTTTAGTTTTACCAGCACGATATTTTTCTAACTCTTCTGGATGCGCCGCTAATACCTCATCAATAATTGCTTCTATCGCCTTAGTATCTGATATTTGAATTAGACCTTTTTTCTCGACTAATTGTTTAGGAGAACCACCTTTTGATAATAATTCTGGCAGAATATCCTTTGCAATTTTGCCACTGATAGTACCATCTTCAATAATTGTAGTTAACTCGGCTAAATTTTCTGGTTTAAGCCCAATATCAGTGATGCTAATTTTTTCATTTTTCAAATAAGCAGTAATATCTCCCATTACCCAGTTAGCTGCTTGTTTTGCATTTCCACCTGCTGTAACTGTTGCTTCAAAATATTCTGCTACTTTGCAGTCATCAGTAAGCACGCGAGTGTCATAAGCAGATAAACCTAAATTACTTTCATAACGGTGACGTTTTTGTGCAGGTAACTCTGGTAACTCAGCTTTCCAATCATTTAACTGCTGAGTCGAGACTTCTATAGGTGGAATATCAGGTTCGGGAAAATAACGATAGTCACTAGAACCCTCCTTAACCCTCATACTAATAGTAAGTTGAGAACCTTCCTCCCAGAGTCTAGTTTCTTGAACAATTTTTTCCCCCGCTTCAATAGCTTCAGTTTGCCGTTGAATTTCGTATTCGATCGCCCGTTGTATAGCACTGAAGGAATTCATGTTCTTGATTTCTACCTTAGTACCAAACTCTTTTTGGCCCACAGGTCGTACAGAAACATTCACATCGCATCGTAGAGAACCTTCCTGCATATTACCATCGCTCACACCAAGGTAGCGGACAATTCGTTGTAGTTCTTGAGCGTATTCTGCCGCTTCTAGTCCAGAACGTATATCCGGTTCTGATACAATTTCTACTAATGGTACACCTGCACGATTATAGTCCACCATTGAATAGGTTGAACCAGATAGGCGATCGCTACCTCCATGGACTAATTTACCTGCATCTTCTTCCATGTGTAGTCTGGTAATGCCGATTTTTTTACAGTTTGCAGTGCCATCTTCATCTACTATTTCTATTTCTAGCCAACCATTTTCAGCGATGGGTAAGTCATACTGAGAAATCTGATAATTTTTGGGCAAGTCAGGGTAGAAATATTGTTTACGGTCAAATTTACTATAGGGTGCGATTTGACAATTGAGGGCTAGTCCTGCTTTTACGGCATATTCTAGGACTTTTTGATTTAGTACGGGTAATACTCCAGGCATTCCCATACATATTGGGTCAATATTGGTGTTTGGTGGGGCACCGAATTCTGTGGATGAAGCGGAGAAAATTTTGGTTTGGGTGTTAAGTTGACAATGGGTTTCTAGACCAATTATTGCTTCATACTCTGTTTTTACTTGTAAAGTTGTAGCCATAGATTTTTGAATTAAGTCAAAAGTTAACTAGCGGTCAGCATTTCAGCATTTCAGCTATCAGTTTTTTGACCTTGGGTTTATACCCCGGCAACTAATACGCTGGATGGTTGAGTCGGGGTTGATATCCCCAAGGCATAAAAAAAAGTCCTAATGCTGACCGCTGACTGCTAACTGCTGACTGCTATTGAAAATTTAAAGGTACATTAGTTCTAGTGTACAGCGAGCCGAATTTTTCATAGGATAATTGCCAACTAACTTCTAATTTTTGACTTCTGACTCATTGATGTCTGAGGCAGTAGGGAGTAGGGAGTAGGGAGTAGTCGGGACGTTGGATGCAACGTCCGTACAGAGTAGATAATATGGGAATTACAGCGGTTTTCATTTGGGTAGACCACAGTAGGGGGCGAATGGCCATTTTATCCCTTGGGTTTCTTAAAGCAATAATGTTTATGAATCGAAACTTTTTTGACTTCAGGAGTTTGATAGTTTGGCAAAGTTTTTTCTGACATAAAAAATATTTCAAAATTATCAAGTTGTTCTTCACCTTTATATTTACTATTCCAGTCACGGCACAAATATTTACCATAATAAAGGCGATGAGCAACAATAACTTTTCGGTCCGCCCGTTTCAAATGTACTCTTGTCAGCAAGTTTTAGTAAATAAAAATCCTGAATTAATTGCTATCTTAACATTCTTATGTGAACAGTCTCACAAGCTAACTAACATGGGAATATATTATGCCAGGCAACTATATTTTAAATCTCAAAAAGGCATTAGCAAGTATGACTTGGAAAAAGTCTACAAAAAGAACTATCATTACAAAGTTCTATATTCGCTCTTCAGCACAACAAATATTGAGAACTGTAGCTGAATCATTTAGGTCTTATTATGGTCTAATAAAAGCCTATAGTGAAGGTAAAATCTCATACAGACCAAAAATTCCTAACTACAGAAAAAAAGGGGGAATGGCTACAGTAAGTTACCCCAAGCAAGCATTAAAACTTAAAGATAATCAAATTAGAGTGCCACTAGGTAATACCTGTAAATGCTGGTTTGGTCTAGATAGCTTTTTAATTCCAATGCCGAGCAATCTAGAATTTTCATCTCTGAAAGAACTGAGAATATTACCGAGAAACAAATGTTTTACCCAAGAATTTGTCTATGAAAAAGAAGTAGTAGTTAAACCTCAATTAAATCAAGACAATGTATTAGGAATTGACCATGGTTTAAATAATTGGTTGACCTGTGTATCTAATGTTGGTACTAGCTTAATCCTAGATGGTAAACACCCACCCCTTTAGTTCCCCTCCCGGGAGGGGATAGGGGTGGGTTGGTACAACAAACAAGTATCAACCATTAAAGAAAATAAACCGACTGGATTTTGGTCAAATAGGCTAGCTGTCATTACTGAAAAACGTAACCGCCAAATGCGATTTGGGTATTAATAAAGCAGCCAGAATAGTAATTAATCATTGCGCACAAAAATTCTATTGGTACAATTGTTTTTGGTTGGAATCAAGGTCAGAAAAATGAAATAGAATTAGGAAAAAAAAGTAATTCAGAATTTGTACCAATTCCCACAGCTAGAATCAAAGAAAGAATAACTCAGTTGTGCGACGAATATGGAATTATATTTATAGAAACTGAGGAAAGTTATACAAGTGTCGCTTCATTTTTAGATGGTGACTATCTGCCTATTTATGGTGAGAAACC
>NZ_JAAHHG010000361.1 GCF_010692555.1 Okeania sp. SIO3B5 | reverse complement strand
AGCATTCAGCTATTATCCATCAGCTATCAGCAATAAGACCTTGTGCTTTACCGAAGAATTAATAATTAGGGTTTGCTGAAAAAGTCTTATGGGTGAAGGTAGGAGACAGGAGACAACCCACCCCTAACCCCTCCCAGGAGGGGGATAGGAGAAATGGGAATTTGGAGGAGGTAGGAGAGGGCGTTTTGTCCCAAGATTATTCTGCCCAACTCTTGACCAAAATCCTGAATTTTTGAACCATTACCACCTAAAACCTCGCACTTTTTCCAGACATAAAATTACTCAAACCAATACCAGTCAAGACTTTGATATTTAATCAGCAAGCCCTAATTAAATAATTAAATAATTCGCGCCTTGAAGCCTCCCCTTTTAAGGGTAAAAAAGCGGTCGAGGGATGGATGGGTTTCCTAACCATATCCAATCGACCAAGAGAAGAAATAATATTTCCTTATTTTCAATCAAGAGCGGTTTTAACCAGAGGTAATTATCAATTATCAATTATCCATTATCAATTAATGAAGTAAGTCCTGTTAATAAAAAAATCTCCTGTGTGAACAGTATTTTTTTAGTTCAATTCATCTCCTAAACATCACGAAATACAGCATCAAAAATAGAACGGGAAATTCTAAATTTGATGTTAACAAGATTTTGATAAAACTCATCTTTATTACCTATTTCTATTTTTCCCTCCACAGCTAACTTTTTCAAAATTGCTAAAGTTCCCTTTACATTTAATCCTAAATTAGTAGCCATTTTTCTAGCAGCTAAATCGTCTAAAATTACAAAATCAGCTTGTAATTCCGTAGCCAGAGCAATAGTTTCTGATTCACCCCGACCAAAACTCTTATGTAACCGATTAAATAAAGAAGTTAAATTAGTGCTTTGTACTATTAACTTTTCTGCTGCTAATACAGGAGTCAATGCCCGACTAATCTCATCACTTTTAGCATTAATTTCAGTTACAACAGAGGGCGTTATATAAAATTTATAATTGTCATTAAGAAATAATTCTAAAGCTTGCAACCTGACTAAAAAGATGATAGGAGACGAATTAATTACAATTTTCAAAACTTTTACCACCTTTGTTCCTGTTCTATATCCTCAGAAGAAAGATAGGAAAATTCAATGCCTAATAAATCCAAGATTTGCAACAATTCCTCAGCATCAATTCCCATGATTTCTGCACCTTTTCTCAAACTAATTAATCTAGCCATCAAAGCACCTAAAACAAATAAAAACTTTTCCTTTTGTTCGGATTCGACAAAAATTGGTAAAGCACCAGCAATATCTTTAAAATCAAGAGTAGTTGTCATTTCAGTTATAAGTTATCAGTTAGAAATATTATTTATTGTTAAAAACAGAATATTATTAATTATTAGTGGATGAAGATATTAGTAGTCAGATTTCTAATTTGTCTAGTGAACTCGACAGTACAAAGTTTTGAATGGAAAAAAACATTCCCTAAAGTTGGAAAGTGATCGCCTCCCAAATTACTCCCCAAATAATCTCTCGACTGAAACCTCCAGTTCCCTAAACGCCAACGGTACAATTACCCCCTGACTCAAAATTTCTTGGGAATTATAACCTGTATTAGTAGGAGAACGAAATACCACAACTTCCGAATTTTGCAAATTAATCACCCAATATTCTGGAATACCTACTGCAGCATAAATCTTACTTTTCACCTCCAAATCTTTACTCAAAGTAGAATTAGAATATTCTATCAACCAAAATATATTTTCTGGATAGGGGTGATGTTCGCGATAATTTCTACCTAAACGTTGTACAACTGCAATATCCGGTTCAGGTTCGGAATTATTTTGTGGTAAAGTAATAGGCTTACCTTGACGGACTTTAGCGCGTTCCCCCAACAGATATATCAAATATTCTGCTGCTTCATCACTGGTATAAGCATGAAATTCTCCCTCTGGCGCCATTTCTACAATTTCTCCATTCAATAACTCCACACAGCGTTCCACTAATATTCCTGCTGCAATCATTTGATGATATTCGGCAACTGTCCACTTGGCAATAGTCATAGTCATAGCGATCGCTCCTTTTTAATGGATAATTGATAATTGATAATTGATAATTAGAGTATTAGTAGAGTTAGATAGATCAAACTAGGTTGGGTAGAACGAAGTGAAACCCAACAACACCTTTACGTTTTGGGTTTATCCTACGGATAAGCTACGCTAACGTTACCTCAACCCAACCTACGAATACTAACGTGATGACCAGACTCTAATAGTATTGTCCGAACTACCACTAACAATATTCTGCCCGTCTGGGCTTATGGCTACAGACATAACATCGCTGGTATGACCAGTAAGGGTAGATTTAAGTTTTCCTGTTGCTAAATCCCACACTTTGATAGTATTGTCCCAACTGCCACTAACAATAACCTGCCCGTCTGGGCTTATGGCTACGGATTTAACATCGTCGCCATGACCAGTAAGAGTAGCTTTCAGATTCCCTGTTGCTATATCCCACATTTTGAGGCTCCAGTCATCACTACCACTAACAATAGTCTGCCCGTCTGGGCTTATGGCGAAAGAGTTAACATCGTCGTTATGATCAGAAAGAGTAGCTTTCAGGTTCCCTGTTGCCATATCCCACATTTTTATCTCGTACAAACTACGACTAACAATAGTCTTCCCGTCTGGGCTTATGACTACAGACCTAGAACCATGACCAGAAAGGGTAGATTTTATTTTTCCTGTTGCTAAATCCCAAACTTTGATATTGTCCCAACTACCACTAACAATAGTCTGCCCGTCTGGGCTTATGGCTACAGACATAACCGAGTAGCGATGACCAGTAAGGATAGCTTTCAGATTGCCCGTTGCTAAATCCCAAACTTTGATAGTTTTGTCATCACTACCACTAACAATAGTCTGCCCGTCTGGGGTTATAGCTACAGATTTAACATTGTAGTGATGACCAATAAGGCTAGCTTTCAGATTCCCTGTTGCTAAATCCCAAACTTTGATAGTTTTGTCATCACTACCACTAACAATAGTCTGCCCGTCTGGGCTTATGGCGAAAGAGTTAACATCGTCGCTATGGCCAGAAAGGGTAGCTTTGAGATTCCCTGTTGCCATATCCCACACTTTGATAGTATTGTCACTGCTACCACTAACAATAGTCTGCCTATCTGGGGTTATAGCTATAGACTCAACCCATTTCTTATTAACAATAGTAAAGGTAGCTTTGAGATTCCCTGTTGCTAAATCCCACACTTTGATAGTATTGTCAATGCTACCACTAACAATAGCTTGCCCATCCGGGCTTATGGCTACAGAATAAACATCGTCGCTATGGCCAGAAAGGGTAGCTTTGAGATTCCCTGTTGCCATATCCCACACTTTGATAGTGCTGTCATAACTACCACTGACAATAGTCTGCTCATCTGAGCTTATGGCCACAGAACCAACCCCAGAGCTATGACCAGAAAGAGTAGCTTTCAGTTCCCCTGTTGCCATATCCCACACTTTGATAGTACTGTCGTCATATTCACTATCACTATTACCACTAACAATAGTCTGTCCGTCTGGGCTTATGGCTACAGAATAAACATAGCTGCCAAGATGAGTAAGGGTGGTTTTCAGATTCCCTGTTACCATATCCCACACTTTGATAGTTCCGTCCCAACCACCACTAACAATAGTCTGTCCGTCTGGGCTTATGGCTACAGACATAACAGACCAGCGATGACCAGTCAGGGTAGTTTTCAGACTCCCTGTTGCTAAATCCCAAACTTTGATAGTTTCGTCTCTACTACTACTAACAATAGTCTGTCCATCTGGGCTTATGGCTACAGAAAAAACCCCAGAGCCATGACCAGTAAGGGTAGCTTTGAGATTCCCTGTTGCTAAATCCCACACTTTAATAGTCCAGTCACTACTACCACTAACAATAGTTTTTCCATCTGGGCTTATGGCTACAGAACCAACCCCAGAGTGATGACCAATAAGGGTAGCTTTCAGATTCCCTGTTACCATATCCCACACTTTGATAGTATTGTCACCACTACCAGTAACAATAGTCTGCCCGTCTGGACTTATGGCTACAGACCAAACATTGTCGGTATGAAGTGATGTCTTATTAAAAGTGGAGACTTCAGAAATATTAGTAGCGGTGGAAATAGAATGGCGAGTTAGTACAGCCTTCTTAGTTGGAAATGAAGTCGCATTACCATAATTTTTGGGAATCTCATTTTCTCTTTCCTGAGACTTTGAAGCAAAGGGAGTTCCCCTCACCAAAACTTCCTCAACCTCCTCCGACACCATCCGCAAAAAAGTCGAAATCAAAACCCCATCTCCATCTCCACCTTCTTCCACCAACCCCACATGAATACCCACCAACTGCCCCGCCTCATTCAAAACCGCACCCCCGCTCATACCTTCAGATACATCCTCACCAGGTACAGTAGGTTGATAATTCAAATTATTTCCGGCTCGTGGGTTAGTTACCTGAGCGGGAGTAAACTGAAAACCCTCCCTATCGTCAGCTCCAGGCCACCCTCCCACATAAACTCCATCCTCATCATCCAGCAGACTCGCTTCCCCCACCACCGCCACCTCATAATCAGTCAGACTAGCAAACGCCACCACAGCCAAATCTTCATTTGGGTAACGCTTGATAAATTTTAAAGGCAATTCTTCTCCTCTTTTCCCTGGTTTTTCACTGCGAGTAACTACGAAAAGTCCATCATCACTATCAAAAATATGATTAGCAGTTAGCACATAATAAGTCGAATTTTTTTTCCCAATAATGACTCCTGAAGCTTCAGTAATATATTTATCTCCGATCAAAAAATTCTCACTGACAATTTCAACCACGATTTGTTCTGCTAATCTATTTAAAGCAATAATATTTTTAGGAGTACCCGATTTTGTGGCAGTTAAAGTTGATTGTTCTGGTGGTGATAATTGTTGGTTTTGAACGGCTTTTTTACCGCAACTAACCAAGGTGAATGTTGTTAGTATTATTGTTAGTTTGATGATGTTTTTCATTGTGATTGTTTTTGGGTTGATAAAATTACCATTAACCGCCATTAACCGCCATTAACCGCCAAGAATTTCAATCCTTGGCTCATAGCTGAAGTTATCTGAAAGATGACTATAATGTTATTTTGGGGTTGAAAAATTTAGTCATCTTTAGATGACTTTTGCTGTAAGCCAAGAAATTTATTTCTGGGCGGATGAAGAGGCTACCTCTTGTTTTTTAATCAGAGTTTGGATAATTTGACTATAGTCTATTGCCATTTTATAATTTCCTAATTTCGGTGCGTTATGCTTATACAGGAAAATTCCATGTCTTCGGTGCGTTAGCGAAGCGTAACGCACCCTACAAATTTTGCTACAAATAACCTTAACCGCCAAGCCAAGGATTGAAATCCTTGGCTCATAGCTGAAGTCATCTGAAAGATGACTATAATGTTATTTTGGGGTTGAAAAATTTAGTCATCTTTAGATGACTTTTGCTGTAAAACAAGAAATTTATTTCTGGGCGGATGAAGAGGCTACCTCTCTTGTGCAAAAAAGCTTGTTTTTTAATCAGAGTTTGGATAATTTGACTATAGTCTATTGCCATTTTATAATTTCCTCATTTCGGTACGTTACGCTTATACAGGAAAATTTCATGTCTTCGGTGCGTTAGCGAAGCGTAACGCACTACAAATTTTGCTAATCATTTGCACCCCCAAATACACTAATTATTTTATTCAGTACTGGGAGAATTTTTTATCCATTTAGAGACATTAATTGCCTGTAAATTTCCATTGTTTACGAATACCTGACGCGCTCTATGTTTCAGCACTGTACTTGAATTTTTATAACTTGCCTCTCCCAGCTTTCTAATCATTTCTTGAGAGTCATCCCCTGGCAAAAGAGTCATCAAAACATTAGCATCAGGACAATTTACAATATAATTTTTGCTATCCTTAGAAGCACATAATACCGGCCAAGTATTTGCCTTACCAGAAACAATATATTTCAAATCACCTGTATTTTGATTATCCTCAAATTTCTGAGAAACAAGAGGACAACGTTTTTCTGGTGGATACCCTTTAAAAGCATTAGTTTCCCAGATAATTAAAGTTTTCAAAACTGAACTGCCATTGGGTTGTGGGATTCGGGCAATAGTAGCTGGTTTACCCCCATCAGTACCACAGAAAAAACTAGCCTTTCCTCTACTTTGTTGAGCTTGACTATTTTGAACTAGACCAGAAATTACAACTAAACTAAAGCAACTAATAGTCGCCCATTTTGTGACAAATTGAAAATTCATATATCCACTCTTTTCGGAACTAAAGACATAGTAATTGTATACAATTTTTCGTCTAATAGATAGATCAAATTATCATAAATTGATTTTGATAAACTATGAATCTACCGATAAACTTTTTCCTACAAAACTTACTTTCATTAATTGATAATGGATAATGGATAATTGATAATTACCTCTGGTTAAAACCGCTACGGAATTGAAAATAAGGAAATATTATTTCTTCTCTTGGTTGATTGGATATGGCGAGGGGACCCGCTCTTGACAGAGCCGCTCCGAAGATCGCCATCCCTCAACCGCTTTTTTCCCCTTAAAAGGGGAGGCTTCAAGGCGCGAATTGTTTAATTATTAATTATTAGTTATTAATAATTCGGTAATAATGTTGTGACAAATCAAAAAGTAAATAAAAAAATTGAAATTCCTACCTGTTCACTGTTCCCAGTTAAGTGTTCCCTAAAAGCAACTTAAATTTTGTAGACAACTCAAATAGGATTGCTATATATGTAGTGTTTTTCCGTAAATCCTCAATAAATAACCTTTAGCGATCGCCATTACCTATAGCGACAACCCCAGATATTAATTCAGAATGTCTAATATCATTTATCAAAAGTTTTGCTACATTTCCTTGGGAGTAGGGAGTAGGGAGTAGGGTTTAAAGACATAATATATTTTGGATTAATGCCGATAATCCTCTACATTCATTACTGAATCATTATTATTACTTAATAACTGAAATTCCATTAAAACTATAGCATTAATGCATTAAAATGGGTGCATCTCATATTTGCAAAAATACTTTTTTCCTATATATTCCCTGTTCCCTGTTCCCTGTTCCCTGTTCCCTGTTCCCTGTTCCCTAAAAGCAATAAATTTTTGGCTTTATTCACGCATTGAGATGCACCCATTAAAATTGGTATAAATTCTGTATTATTAAATTCATTGTAACCCACATCACGCAAGTCAATTTGTAACATTAAAATTAGTATAAAAATCCCGTATTTACTAGATATCTATACTGTATAAATTATCTTCATTAACCTTTCTTAAGAGTCAAATTTTTGGGAAAATATTACGCATAAATACTCAATTTATACGTTATTATGGCATTGCTGAATTAAGGTATGAAATTAGGTTTATAGGGAATAGGGAACACTTAACTGGGAACAGGGAACAGTTAATATTAACAAGTAGTTCAAACCATCCAAAATACAAAATCAAAAATATAAAATTATCAAATCATACCCAAAATCAGCAACGCCGTTATTATTTTCTTCTGGATTCTGGATTCTGAATTCTGGATTCTGGATTCTGAATTCTGGATTCTGGATTCTGAATTCTGGATTCTGGATTCTGGATTCTGAATTCTGGATTCTGAATTCTGGATTCTGAATTCTGGATTCTGAATAAAGTTAAGATATTAAATGTTGTTAGCTCAATGAGGCAGTCAAAGTATGAAAGCACCAATAATTCTGATCGTGGATGACGAGCCAAATAACTTCGATGTGATTGAAGCCCTGCTCGCAACCTACAATTATGAATTACATTATGCAAAGAGTGGAGAGGCAGCAATTGATTCTCTTGACTCTATTCAACCCGATCTTATTCTCCTAGATGTTGCGATGCCTGGGATGGATGGCATAGTAGTCTGTCAGAAGTTAAAAGCAATGCCTAAGTGGCAATCTATTCCGATCATTATGGTTACTGCCCTGAGCGCCAAGCTGTTTCTATCTCGATGTTTAGAAGCTGGAGCAGATGATTTCATTAGTAAGCCCGTCAACCGTTTTGAACTCAAAGCTCGCGTGGGTTCAATGTTGCGTATTCGCCAACAACATCAGCAATTATCTACCTTCAATGCCTACCTGGAAGCAACTATACAGGAACGAACAGAGCAGTTACAAACTATGATTGCTCAAGATAGCCTAACAAAACTGCCAAGTCGAACCAAGCTCCTAGAGCTATTAGCTGAACGTTTGACTAGGGAAGACTCAACCTTAGCTGTTATTATTCTAGACTGCGATCGGTTCCATTTAGTGAATGGTTCGTTTGGCCACTTATTTGGAGATAAACTACTGGTTGCGATCGCCAAACGATTATTGGAACTGACTCGCCCTAGGGATATTCTTGCACGTCTTGGTGAAGATGCTTTTTGCTGGGTAGTCGATCCCATTCATGAGGCTAATACCGCTGGAATTGATTTGGTAGTTCAAAGGATTAGGAACAGTTTTCATAAACCTTTTCTGGTGGGAGGGTGTGAAATTTACATGACTGCTAGTATGGGGATTGCCTTTAGTCAGGAAACCTGTCAAACAGCGACGCAACTTCTCCAGGCTGCCGATACGGCAATGTATCAAGCCAAGCTTAGAGGTAAGGAAAGTGTTCAAATATTCTCCCCGGAGATGCATACTCGACTTCACGATCGCTTGATCCTAGAAGCAGATCTTCAAAGAGCATTGAATAATCAGGAGTTTACTGCATTTTATCAGCCCATTATTCACCTTGAAACTTTAAAGACAGTCGGCTTTGAAGCGTTAGTTCGTTGGCAACATCCTGATAAAGGTATTATCCCTCCAGGGGTATTTATCCCTTCCATGGAAACCTCCGGTTTGATTGAGCCTGTGGGAATTTTAATTTTTCAAAAAGCTTGTCAGCAGCTGCAAACTTGGCATCAGCAGGGATGGCCAGAGCTAACTATGAGTATTAATGTCTCACCCCGGCAATTTAACTCACCAAACTTGTTAGATGACATTGAGCAAGTGTTGACTGAAACCAAGGTTAATCCAGCCTGTCTGAAGCTTGAAATTACTGAAAGTGCCATCATGGCTAGTGTTGAGAATGCTATTGCCCTGATGAAAGAGTTACAAGCTCGACAGATTCAAGTGAGTATTGACGACTTTGGTACAGGCTATTCATCTTTGAAATATTTAAACTGCTTTTCAGTCAATAATCTCAAAATTGATCGTTCCTTCATCAACGAATTTACCTCAGAAGACAATCGTTATCCGATTGTGAACACAATTGTAGCCCTTGCTCAAGAATTAGGATTATCAATTATTGCAGAGGGTATTGAAACACAACAACAGCTTTTATGGCTCCAAAATCTCAAGTGTGACTTTGGACAGGGCTATTTTTTCTCCAAACCACTTCCAGCAGATGAGATAGAAAGAAAATACTTGAATTAGCAATACTCAATGCTATCATCGGTAGTATAGCCTAACCGTATCTTCATAAATATCAAGTTTTTTTAGCTAGGAGTCAGGAGACAACCCACCCCTATCCCCTCCCAGGAGGGGAGGGAAGGAAGGCAGCGGGAGCTGGAGGCAGGAGGCAGAAGGTTTTCTCAAGAGTGTCACCTTAATTTTATACACGCTCCGATGCTACCGGACATGATATCAGGAGACAACCCACCCCTCGCCCCTCCCAGGAAGGGCAGGGCTGTTTCATTCTTGGTTAAGACTTCAGGGGAGCAGGGGAGCAGGGAGCAGGGGAGAATTTTCCACCCTTTATATCATGTCCGGATAATTAAGTATAATAAAAATGTTTTCTTCTCAATGTTGAAGAAATATCCCAAATTTCCACTCCTATCAAGTCTTCCCTCTTGAATTTACACCTACCACCTAATACCAGTTTGATAAATCTTTGCTACAAATACTTAGGTTACTGTTTAGGAGTCAGGAGACAGGAGTCAGGAGTCATAATAAATGGGTTTTATGCCATTTATCATATAGTAATTTATCTTTTTCCTCCAATAAATATTTCCTACAAATTATTTTAATACTGCTTATTATCTGTAACATTTTTTTTTTGAATTGGTATAACACCTACTACCTACCACCTAAAAACTGTATTATCACTATTCAACCGGACATGATATAATATCATGTCCGGATAAGAGCGTAATAAAAAACTTTCTCCTTCAACTCCAGTTCTTCTTCTTTCTTCCATCCTGACTCCTGACA
>NZ_JAAHHG010000360.1 GCF_010692555.1 Okeania sp. SIO3B5 | reverse complement strand
CAGGAGTCAGGAGTCGTATGGAAATGGGTTTTATGCCATTTATTATATAGTAATTTATCTTTTTCCTCCAATAAATATTTCCTACAAATTATTTTAATACTGCTTATTATCTGTAACATTCTTTTTTCAAATTGGTATTATACGCAGATAATCCTCTATCTGAAGCTGAGATTGCAGTAGAAATTGATGCAGTTAGAAGGGGTGAATAAAAATTATTATTGATACAAATGTTTTAGTTTATGCCGTAATTGCTGATGGAAAACCTGAAGATGCTGTTAATTTTGTTATTGCAAAAGATGATTGGGAGTGGATTGTATCAGAAGATATTTTAAATGAATATCGACAGGTATTAAATCGTCCAAAATTCCAAAAAAAATTAACCGATATTGTTAAGCAAAAATGGTTAAATATTATTGAGGAAGCAACTACAAAAGTTGAGGTGGCAGTCGAAGTAAATTTTCCCAGAGATTGTAAAGATGAAAAATTTTTAGCTTGTGCAGTTGTCAGTAAAGCTAATTTTTTAATTACAGGTGACTACGACTTTGAAGAAATGCAGGCACTTTTACCTACAACTACAATTATTTCCGTTACCCTTTTTCAGAAGTTGGTAATCAATACTGGGGATGATTCAAGATAGAATTAAGCAGGTAGCTCATATCATGTCCGGTAGCACCGTTTGTGTATAAAATTAAGGTAAAAATGGGAGAAAACCTTCTGCCTCCTGCCTTCCTTCCACCAAAGTCTAATTATTCAACCGGACATGATATCATTCCCATTCTTGGAGTTCCTCTTCAGGTAGCGGTTCAAAGAATGCGTCCCCCAGTTTTCCAGTGAGGAGTCCGGGAGTCCGAGGTTGAGGGTTTTCTGGGTTTAACCGTACACGGAAGTCGTGAATCAACTCATAAATTTCTGACAGTTTCTCCTCTGGGATATCTTGCAGTTCTTGTATTATTTTTTCGATTAACATAATTCTCCAGCGTTGAATAAATTGACAATGATTATAGTATAGTAAGTTAATTTAACAGGCGATCGCCCAACATTTAAACCTCTCTACCTAAACTCGCTCTTCATAAATATTTTCTGGAACTTTTAGATAACCAATACTTAACCAGATTTCAGAACTAATATTACAATTATTTATGTTATAATTTTAGTCAGATAATCCTCAACAAATTTTATTAATTATGAGATCACCAAAATTATTAGAATTAGAAAAATCTATCCATAACTTATCATTAGATGAGAAACTATGGTTATTAGAAAAAATTGTTTGGCAAGTAAGACAAATAACTCAGGAAAAAAACTCTAATTTCACAACTAGCGAATCTGCAAATATCGGTAGTAATGAAACAGATATCAATCCTATCTGGAAAATAGCTGTAGAAATAGGTGCTAAAATCCCTCAAGAGGAATGGGAAAAAGTACCACAAGACCTATCGAAAAATTTTGATTTGTATCAAACATTAGGAGAGGAAGATTGAGAAAAGTTTTTGCAGATACGGGTTATTGGGTGGCTTTACTTAATCCTCGCGACGAGTTACATCAAAAAGTACAAGAAGTATCAGAAGCAATTACCCCTGTTCATATTTTTACAAGTGAGATGGTATTAACAGAAGTATTAAATGATTTTTCCAAAAGAGGTAATTTTTTTCGTCAAGCTGTCATAGAATTGATTGAAAATATTTATAAACACCCTAATGTTACGGTAGTTAAGCAAACAAGTAGTCAATTTCAGGAAGGATTATTTTTGTATAAACAAAGAGTAGATAAACAATGGAGTCTGACAGATTGTGTTTCTTTTCAAATAATGGAATATTACAATATTTTAGAGGCACTTGCTTATGATAAGCATTTTGAACAGGCAGGTTTTATTGCTCTATTGCGAAATTGAACTTCAACAGAACTTAGGCAAAGACTCTATACATAGAGTCTTGTTCAGTTACGCTAGCCCTAACACACCCTACCAATAGCGTTCATGCGTAAGTCCTATTCAAGCTAATATGAGGAGCGATCGCTCAATATTTATAGACTTCTCTACCTAAATTTGTAAACTTACGCATATAAGGCGAACTGTATCCTAAGACAATATCATACTTAGGCACTCCAGCTTCAATTAACTCCTTAGCTATCCCGATTTCTGTTCCATCTCGTTGAATCCAAATTTTCCTCGCTCTAATCTCAATATAAATCACACATCCAAAAACTCGTCTTTCTCCACACCATCCGACATGAAACATCAGATATAGCTTCAATTTATGATTCCTCCTCACTTACCAAGCTACATTATTATAATTAGGGCTTGCTGATTAAATCTCAAAGTATTGACTGATATTGGTTTCAGCCTTATTTTGGTCGAAAAAAGTGCAAGCTTTTCGGTCTAAAAAGCTCAAAAAGCTAGTATTTTGGGATGATTATGGCAGAAAAATTATTCTTACAATTCTTACTCCTACCTCATCTAAATTCCCATTTCTCCTGTCTCCTGTCTCCTGTCTCCTGTCTCCTACCCTCACCCATAAGACTTTTGAGCGCAAACCCTAATTAATTATCCGTACTTATAGCGTTTCCCAAGCTAATGAGGTACAGTTTTTTTTCTGATTTATCGATTCCTACGGAACCAGAATTACTACTCCCTACTCCCTAGTTCCTACTCCCTAAAACCAAGGAATTTTGTACTTCACGCTTTTTGGGAATTGCTATAATATCAATCTCCTACCTTGTAAATAGACAAAATGAAAAATCTAAAACTTAATTTCAGTATTTTCCAGAGGTTTTGGGCAATTGGTAAACTATATTGGTGGGAATCTCCAGAAAGATGGCGAGCAATTGGTTTATTTATATTGCTGCTTTGTCTTCTCAGTTTAGATTCAACTATAGGAGTTAATCAACTTAAACAACAAGGAGAATTAATTTCTGCTTTAGTTGATACGGACTCTGAGAGATTCTGGAAATCTGCATTTTTCTATATTGGTGCTTCTATTGTGTTAGCTGTTAATGTTGCTACTTGGCAGTATGTGGAAGATAAAATTCGTCTGTATTCCCGAGAGTGGTTAACCAAATTTTATTTAGATAAGTATTTCCAAAATGATTGTTTCTATAAAATCAACACCCTCTATCGAGAAATTGATAACCCCGATCAGCGAATTGCAGAAGATATTGCATCATTTTGTCATCGTTCTGTGAGGCTATTTCGGCAGCTTATCTTAGCAATTTTTAACTTGTTTGCATTTGGAATTCTACTTTGGGAAAAATCAAAATTATTGGTTCTGATTTTAGTCATATATTCTGTAGGAGGTATGCTAATTACAACTATAGGTTTTGGTAAAATTTTGATTCCAATTAAAAAAGAACAACTGAAACGAGAGGCAAATTTTCGATTTGGTTTAGTGAGAATTCGGGAGAATGCTGAATCAATTGCTTTTTATAATGGAGGTAATAGAGAATTTACCTACATTAAGCAGATATTTGCTCCGGCTTTAAGTATTTATAATAAAGTAATTACTTGGGAGAGAAACTTAGATATTTTTCAAAACGTATATAATTATATTACCTGGATGTTACCAGCTTTAGTTATTGGCCCGAGAATTTTGGCAGAGGAACCAGGGTTGGAAGTGGGAGCAATACAAGAAGCTAATGGAGCTTTTGGAAGGGTTTTTAGGTCCTTGAATATCATAGTTAGGATGTTTGAATTTCTCACCAGTTTTATCGCAGGTATTGAACGTTTAGAGAGTTTTGTGAAAGTTTTAGAAGAACCAAAAGCATTACCAGTGGAGGGTAGTACAACAATTGATACTGTTGAAGAGTCACGTTTAAGCTTACAGCATCTTACTTTGCAAACTCCTAACTATCAAAGAACTTTAGTTAAAAATGTATCTATAGAATTACAACCGGGAGAAGGACTTTTAATTGTGGGGGTTAGTGGTAGCGGAAAGAGTTCTATTTTGCGAGCGATCGCTGGTTTGTGGAATTCCGGAACTGGGACAATTTACCGACCGAAATTAGAAGAGATTCTTTTTTTACCACAACATCCTTATATGATTTTAGGTTCCCTACGAGATCAACTGCTATATCCACGCACTGACTTAAATATTTCTGATGAAATAATTTATCGAGTGCTTAATCAAGTTAATTTGCCAAAATTAGCAGAAATATTTGGTGGTTTGGATACTGTTGAAGATTGGGACAGGGTGTTGTCAATGGGAGAACAACAGCGGGTAGCTTTTGCTCGTTTGTTGTTGACTCAACCTCGTTATGCAATTTTAGATGAAGCAACGAGTGCTCTGGATGTGCAAAACGAACAAAGTCTTTACCAACATTTGCAAAGTTTATCGACTACTTATGTTAGTGTCGGACATAGGCCAACTTTGTTACAATATCACCACAAAGTTTTGGAAGTTATGGGTGATGAAACTTGGCGAGTGAGTTCTGCGCAAGATTATAAGTTTATGTCTTAAAATAGGGAGTAGGGAGTAGGGAGTAGGGAGTAGGGAGTAGGGAATAGGGAATAGGGAATAGGGAATAGGGAATAGGGAATAGGGAACAGGGGAGATGGGGAGTGTGGGGAGATGGGAAGTATGGGAAAAAATTAAAAAATGTGGTAGTTGTACATTGTAATGGTATAGGCAGTGGGAGCATCTTGCTCCCATTCTAATATCCTAAATTAAAAGCAACAGCTGATAGCTGATGGCTGACCGCTGAATGCTTACACGCTATATAATTAGGACTTACGCAGTAAAACGTAATTTAAGGGAAAAAAGATATGAAAAAAACAATTAAAAAAGCCTTTTTAGACACAGAAGATGGACAAATATTTTACCAAATAGGAGGAGAAGGAGAACCTCTAGTTTTACTTCACATGACTCCTCGAAGTAGCGACGAATTTAAAGAATTAATGGCAATTTTAGCCCCAAAATATTGTGTTATTGCGATGGATTTAATGGGGTTAGGAAATTCGGATAAACCCCCAAGAGAATATTCTGTTTCAGACTATGCTAAAACTGTTATTTTACTATTAGATGAATTAGGAATTAAAAAATGTAGTATTTTAGGAAGTTTAACAGGGGGTTATATTGCTGGAGAAGTTGCCGTATCTTATAGCGATCGCCTGAATAAATTAATCCTTTGTAATGTACATGGTTTTGATGCAGAAGAAGCTGAAAAAATTTGCCAAATATACGGTAAAGGATTTACGCTCAAAGAAAATGGTTCCCACCTCATGGAAAGATGGTTAGCAAGAGTTGATTATGTAGGAAATGGAGAATTAAATCATCGTTGTGTTATTGATGATTTAAAAGTTTTTGGAGGGAGTATTTATCCTGGGGTAGCAGTAGGTAAATATTGTGTTTCTGCCCAAGAAAGGTTTAAACTTATTCAATGTCCGACCTTAGTTTGTAACGGCACTAAAGCTGTAGAACCTTTAGAAAAATATGGTTTAGCAAAAGTAGAAAATCAAGGTTGGTTATCAGAAGCAATTCCCCATAGTAAAATGGTTGAAATTGAAGGAGGAAACTTGTGGATGATTAATCAAAGAGCTGAAGAAATATCGACAGTTGTTGTTGATTTTTTAGATAATAATTAAAGTAGCAATCAGCAGTCAGCAGTCAGCTATCAGCTTTTCAAGGTGTATAATGAGGGATTAAAACACCAATTAAAACGTACTAAATGCTTATTCCAATATACTAGAGGACTGTTCCCTTGAATTTTTAGTTGACAGATAGTTAAAGGAAAAAGCAACTTATTAGGAGTTTCACTTATGAGTTATATTGAGGAGCAATTAAATATTATGAAAATAAAGAGAGCATTTCTAGACACAGAAGATGGGCAAATACATTATCGAATTGGTGGTGAAGGTGAACCACTAATTTTGCTGCATCAAAATCCAATAAGTAGTAATGAATATCGAGAATTAATTCCAATATTTATTAAAGAAAAAAATTTAGTTATTGCTATGGATTTTTTAGGTTTTGGTGAATCCGATAAACCTCCCAGAATGTATTACATTGAAGACTATGCTAAAACAGTTACTTTACTTCTTGATAAATTAGGAATCAAAAAAGCAAATATTCTTGGGCATCATACAGGTGCTTTTGTGGCAGCAGAAGTAGCAGCAGCATATCCAGAAAGAGTTAACAAACTTGTATTATCTTGTATTGATTATTTTGAGGAAGAAGAAAGACAAACACTTTATAATAAGTTTTTTGAAGCTTACGAAATTAAAGAAGATGGTTCTCACCTAACAAAAAGATGGCCTGCTCGTTTAAGTTATGTAGATTTAGAATTAAATCATCGTTGTTTATTAGATGAGTTTAAATGTCATGGTTATCCTCCCTATGCTCCTTTTGCAATAATGAATTATGCAGAAAAAAGCTTACAAAGATTTAGATTAATCAATTGTAAAACTTTGATATTATCTGGAACTGAAGACATAAAACAATTAGAAAAATTAGGAATTGCCAAAGCAAAAAATAGAAAATTCATGGCTGAAACAATTACAAATGCTAAGATAGTTGATGTTGAAGGTGGTACTGTTTATATGATGAATCAAATGCCTAACGAAATTGCTAAAGTAGTTGTGGATTTTTTAGATAATTAGAGAATTAATTTTCTGACCTATTTTTTTTTAGCTCTGACAAAAAATCCTCTACTTAAATTAGGAATATCAGGAGAGGGAAATAGATTGCTAAAGCGTTCAAGGTCAAAATGTACTCTCTTATCTACAACTTCAATAGCTTCTGCTTCCCAGCCATATTCAGCTAATAGTTCTTCTGGATCGTCGCACCCAAAACGAAAATAACTTTTGTACGGCTCATCTACATTTTCAACACCTTTAACATTGTTTAAATCTAAACCTAAGTAACTACCAGTAGTGGCTAACTCAGAAATTATTTTGAGTAATTGGTGTACCTCTGATTCGTCTAAGTAAACTAAAAGTCCTTCTAATAACCAAACTGAAGGTAACTTAGACTGATAACCTTGTGCTAACAATAGATGTGTCCAAGGTTGAGTCAAATCTGCCCCAATATGATAGTGTTGACATTTAGGAACAACTTCTTGGAGAATAGTTTTCTTGATTTCGAGAACCTGTAGTCGATCTAGTTCGTAGATTTTAATTGCAGATGACCAAGGAAGACGATAAGCTCGTGTGTCCATACCTGCAGCTAGAATAACTACTTGATCTACCTCTGTAGAGGTTGAGAGAAGAAAATTATCGAAAAAATGGGTTCGGAGTATTACATAAGCCTGATCTTGTGCTTTGAAATTTTGCTCTAAAAAAGTCAATGCTTCTTCTCCTGCTAACTCACCAGCAAAAGGATCGTTAAACAAGCTGTCTAATCTTTTGCTTTCTTTGGCTCTCATTGCTGCCATTAAACGAGCAGAAAAAGGGACAAATTCCTCTGACTGTTTTGCTGGTAATGATGATGTCATCAGCAATCTCCTCTGAATTTTTTGAATGATACTATAATCTAATCTATTCCCGTCTAAAATTGCAAGTAATATCATGTCCGGTTGAACAGTTATAAATAAATAACTACGGAGTCCTCAGGAGTCAACCCACCCCTAACCCCTCCCAGGAGGGCAGGGCTGTTTCATTCTCGATGGACACGGGGACGCGGTGACACACCAGACACGGGGATGGAGGCTTTTAAGCAGCGTTGAACCAAATATTCTCTCAGAGCTTAAAGACGCTTATTGTCTGAAAAATCGGCAAATTTTGGCAAATTTCACCATTCCACTATCCCCTCATCTATCGTTCTCCCTAAATCTTTAATCTACAATACTTTGAAATAGCCCTGCTCCCAGGAGGGGAGGGGAACGACTGAGTCAGGAAGAAAGAAGAAAGAAGAGGAAGAAAGTTTTTTTATAACTAATTATCCGGACATGATATAATACCTAATTCGGTTATAAAATTAACTATATTAATACTTATGAAAGTTGCTTTAATCACTGGAGGAACTCGTGGAATAGGGTTAGCTATTTCTCGTAAATTAGCTGAAAATGGTTTTAATCTGATCCTGGGATATCATTCTAACCATGATGCTGCTTTTGCAGTTAAAAAAGAGTTAGAAAAATCAAATATTAAGGTTATTACTGTAGCTGGAGACATCAAAAAATCTGAAACCGTTGATGCTTTATTTAAGGTAGTCGAAGAAAATTTTAATAGTCAACTTACAGTTTTTGTTCATGTTGCTGGTTATGCTATTACCGCTACACTCCCAGGAAATTTTACTTTTGAACAGTATGAAGCAGCTCAAGAAATTTATCCTAAAGCCTTTATTCGCTGTATTGAAAAAGCTCTAACTTATATGGTTGATAGTGAAGGTAGAGTCGTTGTTATTTCTGCAACAGGTGTTCATAACCCAGGAAAAGTTTATGGTATGGCCGCACCAGCAAAAGCAGCAATGGAAACTTTAGCCAAACATTATGCGATCGCTGTTGCTCCACGGAGAATTACTGTTAATATTATTACTCCTGGTTATATCAAAACTCAAGCATGGGATGGGTATCTCGACAAAGTACCTTATATTGATAAAATGCCTCCCCAAGTAACTCCTATGGGAAGATGGGGACAACCGGAAGATATTGCTCCTTTAGTTGGGTTTTTATGTTCTCCAGAAAGTCAATTTATTACTGGTCAACATATTTATGTTGATGGTGGGTTAGAATTATCTTTATTTTGGAATATTCATCGGTTTAGTGAAACTTTAAAAGCAGAATAATTGATCGTCGTGATGTGAACCGCGATAATCAATTTTCTGGCAATCTTTTCATCAAATCTTCAAAAGTATAAGGACAAATATCGGGTAAACTAATATCATATACTTTTAAAAATTTACGCTTTGCTCGCTCATATTCAGGTTGAATATTGATTTTATTGAATAGAGTATTAGTAAGTCTTCTCTCAATTTCATCTTGAAAATCATCAATTTCATGAATCCAATTTCTGGGCGATTGGATCTCGTTAGTGTAGTCTAGCTTTAACCTGTGAATTATGATTTGTTTTAAAAAGCTATGAACTGCATTAATTTGCTCTTTTCCCAAGTTATCGATCTCCTCCTTTAAATTCTCCCAGTCAAGTGCTTTTTCATTATGTTCGCTCAAAGCTTTTGCTTGTTCTTCTGTCCATTGAACAAAATCTGTTTCATATAGATTAGTAATTCTAGTTTTTGTATTGGTTTGTCTAGTCACGTCAATAGAATTCATCGGTAAAACTCCTAGTTAGATTTTTAATTTTATGACTCTTAAGGAACTACAATAATTTTTCCCATCAAACGACGCTGCTCCATTTTCGTCAATGCTTGCGAACTGCTTGCATTTTCGGTGTATTATTTAAACTATTTGGTTGTCCTGCTCGCTAACGTGTGAAGATATATATTTTTTAATTTATTCCCACACTCCCCACACTCCCCATCTCCCCATCTCCCCATCTCCTCATCTTCCCTCCTGACTCCTGACTCCTGACTCCTGACTCCTAATTTATGACTCTTTCTTCTTTAATTATTGTCCGCTTAACTATTTGATGATTATTAAACCAATGCCAAGTTCTAGCGCGATAATTATTATCGGGACTAATATTAATCATTTCATAGATATAGAAATCTGGCATTCCTTTATAAGTAATCCACAAAATAATTGTTGAATTATCTGCTTCCCAAGCATAACCATCCAACCTTTCTGTATCAAACCAAATCTTTTTATCTCGATATATTCCTGGAAATTTATACTCTTCTTTTTTACCATCTTCCCACTCATAACGATTAGTTTGAAAATAGGGATATTCTCCATTATCTGGAAATTGACAAGTTAAATGGCAATTATGGCGATCGATAATATTTCCCTCATTATCTAATATTGTATATGTTCCTTTCCAATCTCCTTCATGGCGCACTAATACGGGCATTTCTTCTCTAATTTTGGACATAATTTAACTCCTGATGGGACTAAAATAATTATGCTAATTGCTAAGTTGATATTACAGCAGTTTTTGAGTTTTGAGTAAATTTGTAGTAGCTCGTCTAAACTAAAATTGTGAGTAAAACCCAACGCTATGATCCCCCCCAACCCCCCTTGGAAAGGGGGGAGAAGTCTATGTTTTCTAAAATTTTTCCACATTTTCAAGCTAGACGAGCTAGTAGGTTGGGTTGACGCCAGGAAACCCAACGAAAACAGGTAGATGTTGGGTTGCAGTAGACGATCGACGGTGCGTTATATCATGTCCGGATAATTAGTGATAAAAAAACTTTCTCCTTCAACTCCAGTTCTTCTTCTTTCTTCCCTCTTTCCTCCTGACTCCTGACTCCTGA
>NZ_JAAHHG010000036.1 GCF_010692555.1 Okeania sp. SIO3B5 | reverse complement strand
CAAGCACCACAAACTACTCTGTTTGCTAGATTCTAGCATAATCTATACAACTAGATCGGTATAGCTGTATCAATATATATAAACTTATGTTAATAAATATTAGTAAATCAACAATAGTTAATTAGCCCCTAATTCACAGTCGATGTGTTGGTGAAATTATCAAGATATTAAGAACTAGAATAATTCACGATTAAATAGCTTTCAGCTAACATCTTGGGTAGACACTCCTTTTAAATTGTATTGTTCTTAGTTTCAGTAGAAGAAATATAAGTTGTTTGCGGAGCATCCAGTGAGAAAATGCTGAATGCTGAATTGCTAAAAGCTTTTAGTAAATGATAATTTGTTAGACCGTAATTTTAACTAAAGCTACAAGGAAAAAAATCCGAAATTTTTCAATTTTTACTTTTGACTTTGAGAAACTCCTGACTCCTTTTTAATTTGATAATATACACTTTGCTGTTGTACATTAATTTAGTCCAGGAGTCTATCAAAATTACTATGCAGCTTGCCAAAAGGTTAGAACGAATACCACCTTATCTCTTTGCCGAAATTGATCGTAAACGGAATGAATTAGTTGAAAGAGGAGTTGACATCATCAATTTAAGTGTAGGAGATCCAGATAAACCAACACCAAAACATATTATTCAGGCAATGCATGAGTCAATTCAAGACTCTACCAATCATCATTATCCTCCCTACAAAGGTATAAAAGAGTATAGACAAGCAGCAGCAGATTGGATGAAACGTCGGTTTGCCATTGAAGATTTAAACCCAGAAACAGAAGTAATATCTTCAATAGGTTCTAAAGAGTCAATTCACAATACTTTCCTAGCTTTTGTCAACCCAGGAGATTATACCATAATTCCTGACCCTGGTTATCCAGTTTATCGCACCTCAACAATTTTTGCGGAGGGTAAACCCTATCCAATGCACCTCCAGACTGAAAACTGGTTACCAAATTTAAAGAGTATTCCTCAAGAAGTGGCTCAAAAAGCAAAATTATTGTGGGTGAATTATCCTAATAATCCTACTGGTGCGACAGCTACTTTAGATTTTTTTGAGGAATTAGTAAATTTTTGTCGCCATTATGACATATTACTATGTCACGACCATGCTTATTCTGAAATGGCTTATGACGGTTATAAACCACCTAGTGTATTACAAATTCCTGGTGCAAAAGATGTAGCAATTGAATTTCATAGTTTATCTAAGTCTTATAATATGACAGGATGGCGGATTGGTTTTGTAGTAGGAAATAGTTTGGGAATTAAGGGATTGAGTCAAGTTAAATCTAATGTAGATTCTGGAGTATTTAAAGCAATTCAAAAAGCGGCGATCGCTGCATTTTCTACTACTGAAGAAGAGTTGCAAAGTTTAGTAGTTGTTTATCAAAAGCGAAGAGATATTTTAATCGAAGGTTTACAATCTTTAGGGTGGCCGATTAAACCGAATTTAGCAAGTTTATATGTATGGGTTCCGGTTCCCAAAAATTATACATCTCAAGAATTTGTTAACTTATTGTTAGACAAATGTGGCATTATCGTGCCTCCTGGAAATGGATATGGTGCTTCTGGAGAAGGGTTTTTTCGTATTGCGTTAACAGTGGAAGAAGAGCGGATTTATGCAGCATTAAAAAGGATGAAAGATGCAGGAATTAGTTATCAATTAAAGTAAGAAGTAAGAAGTAAGAAGGAAGAAGGAAGAGGGAGGAGGGAAGAGGGAGGAGGAAAGAGGGAGGAGGGAAGAGGGAGAAAGGCTATTAAACAAGAAAAAACTTAAATTTCCTGTAGATATTAACCTTTGGGTTTACCGAATAATTAATAATTCAATAATTCTGGTTTAAAGCTGACCCTTTTAAGGGTAAAAAAGCGGTCGATGGATGGTGTTTTGCTCCGCAACATATAAAGCGGAGCGGCTCTGATAATAGTGGGTCTCGGAGCTATATTCAATCGACCAAGAGAAGAAATAATATTTCCTTATATTCAATTCTGTAACGGTTTTAACCAGAGATAATAATCAATTATCCATTATCAATTAATGAAACAAACAATTGCCTTCGGACATGATATTAAGGGTGAAAAACCTGAGTATTTTCAACTAATAAAGGAAGAGGGAATAAGGAAGAGGGAATAAGGAAGAGGGAGGAAGGTTATTAAGCAAGAAAAAAACTGAAATTTCCTGTAGATATTCACGAAATAATAAGGTCTGAAGCCTCCCCTTTCAAGGGGGTAAAAAAAATCAAGTTCAATATTTCAAGCCTCTGACTTTCCTAGGTTATGCTGCGCAAACAGGTAGAGGTACTGATAACTGATAACTGATAACTGAAATGACCTCTCCTTGAAAAGAAGAGGATTGACTAAAAGGAAATTTTTTCTCCTCTTTGTCGATTGGATATGGCTAGGAAACCTAGCTATCTCACCCTTCGGGAAGCTGCACTAACGACCGCTTTTTTCCTCTTTATTTAAAGGAGAGGATTTAAACCTTAATTATTCGGTAAAAACTCAAAAAATAGATAAAAAGTCTGAAGTTTTTACTCCTGTTGTATATTATTTTTCAGAGCTGTTGCGTTTTTCAACGTTATTTTTTACATAACCAAAATAGAACCACTATAATCATAGCTACAAATTGAAAAATTTAATTCCGCTACTCTAGTTAATTTGAATTAAAAATTTTGTAAGTAGGCTCAACCTATGGAAAATCAGACATCAGAAAATCTTTTTAAATCCGCAGTGAAAAATTATCAAAAAGGAAATTTAAAATTAGCGACAAAAATCTGCCACAAAATCTTAGAAAGAGATGGAGAAAATTCACGGTCTCTACATTTATTAGGAGTTATTGCTGGTTTAGAGGGGCAACCAAAAGAAGCAGTTTCCTACCTCACTAAAGCTGTGCAACTAAATCCAAATAATCCCGAAATTCATAGTAATTTGGGTCTGGCACTGAAGGATAACCAGCAATATAAAGTAGCCATTCAACATTATCAAAAAGCCATTGAACTTAGACCAAATTATGCCGAACCATATAACGGTCTAGGTAACATATTTTTAGAGCTAGGAAAATTTGCAGCAGCCATTAAACATTATCAAAAAGCCCTTGAACTTAAACCAAATTATGCCGAACCATATAATGGTCTAGGTAAAATATTTTTAGAATTAGGAAGACTGGTGGAATCTCAAAAATATTATCAACAAGCTCTTAAATTAGACAAAAATCATGCAAATATTCACTTTGGTTTGGCAGTTATTTTACTTAAACAGGGAAATTTTATTCAAGGATTTTCTGAATATGAATGGCGCTGGCAAAAGAAAGGTTTTAGAACTCGTAATTTCTCTCAACCTTTGTGGGATGGCTCAAGTTTTCAGGGCAAAACTTTGTTAGTTTATACTGAGCAAGGTTTAGGAGATTCTATTCAATTTATCCGCTATATTTCTCTGGTGAAAAAATTAGGAGGACGTGTAATTGTTGAACTTAATCAAGCTGGGTTAAAATTATTATTTAGCACTATCTCAGGAATTGATGAATTATTTGTTATAGGTGAAAAATTACCAGATTTTGACCTGCAAATTCCATTGATGAGTCTACCTAGAATTTTGAGAACTACCTTAGAAACTATACCTGCTAAAATTCCTTACTTATCTGCGCCAAAGTTAACCAATTTTCCCATCCCACTTGCTCCAGAAAAAAATCTCAAAGTAGGGATATGTTGGCAAACAAGTAGTAATACTAAGACCAGTAAAAAACGTTCTTGCCCAGTTCAATATTTAGAGGGAATTCTAAGTATAGGTAAAGCTAATTTTTATATTTTACAAAAGGAAGTATTGCCAGCAGATTTAGAATGGTTGAACTCTCAAACTGAAATAGATAATTTAGGTTCATCTTTTAATGATTTAGCTGATACTGCAGCAGCTATCCAACAACTAGATTTAGTAATTACAATAGATACAGTTATTGCTCACTTAGCAGGAGGATTAGGTAAACCTGTTTGGGTAATATTAAATTTTGATTCTGACTGGCGGTGGATGTTAGATAGAAATGATATTCCTTGGTATCCGACAATGAGATTATTTAGGCAGCCAAAAATAGGAGATTGGAATAGTGTACTTATTGAGGTAAAAGAAGCATTAATTCAATTTCAAAAATCTCCAGAAAATCTTTTTAACTCCGCAGTTAAGAATTATCAAAAAGGAAATTTAAAATTAGCGACAAAAATCTGCCACAAAATCTTAGAAACAGAACCAGAAAATTCGCGATCGCTACATTTATTAGGAGTTATTGCTGGTTTAGAGGGGCAACCCAAAGAAGCAATTTTCTACCTCACTCAAGCTGTAAAACTAAATCCAAATAATCCCGAAATTCATAGTAATTTGGGTCTGGCGCTGAAGGATAACCAGCAACTTGAAACAGCTATTAAACATTATCAAAAAGCCCTTGAACTTAAACCAAATTATGCCGAACCATATAACGGTCTAGGTAAAATATTTTTAGAGTTAGGAAGACTGCTGGAATCTCAACAATATTATGAACAAGCTCTTAAATTAGACAAAAATCATGCAAATGTTCACTTTGGTCTGGCAATTATCTTGCTCAAACAGGGAAATTTTATTCAGGGATTTCTTGAATATGAATGGCGCTGGAAAAAGAAAGATTTTATCTCTCCTAATTTTTCTCAACCTCTGTGGAATGGGTCTAATTTTAATGGCAAAACTTTGTTGGTTTATACCGAGCAAGGATTAGGAGATTCTATTCAATTTATCCGCTATATTCCTTTAGTGAAAAAATTAGGAGGGCGTGTAATTGTTAAATGTAATCAAGCAGGGTTAAAATTATTATTTACTACTGTCTCAGGGATAGATGACTTATTTGTTAAAGGTGAAAAATTACCAGATTTTGATTTACAAATTCCATTAATGAGCTTACCTAGAATTTGCGGTACTACCCTGGAAACTATACCTGCTGAAATTCCTTATTTATCTATTCCTAAATCTACCCATTTTCAGATTCCACCTGCTCCAGAAAAAAATCTCAAAATCGGGATATGTTGGCAAACAAACAGTAAGACTAAAACCAGTCAAAAACGCTCTTGCCCAGTTCAATATTTACAGGAAATTCTCAGTATAGGTAAAACTAATTTTTATCTTTTACAAAAGGAAGTCTCAGTAGCAGATTTAGAATGGCTGAACTCTCAAACTCAGATACATAATTTAGGTTCATCTTTTAATGATTTAGCTGATACAGCAGCAGCAATAAAACAATTAGATTTAGTAATTACAATAGATACAGTTGTTGCTCACCTAGCAGGAGCATTAGGAAAACCTGTTTGGGTAATGTTAAATTTTGATTCTGATTGGCGGACAGATTTAGAATGGCTTAACTCTCAAACTAAAATACATAATAATGGTACATCTTTTAATGATCTAACTGATACAGCAGTAGCAATAAAACAATTAGATTTAGTAATTACAATAGATACAGTTATTGCTCACTTAGCAGGAGCATTAGGAAAACCAGTTTGGGTAATATTAAATTTTGATTCTGACTGGCGTTGGTTAACAGACCGGGAAGATAGTCCTTGGTATCCGACAATGAGATTATTTAGACAGCCAAAAATAGGAGATTGGAATAGTGTATTTGTTGAAGTAAAACAAGCATTAATTGAATTTAGAGAATCTCAGGAAAAGTTAAGATAAAAATTTAATTTGGCAGATCAATATTATCAACAAAATAATTTAGTAGAAGCAGAAAGAATATGTCGTCTCATACTTGCAGAAAAACCTCAAGATTTTCAGGTACTCCATTTATTAGCTGTACTAGAAAATTTAGCAGGTCGAAATGACAAGGCAATTCAGCTTTTGAATCAAGTTATTACTTTGTGTCCTAACTCTAGTCAAGGTTACTCTAACTTAGGAAATATTCTAAAAAATGAAGGACGTCTAGAAGAAGCGATCGCTCATTATCAAAAAGCTATTTCTCTGGAACCAAGTAATAGTAGTAACTACTCAAACTTAGGAAATATTCTGAAAAATGAAGGTCGTTTAGAAGAGGCGATGACTCATTACCAAAAAGCTATTTCTCTGGAACCTAATGATAGTAGTAATTATTCCAACTTAGGAAATATTCTGAAAAATGAAGGACGTTTAGAAGAAGCGATCGCTCATTATCAAAAAGCTATTTCTCTGGAACCGAATGACAGTAGTAATTATTCCAACTTAGGAAATATTTTCTTTCAAAAAAGTCAAGTAGAATCAGCAATAGCTAATTATGAAAAGTCTCTTTTTCTTGATCATAGTAACCCCAAAACAAATTTTAACTTGGGTGTTGCTTGGCAAAACAAAGGAGACTTTTCAAAAGCAGGAACTTATTATCAACAAGCAATTAATCTGCAACCAGATTATGTTCAGGCACACCATAATTTAGGATTTATTTTTCAGGAACAAGGAAATTTCACTGCAAGTATTGCCTCTTACCAAAAAGCTATTTCTCTGGAACCAAATGATAGTAGTAACTACTCAAGTTTAGGAAATATCCTGAAAAATGAAGGTCGTCTAGAAGAGGCAGTCGCTCATTACCAAAAAGCTATTTCTCTGGAACCAAATGATAGTAGTAACTACTCAAGTTTAGGAAATATTCTGAAAAATGAAGGTAGTTTAGAAGAGGCAGTCGCTCATTACCAAAAAGCTATTTCTCTGGAACCAAATGATAGTAGTAACTACTCAAGTTTAGGAAATATTCTGAAAAATGAAGGTAGTTTAGAAGAGGCAAACGCTCATTATCAAAAAGCTATTGAACTAGAGCCAAATTTTCCTGTTTCTCATCTTAATTTAAGCTTGATTTTACTACTAACTGGAGACTTAAAGTCAGGTTTTCAAGAATATCATTGGCGTTGGCAAGCTGACAAATATCTATCTTTAATACAGCCAGAAAAACTTTGGAATGGGTCTAATTTAGTAGGTAAAATAATCCTACTTCATGCCGAACAAGGGTATGGCGACACAATTCAATTTATTCGTTATCTTCCTCTAGTTAAAAAAACAGGGAGGGCAAATAATTTTAGCTTCTCAGAAACCTTTAATTAGATTGCTGGAAAAAATTCCTGGAATTGAGCTATGTATAGCAGAAAATTTAAGTTGTCTCAGTTTTGATGTTCATGCTCCATTGTTAGAATTGCCTCGTATTTTTGGTACTACTTTAGATAATATTCCTCCACCAATTCAGAATTTAAACATACCTGATATTCACTGGATAAAATTAGAATCTCCAGAGAGAAATTCTTTGAAAGTTGGTATTGTTTGGAAGACCAACCCCGATAGTCCAACTGCGAGTAAACGTTCTTGTAAGTTAAAATATTTTCAATCATTGTTAGACATAGCAGGAGTAACTTTTTATAGTCTGCAAAAAGAGCCTGGATTAGATATTCAATTATTAGAAACATTACCTATATTAGATTTAAGTAATCAGTTAAATGACTTTGCTGATACAGCAGGAATTATTGCTCAACTTGATTTAATTATTACTGTTGATACGGCAGTGGCACATTTAGCAGGAACATTAGGTAAACCTGTGTGGATTTTATTACCTTTTGCGCCAGACTGGCGATGGTTGTTAGATAGAAATGATAGTCCTTGGTATGCCACAGCTCGATTATTTAGACAGCCAAAAATTGGAGATTGGGATAGTGTTTTTATTCAGGTAAAACAGGCATTAATTGAATTTATGGAATCTCAGGAGAGTTTACCAGATTTACCAGAAAATTTTGACCAAGCATATCAATATTATCAACAAAATAATTTAGTAGAAGCAGAAAGAATATGTCGTCTCATACTTGCAGAAAAACCTCAAGATTTTCAGGTACTCTATTTATTAGCTGTACTAGAAAATTTAGCAGGTCGAAATAACAAGGCAATTCAGCTTTTGAATCAGGTTATTACTTTGCGCCCTAACTCTAGTCAAGCTTACTCTAACTTAGGGAATATTTTGAAAAAAGAAGGTCGTTTAGAAGAAGCTATCGCTCATTATCAAAAAGCTATTTCTCTGGAACCAAGTAATAGTAGTAACTACTCAAATTTAGGGCTAATTTTTTTAGAAAAAGGTCGAATTGAGTCAGCAATTATTAACTATGAAAAGTCCATATAAATTAATCCTCACAACTCATATACAAATCTCAATTTAGGCTTTGCGTGGGAACAAAAGGGAGATTTATCAAAGGCAAGTATCTATTATCAACAGGCAATTAAAATCAAACCCAGTTATACCGAAGCATGGTGGAATTTAGGGAATATTTTAGAAAAACAAGGTCAAATTGAGTTAGTAATTGAATATCGTCAAAAAGTTCTTGAAGTAAATCCAGATCATATTGAAGCATATCGTTCCCTAGGCTCTATCTTTTTAAATTTAGGAAAACTTGCGGAATCTCAAAAATATTATGAACAAGCTATTAAATTAGATAAAAATCATGTAAATTATCATTTTGGTTTAGCTGCTGTTTTGCTTAAACAGGGAGATTTTATTGCCGGATTTTCCGAATATGAATGGCGCAGGAAACATGAGCATTTTATTAAGCGTAATTTCTCTCAATCTTTGTGGGATGGGTCAAATTTTTTAGGAAAAACTTTATTAGTTTATACCGAACAAGGTTTAGGAGATTCTATTCAATTTATCCGCTATATTCCTCTAGTTAAAAAATTAGGAGGACTTGTCATTGTTGAATGTAATAAAGCTGGATTAAAATTATTATTTACCACGGTTTCAGAAATAGACGAATTATTTGTTATAGGTGAAAAATTGCCAGATTTTGACCTGCAAATTCCATTGATGAGTCTACCTCGAATTTTCCAAACTACCCCAGAAACTATACCTGCTGAAATTCCTTATTTATCTGTTCCAAAATCAATCGACTTTCCCATTCCATTTGCTCCAGAAAAAAATCTCAAAGTTGGAATATGTTGGCAAACAAAAACAAGTAGTATCAGTGGAACGAGTCAAGTACGCTCTTGCCCAGTTGAATATTTACAAGAAATTATCAATATAGATACAGTCAACTTTTACATTTTACAAAAAGAAGTCTTTCAAACAGATTTAGAATGGCTTAACTCTCAAACTAAAATTCATAATAATGGTTCATCTTTTAATGATCTAACTGATACAGCAGCAGCAATAAAACAATTAGATTTAGTAATTACAATAGATACAGTTATTGCTTACTTAGCAGGAGCGTTAGGAAAACCTGTTTGGGTAATGTTAAATTTTGATTCTGACTGGCATTGGTTAACAGACCGGAAATATAGTCCTTGGTATCCGACAATGAGATTATTTAGACAGTCAAAAATAGGAGATTGGGATAGTGTATCTAAACAAGTTAAAGAAAACTTGGAAAATTTGCTAGATAATAATTCTCCAACCAATAAAACTTCTGAAAAAAAGGGTATTAAATTGTCAGAAGAATCAATTACAAAAGCTTTAGCACAAAATAAATCTGGCAAACATCATAAAAACACAACTTTATCTACCTTCATAACTTCTCAAAAAAATCTACAAACTAAAACTTCTACTTTTGAAATAATGAAAATAATTGCTATTGGCTGGCCATTAAATCCGATAACTGGTTGGGGTATTTATGGCATTAATCTTACTCTCCAACTACTTAAAAACCCAGAATATCAACCCCTATTATTAACACCTCCTTCTATTCAACCTGGAATGTTAAATCCCCTACATCAAGCTTTACTAAATCCAGCTTTTGATGCTCAGAAAAATTTGCAAAATCAACTCAAAAATCACCAAGGCAAAAATATTAACTTCAACTTACCTATCTTACAAGCTTTAGGTAGTAATTTCTCTGTAAGTAATAATATTGTAGGAACCAAAAATATTGGAATTATTTTCTCAGAAAATACTCAATTTACCTCAGAACAAATTAATCGCTCCAAAGCTTATGATTTGATTATTACCGGATCTACCTGGAATACCAAAATTCTAGAAAGTAATGGTATCAAACCCGTACAAAAAGTTTTACAAGGCATTGACCAAACAATTTTTCATCCCGCACCTAAATCTAATATTTTTGGCGATCGCTTCGTTATTTTTTCTGGAGGCAAACTAGAATATCGTAAAGGTCAAGATATTGTCATAGCAGCTTTTAAAATATTCCAAAAACGTTATCCAGAAGCACTATTAATTACAGCTTGGCATAACTTCTGGCCTCAATTTATGGTAGGAATTGAACAAACTGGAAATGTTGTAGGATTACCGAAAATTAGTCAAAATAAACGTTTACAAATTACTCAATGGTTACTAGAAAATGACATTCCTAGCAATGCAGTTATTGATGTTGGTCCGATTCCTAATTATATGGTAGGACAAATATTACGAGAAGCTGATGTGGCTGTATTTACAAATCGCTGCGAAGGCGGTACAAATCTTGTTGCAATGGAAAGTCTTGCCTGTGGTATCCCAACAATTATTTCTGCTAATACTGGGCATTTAGATATTATTAATAACTCTCATTGTTATGCCTTAAATAATCAAAATCCTGTGAAACCTACCCCACAGTTTCCAGGTATAGATGGTTGGGGAGAATCTGATGTTGAAGAAGTAGTAGAAATGTTAGAAAAAGTTTATTTTGACCGAGAAGATGCTCAACTTCGGAGCAAAACTGCTGTTAGCTTTATGAAAGATTTGACTTGGGAAAAACAAATTCAACGTCTGCTTTTTGTGCTGCAAAATGTAATTTAGGAAGTTATACCAAGGGCACTCAATATTTACTACAAATAGTGAGATTTTTTATAGGAGTCAGGAGTTAGAATAAATCACTTAAATATCATTTATTCTTGTGAGTATCTCTTTTTAATCAAAGATATATCCGAACGATCATCTTTTAAGTTTCACCCTTGATTTTAAATCTTCTTTTTTTCACCCTTGATATTAACCCTCTTTGAACACAAAATATTTTCAGTCAAAAAACAGGAGTCAGAAGTCAGTAGTCAGGAGTTAGAATAAATAGGGTTTGCTGAAAAATATTTTAGTAGGGGTAGGAGACAGGAGATAGGAGACAGGAGGCAGGAGAAATGGGAATGAGCGAGGAGGTAGGAGTAAGAATTGTCCCTTAATTTTTCTGCCCAACTATGCGCCTAAAATACGCTCCTTTTTGAGCGTGAAGAGCTGAAAACCAGGTACTTTTTTCGACCCAAAAAAGGCTAAAGTCTTTATCTGTCAATGCTTTTATATTTAATCAGCAAGCCCTAAATAACTTAAATATCATTTATTCTTGTGAGTATCTCTTTTTAATCAAAGATATATCTGAACGATCATCTTTTAAGTCTCATTATGATTTTAAATCTTCTTTTTTCACCCTTGATATTAACTCCCTTTGAACACAAAATATTTTCACTCAAAAAACAGTAGTAAGGAGTTAGAATAAATCACTTAAATATCATTTATATCATGTCCGGTAGCATCGTTTGTGTATAAAATTAAGGTGAAAATAGGAGAAAACCTTCTGCCTCCTGCCTCCTGCCTTATTTCCACCAAAGTCTAATTATTCAACCGGACATGATATTATTCTTGTGAGTATCTCTTTTTAATCAAAGATATATCTGAACGATCATCTTTTAAGTTTCACCCTTGATTTTAAATCTTCTTTTTTCACCCTTGATGTTAACTCTCTTTGAACACAAAATATTTTCATCCAAAAAACAGATATTTTATCAACAATGTGCAAATTATACCAATTCCTAAAAATAATGCTATACTTCATTAAGATTTCACTTATTAAGTAATAATAATCTTTCAGTAATGTTTGTAACGATACTCGGTATTAAGCCAAGATATCTTATGTCTTTGAACCCTACTCCCTACTCCCTACTGCCTACTCCCTACTCCCTACTATCAAAAAAATGTAGCAAAAATGCGTGATATTTGATATTACTTTATTTGTTAATTGAGCGCCATAATTGTATAACTGCCAAATATTTTTAGAGTTTCTGTATAGGTCTTCAATTCCTCTATTGCCATTTCGATCAAATTATCATTATTCTTAGCTTCTATATCAATAAAAAATAAATATTCCCCTAGCAATCGCTTCGTAGGACGAGACTCTATTCTACTCATATTAATTCCCCTTTTAGCAAATACCTCCAAAGGCTTCACTAAAGCTCCTGGTACATTTTCAGGAACACTAAAACCTAGAGAAATAAAAACAGAACTTCCCGGTTTATTTATCCCATTAATTATTAGTTTTAAATCAGAATCATCTATTTCTGTACATCCTTCTTTCAATACCCAAAAACGAGTATAATTGTCAGGATAATCATTAATTGGATAAGCTAATATAGGTAATTGATAAAGTTCAGCCGCTCTTTGAGAAGCGATCGCTGCGGCACTCCGATTCTTACCTAAATGTCGCAATGCTTCTGCAGTAGAATTATCCGGAATTTGCTGTACTTGTGGCAAAAATTTTTCTAACCAACCTTGACATTGAGCTAAAGCTTGTGGATGAGAATAAACTGTTTTAATCTCCTCAAAACTATCAGCTAATGATATTAATCCATGAGAAATAGGCAAAACTAATGCTGTTTGAATCTCTAAAGAGTCCAATTGCCAAAGTGTATCCAGAGTAACAGTCACACTCCCTTCAATAGAATTTTCTACAGGCACAACTGCCAAATTAACTTCCCCTT
The DNA here is from genome assembly GCF_010692555.1 of Okeania sp. SIO3B5. Lineage (GTDB taxonomy): Bacteria > Cyanobacteriota > Cyanobacteriia > Cyanobacteriales > Microcoleaceae > Okeania. The sequence goes on along the minus strand of NZ_JAAHHG010000036.1, from coordinate 32,800 downwards.
GAGAAACTGCCCATAAAGTTTGAGCAATACTAGGATATGGACAAAGAAAAGATTTTTGACCAAGCTGACTCAGTTTATTAGTAAATGCCACTGCTGCTGTCTCGGCATTAGTACCAGCAGGGCCAAGATGTGCAATTGATATGGTCATAGAATCTCCATTTTATTTTAGATTTTAGATTAAAAAGAGTTTCGGTAACAACGCCAGATTTTTCCTTCTTCCTTATTTCTTCTTCCTTCTGCTATAAACCCAATTTCTATAAAATTGAATAAGTTACACTTCGTAAAATTAAGTTACATTTCTTTAATCAGTTCTCATCTATCAACCATTATGATTACTAGAATTACTCAATTTTACCTAGATCCCCTGCTAGTTAATGACTAAATTTGAATAAATAGTTCAGTATGATCCAGGTCACATTAATAAATGTGAAGATTTCATAAAATTTAGGTATTAAAATATTGATTTTTATACAAATATACAAATAATGATTACTAGATTCACCGCATCCCAATCAGTAGATATTCCCGTAGTTGAACAACAAGTTCCTATTCATCACTATCTTCGTCAACCGAAACGCCTAGTCAATGCTTTGGTAGATCCAACAAGATTAGAGCAGTTAGACAAAGACATCTTCCGCCTCAAAATGCGTCCACTACACTTTATGATGTTAACTATTCAACCAACTGTAGATATACAGATTTGGGCTAGTCCTAATGGCACAATTTACTTAAAGTCAAAAGGTTGTGAAATTCGTGGCGTAGAATATATTAATCACCGTTTTGCCCTGAATCTAGTTGGTATTCTTGAAACTTACCAAATTAAAGGAGTTACTCATCTCAAGGGCAAGGCAGATTTAGAAGTTAAGGTAGAATTACCTCCTCCATTATGGTTAACACCTCTACCAATTTTAGAAACAACTGGTAATGGTTTACTGAAAAGTGTATTAATGACAATTAAGCAAAGATTGACCCATCAACTATTAACTGATTATCATAAATGGGCTTGTGATGAAACTGAAATATTAACAAATAGCGAACAAGGTTCTGTTGTATCTACTGGTAGTCAGGCAGTTTAATTTAGCAGTATTTAGTTCTCTCTACTCAAGGTTGATGTAAGTTGTTACAAAACTTAATATACTCTAATATAAGGTAATTATGGTTTGAATAAAAATCACTTACTTTTACTAGCTACTATGTACAATAATTTTTTTGCATCTCAATCTGTCAATATACCTGTTCCACAGCAGTCTATAAGTATTCACAGTTATTTAAGTCAACCAAAACGTATTGTAGAAGTCCTAGCAAACTCTAATTCTATAGAAAAATTAACTAACGATACATATCGTTTGAAAATGAAACCTCTCAAATTCTTTATGTTGAAAATTGAACCAATTATCGACATGAAAATTTTGACAACTTCTGAAGGAGTCGTCAACTTAAAGTCTGTTGATTGTCAACTTAAAGGGATTGAAATGATTAATGAACATTTTCAATTGAATCTCAATGGTACAATGCAGCCAATCAAAATTCATCAGAAAACTATTCTAGAGGGAAAAGTAGAGTTAGCCTTACAAATATTTTTACCTCCTCCTTTCAACAAAATACCCAAATCAATTTTACTATCTACAGGTAATAATTTATTAGGTAGTATCTTACTCAAAATGAAGAAAGGATTGATGCATAAATTATTATTAGACTATAGCAACTGGGCAAAGTCAGAAGAGAGGAGTTTACTAGCTGCTTAGTTGACTAAAACAGTATTTTATGAAGTTGTCATACCATTTCACGGAAGTCAAAAGTCAAAAGTTAAAAGTTAAAAGTTAGAAGTAATATTTTTAGGAGTCAAAACTTTGACACTACAGTAATTTCACCGAAATTATTTCACATCTAAAGGAGCGAAACTATTTGTAACATTCTTTTTTCACCCTTGGTATCAGAAAGCTGATGGAAAAATTAGATTTAGGAAGTGAGTCAGAAACTACAATGAAGTAGCTTCCTAATTCCCACTACCAATTATTGAGCTATATATTCTGTTAATAACTTCCTCTAAACAAAAGCCTTGAATTTACAACATCATTGCTACAGTTTATTTTAAAGTATCTTTCAGAACAGTTCTAGCTGCAAGATGATTGCGAGTAGATGTGAGAATTTCTACTTCTCTTTCTAACCTAGTAGCAGTATCTTGCATCTCCAAAAGAGCTTGCTGTTCAGTTGCTACTCCATAGAGATTGCTAGCCACCCAATATGACAATTCTTTTGGTAAACTAGGAATATCAGTTGGTAATTCTATACTCTGGTCCATAAGTTTACCTGAAAGATGAACTACATCTTTTAGCAAAGCTTCAACTTGATTTGCCAATTCTCCAAGAGTATTTTCTGAAGAATCATCTTCTATCCACTCAACTAAACCAACTAGATAAGGTTTCTCTCTAATTGTGTCTAAAACTCTAAATCTTTGCTCGCCTACTGTCAAAATCTTCATCCGATCGTCAGGTAAGCGTTGGTAGTTCTCAATTTTAGCGCAACAACCAGTGGCCACAACTCGGTCTTGATTAGAGTCCCACATCAAAATTCCAAATCTACTATCGCTCTCTAGAACTGTATTCATCATAATTCTATAGCGAAATTCAAAGATGTGTAGTGGTAGAGGTCTACCTGGAAATAATACTACTTCTGGTAATGGAAATAGGGGAAGTTCTCGAACAGCTACAGAAGAGGATGCCATCTTTCATCATTAAAATAAAGTTCTGGTTCTTAATAGTTCTTATACTTTAGCTGATTTTTCTATTCTTGAGATATCTATGGGCTTACTATTTTTGATTTTTGGGAATTTTTATATATAGCAGGGAACAGGGAGCAGTAGGTAGGAAAAGCATTTCTCTGTCTTACCGTTCATCAGCAGCATAAGTCAAACACCAACTCGTTCCTTGCTATAAATATCAAGATAATTTGGAGTTTTGGTAAAAAATTTGTATTGTTGAGCATCAAACACAAAAAATTATAGTGTCTCAGAATTCTTATTCACCAATATATTAATATAAGTCCGAACGATAACTTTAGGCCATGGGTACATTTAATAATTCTAGACTAGGCACTACCCATGGACTAACTTTGCTATAACTTCACTTCAATATCCACACCTGCGGGTAAGTCAAGTTTCATCAGGGCATCAATTGTTTTTGATGAAGGTTGATAAATATCTATAATTCTACGATGCGTCCTAGTTTCAAAATGTTCTCGTGAATCTTTATCAACGTGAGGCGATCGCAATAGACAATAAATGCGTCGTTTTGTGGGCAAAGGTATTGGCCCAATTGCTGTGGCTCCCGTTCTATTTGCCGTATCTACAATTTTCTCACAAGATGTATCTAGTAAACGGCGGTCAAATGCCTTCAGACGAATACGAATTTTTTGCTGTTGAATTGTGGCCATCTCTCTTTAATTTTCTAGGTTCAGATTTTTTAGTTTTCAATTATAAATTGCTAGTTTTCTTAACCAGCAATAGACTTTAATGAAGTCAGAAGCCAGAAGTTATTTTGATCACGGAAATGTTTAAAGATAGCTTATCCAAAATGCACAAAAAGGTAGATATAAACTCAATATAGTTAAAAATAGCTGCTCTAATTCATTTTAGATAGTCATTTCTATCGGTTTCTCCTTTTTTTTTCAATCTCTACCCTTCTTCCTTCTTCCCTCTTCACTTCTTCCTTCATTAATAAGCAGCAGAAAAGCAAATATCAATAATTTATATATATACTTTTCTGCCACTTAATTTTTGAGAAAGTTGTTCTACTCTAGAATTTTAGAAACAACACCAGCACCAATAGTCCTCCCACCTTCACGAATAGCAAAACGCATACCTTGCTCAATTGCCACAGGGTTAATTAGTAGAACTGTCATTTTAATCCGGTCACCAGGCATTACCATTTCTGCTGCACTGCCATCATCAGCAGTAAAAGACTCAATAGCACCAGTCACATCTGTGGTCCGAATGTAGAATTGAGGGCGATAATTGGGGAAGAAAGGTGTATGACGTCCTCCTTCTTCCTTTTTCAGAACATATACTTCAGATTCAAATTTCTTGTGGGGAGTGATAGAACCTGGTTTGGCCAAGACCATCCCACGTTGAATATCATCTTTCTGCATACCACGTAGTAGTAATCCCACATTATCACCAGCCATTCCTTCGTCCAGAATTTTCTGGAACATTTCCACACCTGTAACTGTAGTATTACGAGTATCTTTGATACCTACCAATTCCACCGTTTCACCGACTTTGACCTTACCACGCTCAATCCGGCCTGTAGCTACAGTACCACGACCAGTAATAGAGAATACGTCCTCTACCGCCATGAGGAATGGCTTATCAACATCACGTTCTGGTGTAGGAATATACCCATCAACCTCATCCATCAGAGCGAGAATTTTATCTACCCACTCATTTTCACCCTTTCCTATGTTTGGGTTAGCTGTTAGTGCTTCTACTGCTTGTAAAGCAGAACCAGCAGCGATGGGAATATTATCTCCATCAAAATCATAGTCACTTAAAAGTTCCCGAACTTCCAGTTCCACCAGTTCCAAAAGTTCCTCATCATCTACCATATCTTGCTTGTTGAGGAAAACAACTATATTAGGAACCCCTACCTGCTTGGCCAAGAGAATATGTTCACGAGTTTGGGGCATTGGACCATCAGCAGCAGAAACTACTAGAATTGCACCGTCCATTTGAGCTGCACCTGTAATCATATTCTTTACATAGTCAGCGTGTCCTGGACAATCAACGTGAGCATAGTGACGCCCTTCTGTTTCATACTCTACATGAGCAGTATTAATTGTGATACCCCGTGCTTTCTCTTCTGGAGCTGCATCAATATCAGCATAATTTCTTGCCTTAGCTTTTCCTTGCGCTGCTAGACTCATTGTAATTGCAGCAGTCAAAGTTGTTTTACCATGGTCAACGTGTCCAATAGTTCCAATATTGACGTGAGGTTTATTTCTTTCAAATTTTGCGCGTGCCATTAATTACTCGTTCCTTTTTTCCGTTGTTAATTCCGCTTCCGTTCTTAGAAACTTAGGATTATCTGCAAAAATCTATGATTTTCTTGCTTATAATCTGTTCTATTCCCTATTCCACTGGCTGCATCAGCGTTATTCAGTCCACAAGCTGTCAGGGACGAACTGCCTGCCAAAGCTAGATTCGCTCCTAGCATTTAAGTCTCACCCGCGACTGAAACCACACAGCTAGTTAAATTAGGAAACGGATGCACTGATAATAATAGATAAATTTTTAAAACTCTGCCTAATCCCTTTACCTAATTTTTTTTAGCTTTTGTTTTAGACAATTGCCTACTTTTTCACCTTCTAAAAATCTAGACAATCCTAGACACGCTCTTCATCGGTGACTAAGAGCGAAATTTCTGCTCACCTGTCCATAAGTCTACTGGCAAAGAAGGTTAATGTTCCGCTCAAGCACATTGAGTTTAGGATTCCCTCTGGGGTTTTCATCCTTATGAAAAGTTGAGTGTAAAACACTCCATAATCGTTGCTAAAATCCTCTGGTCTTAGCAGACATAAGTGATAATAACACAAATTAATGGCGTAAAAACATAGACACTTTGTAGATATAAGTCTTGGATAGTCTATGTTTTTAAGCTCTAGCAAGCAACAGTAAATTGCAAGTTTTTATCTAGTTATCAGTGGCTTTATTTTCACATAATCAAACCCAAAGCTAATATTTTAACCTAAAAAACAAACAATTTTCCAGATTATTAAACATATCCTCTGCTTTTAGCAATGATAGTCTCAGCCACATTACGAGGCACTTCCTCGTAATTACTAAATTCCATCGAAAACATACCACGACCTTGAGTTTTTGACCTCATATCAGTAGCATAACCAAACATTTCTGCCAAAGGAACCTTTGCCGTTACTTTAGCCACGCTTGATTCTAACTCTTGATTCTCTATTTGTCCTCTTCTAGAGTTTAGGTCTCCAATAATATTACCGATAAAATCTTCAGGTACTTCTACCTCTACTTTCATCATAGGCTCCAATAATACAGGTGAAGCCTTAGTAACACCTTCCCTGATTGCCATAGATCCAGCAATTTTAAAAGCCATTTCTGAAGAATCCACATCATGGTAAGATCCGTCTACCAGAGTAGCCTTAACATCTATTAATGGATAACCAGCCAAAACACCTGCTTCACAAGCCTCTTTCATTCCTTGCTCTGCTGGACTAATAAATTCTTTAGGTACTGTCCCTCCAACAATTTTAGAGACAAACTCAAAGCCACTACCTAGCTCTCCTGGTTCAATCTCTACGACTACATGGCCATACTGACCTTTACCACCACTTTGACGGATAAATTTACCTTCGGCCTCAACCTGTTGGCGAATAGTCTCTCGGTAAGCCACCTGTGGTTGACCCACATTCGCTTCCACCTTATATTCCCGCAACATCCGGTCTACCAAAATTTCCAGGTGAAGCTCGCCCATACCAGCAATTACAGTTTGATTGGTTTCTGGATCGACACTCACTCGGAATGTAGGATCTTCATCAGAAAGAGCCTGAAGTGCCTGAGATAGTTTCTCCATATCTTGTTTAGTTTTGGGTTCCACAGCTACAGATATAACTGGCTCAGGAACATAAAGAGACTCCAGGATAATTGGATTATCCTGATCACAAACAGTATCACCTGTCAAGGTATGTTTCATACCTACAACTGCTCCTAAATCTCCTGCCCGCAGTTCATCTACATCTATTTTTTCATCAGCTTTTAGAACAATTAGACGAGAAATTCTTTCTTTCTTATCTTTAGTAGAATTGAGGATATAACTACCTTTAGAAAGTACTCCAGAATATACCCGTAAAAAGGTGAGACGACCATAAGGATCTGACATAATTTTGAATGCCAGAGCTGCCAGAGGTGTTTCATCATCTGAAGGTCTTGTATCTAGATCGCCATTTGGCAATGTTCCTTCAATTGCTGGGACTTCTGTTGGAGCGGGCAAATAATCTACTACCGCATCAAGTAGAAGTTGAACACCCTTATTTTTGAAAGCTGAACCACATAACATTGGTACAACTGTACCTTTAATAGTGGCTTGACGTAGAGCTTTACGAAGTTCTTCTTCTGTAAATTCCTCTCCTTCAAGGTACTTTTCTGTCAGAGCATCATCTGTTTCTGCTACTGACTCAACTAACTTAAGACGATATTCTTGAGCTAACTCTTCTACTTCTGCTGGAATTTCCGTTTTTTGAATATCTGTTCCGAGGTCATTGGTATAGATAAAAGCCTTCATCCCCACCAAATCTACAATTCCCCTAAATTCATTTTCACTACCGATAGGAATTTGAATAGGAACTGCATTAGTTCGGAGGCGATCGCGAATTTGCTCATATACCTTAAAGAAGTTAGCCCCTGTCCTGTCCATCTTATTAACAAAGGCCATACGAGGCACTTCGTAACGATCAGCTTGGCGCCAGACAGTTTCTGATTGAGGTTGTACTCCACCTACTGAGCAAAAGACAGCTATTATTCCATCCAGAACCCTCATAGAACGTTCTACTTCTATTGTGAAGTCTACGTGTCCTGGAGTATCTATAATATTAATTTGATGGTCTAACCACTTAGTGCTAATAGCAGCCGCAGTAATAGTAATTCCACGTTCTCGCTCTTGAGCCATCCAGTCGGTAACTGCGGTCCCATCGTGAACTTCCCCCATTTTATGTACTATACCGGAATAAAATAGGATTCTTTCTGTTGTTGTTGTCTTACCCGCATCTATATGAGCTGCGATCCCGATATTTCGCACCTGCTCAAGTAGCATAGTACGTCCCACAGTTACCTCCTTTATCTGTGCTTCAGATTTTTACGCTTAATTAAAATTCTATAATTTTGGGTACAAGTGGTGTTGTTCTTTATTCGTTTCAACTAGCTGTCAGCTATTAGCTATCAACTATCAGCCTAAAAAGGTAGTGCATAGATAATGGTAGTCGTTTAATTTTAGGAGGGGTTTAAATCCCCTTTCCTCCGGAATGCTCCACAAATGCACAAAGCTGACAGCTGATAGCTGAAATGCTGTTTGCGCAGCATTCCGCCAGGAAATGCTTTTTAATAACGATAGTGAGCAAAAGCCTTATTTGCTTCTGCCATTCTATGAGTTTCTTCTCGCTTACGAACTGCATTACCTGTTTCGTTAGCTGCATCCATTAATTCATTGGCCAATTTTAGGGCCATTGTTTTTCCGCCTCTAGTTCTAGAATATTGGACCAACCAACGCAGAGCCAGGCTAGTTCCACGATCTGAGCGGACTTCCATCGGCACTTGGTATGTTGCACCACCCACACGACGGGCCTTAACTTCTACTAAAGGAGTTACATTCCGGACTGCTTTTTCAAATAGTTCTAGAGGATCTGAATTTGTTCTTTCTTCAATAGTTTTAAACGCATCGTACACGATATTAAATGCTAAAGATTTTTTACCGTGACGCATTATGCGTCGTACCATCATACTTACTAATCGACTATTGTACTGTGCATCTGGAGGAACAGGACGTCTTTGAACAACTCTACGACGAGACATATTATCGCAACCAATAAACTAAACTTTTAATAATTTAAATTTGACTGATAGGTACAAAATTCAATATTTATTAAATACTAAATTTTAGCTAATTTTTTCTTGAATTTTGCATTCTAATAACTTAGGCTTTAGGCTTTTTGGCCCCATACTTAGAACGACTTTGTTTACGATCTTTAACTCCTGCGGTATCTAGTGTGCCACGAATAATGTGATATCTCACACCAGGAAGGTCTTTAACCCTACCACCTCTAATCATAACTACAGAGTGTTCTTGCAGATTATGACCAATACCAGGGATATAGGCCGTTACTTCAAAGCCAGAAGTTAGACGTACCCTAGCTACCTTACGGAGAGCTGAGTTAGGCTTTTTTGGTGTAGTTGTATATACTCTCGTGCATACTCCACGACGTTGAGGGCAACTTTTAAGAGCTGGAGATTTAGTTTTCTTCTGAGTTTCTTGACGAGCTGAATGAATTAGCTGTTGGATTGTTGGCATGAGTTATGAGTAACAGTTTTCCTTTTGATTCTTCTTAATTTGTTCCCAATACAATTTAAAGAAGAAGTATATCTTGGTCAATTACTTTTATCTTTAAAAAATATCTACTCGATCAAACAGCCTCTTCATAACGAAGCTATTCTTTAGAGGATGTTTGAAAAGTTGTTGAATACTGAATTTTGCCCCCCTAGCCCCCCAATTCTGTGGGGAACAAGAATCTATTAGCTGGTAAAAGTCCCCTTCTATTGATCCCCCTCCCGTCCCCCGCAGGATCGGGGGAAGCCAGAGGATGCTGCGCTTTTTGTTGAACGGGGGATGCGCGGGGGCGCGTGATGTAGTAAATTAGACTTCTCAGACAACCTCTTAAACTATTAGGAATAAATTACCGCTGCGCCATAGGAACCTTTGGTGCAACGGCCTATTTTTCAGGAAGTTTAGGGAAATTATCAAAACATTAATTTTTTACTTTATCCCTAGTCATTCTAAAAAACTTTACAAACAATCTTTGATTATAGGTTAGTAATACGCTTTTGTCAACATCAAATAGAGAAGGAACTTCCACAACCACAGGTAGCTTTAGCATTAGGGTTGTTAAATCGGAAACCTCCACCCATAAGGTCCTCAGAATAGTCCAAGGTTAATCCATTCAGATAGTTTAGTTGTTCAGAGTCAACTACGACTTTAACTTTCCCACAGTCATAAACTCGATCATTACTAGCTAACTGTTCGTCAAACTCCATTATGTAACAGAAACTACAGCAGCCACCAGATTTAAGCTTCAAACGAAATAAAGCATTTGGATTTTGATGCTTAGACTTTAGACGAGTAATTTCTTGGACTGCTGCTTCGCTCAAGTTAATCATTCACAAATTTTTTTTGCTTACCTGTTAAAATTAAGACTTTGTACGGGCATAATCATCTTGAAAACGAACAATATCATCCTCTCCAAGGTACTCTCCATTTTGTACTTCAATCAATACTAAAGGAATAACTCCTGGATTTTCTAAGCGATGAGAAGTACATTGAGGTACATAGGTAGATTGATTGTTTTGTAGAATTTCTTCTTTGTCTCCACAGAGAACCTTAGCAGTTCCTGAAACAACAATCCAATGCTCGCTACGATGGTAGTGCATTTGTAGACTTAGTCTATGTCCCGGTTTGACCTCTATTCTCTTGATTTTGTATCCAACTCCATCTTCTAAAACTGTGAAAGATCCCCAAGGACGTTCGGTGGTAGGCAGTCCTTTTAAGGAAGAAGGTATAGATAATTTAGGTGTTTGGGCTACCTCTTTAACTTGTACCATTTTTTTAAGATCTCCAAAAAAGATAAAATAAAATACTTATGGTTATGTCTAATCTCATTAACTCAGAGATTATGAGAAACTACATCTCTAAAATCTGGTACACAAATAATTCTCTCACCTAGTATTTTTAGAGGTTCAGACTGAAGACAAATACTCTAGGGGGTCGAGTCAAATTAGATACCATATCAACCATAGCAAAATTACCCCTATTACTGTCATCCCCTATTCAAGCTTTTTGAATATCTCTATCAAATCTTCATATATCTGTAGCGCTACACAAATATGGCACGGACATTTCTCTATTCCCTGATCCCTGATACGGTGTTTCGTCATAACTAAAGTTTATTGTCAAGGGCCAAAAGACTTAATATTATAGAGTTATTTGAAGAAGGCAGAAGGCAGAAGGCATAAGGGAAATTCTTTGTGGATAGTCTTAGACACGCCACTCAGTGTCTACAAACCCCAAGTAATTTTAAGCATCCCATTGACGATGGGGTATTAAACCTGCCACTGTCAACGAAGTCAGAAGTTATTTTTGTAACGGGGATTTGAGCAACTCTCCAAAAATATTACGTTTTAAAAGGCGGGGTTGCGCGACCCATATTATTTTGATAAAGATAAAATCAAGAACTATTTATTGATAGTAGACATCTCCGGCCACTAAGTTTTTGGCAAACCGCAAACCAAAATATAATATTACTTTGAGATTAATGATTGTCAGAGGTCTACTGGCTATAGCTCTCATAATCAGGACTTATATTAAATTCGCTAGCATTGGTGTAATTAGATTCATGATGTGGGAAGTGTGGTGAGATGGAGACCAACCCCTAACCTCTTCGAGGAGGGGAATATTGAGAAAGATTTGGCAATGGCGCATCGGTTGGAACATTTTTTTATACAAAATTAAACAAATTTGATATTACGCAAAAGACGAAGTTATACAACATTTGTAGGGTTTATGTGTCAGTCCTGATTGCTCAAGTTTTACTTCATTTTGCTTTAGCTTTCTTTAGCTTTCTTCAGATTTTTTAAGCTTTCTAGAATTTATAGATATTTTCAAGCTTTATACTATTGATGTATACTATACAATATGGTATCATAAGCAATTAGCTCCTGAAAGATTATACTATGCTGTGGGTATGCAGAAGGCAAAAATACTATAAAGTTATGTATGGCCTAGTTTTAGAAGTATGTCCATAAGTTAATAAAAATATTGTTATCTAAAAGATAAATATAATTTAAGAGTGCAAAAGTTAAAAAATATATAAGCCTACTCGATCTAATAAACACTTGACTATAATAAGTAAAACAATTGTCACTAAATGATGAGCTATAAGCGACAAGCATGAAAGCAAAATTAAAGCTCATACTCATATTAGATTGAAACATCATTGGGAAAGATCGCACTATAAATTTAACTTGATCGACAAACAATAAATTAGCGTGAACTGTGTATTTCATCATACATCAGTTAGGTGTAACTCAGAGTATTTTTTGTGTCGTAAATTATATTCAAGTAATAATTAAGATAGTTGATAAAATAGCAAAAACAGCGGTTTTGTAGGTTGTCGTAGCCGATAATAATATTATAGCTTGCTATTTTTGTTAAATATTATATCTTTAAAATAAAGAAAATGAGGAAAGCACGAAATACTATACCAAGTATTATATTAACCTTCAAACAATATTAAATTTTCACTCAATTGTGCGGCTTGTTTTGTAGTGTATTTATCCCAAGCAAGTAGCAATAGGATGAGATGAACAGTTATATCAAGGGTGAAACCCTCACTAAAAGTCTACAATAATGTGAGTAAATTAAAAATGAATCAAATCAGTAACGATTCCCAACATAAACAAATCTCTGCGCCCATAAATCTAAAAGTAAACAAAGAAACTTATAACGGCCAAAGATGGCTAGTAGAAGAACGAGACGCTTGTGGGGTAGGTTTCATTGCTCATCCATCAGGAAAAAAGAGTCATGAAATTATTATGAAAGCTTTACCTGGCCTAACCTGCTTAGAACATCGTGGTGGTTGTAGTGCTGACCAAGACTCAGGAGATGGAGCTGGTTTAATGAGTCAAGTTCCGTGGAAATTACTGTCTGAAAATTTGGAATTAGATTTAGATCCCGAACGCTGTGGGGTCGCAATGATATTTTTACCTCAAACAGAAGAGAAAGCAGCACAAGCACGCCAAATAATTGAAAAAATAATTACCAAAGAAGGTTTAAAAATAGTTTGTTGGCGAGTTGTACCAGTCAGACCAGAAGTATTAGGACCACAAGCACGGGCAAATCAACCACAGATCGAACAACTAATAGTAACTTCAGAAACATTGCAAGGAGATGATTTAGATCGATCGCTCTACTTAATACGGCGTAATATTGGTTGTGCTTTAGAAGTAGAAGGTTTTATTTGGGGAATAGATACTTATATTTGTTCTTTCTCCAGTCGCACTATTGTATACAAAGGAATGGTGCGCTCTGCTGTTCTGGGAGAATTTTACACAGACCTGCAAAACCCTGCCTACGAGAGCGCCTTTGCAGTTTACCACCGACGCTTCAGCACAAATACAATGCCTCGATGGCCTCTGGCTCAACCTATGCGTTTGCTTGGTCACAATGGAGAAATTAACACTCTGTTGGGAAATATTAACTGGATGAAAGCTCGGGAGTCTAGTCTAAGTTCATCGACTTGGGGAGCGCGATTAAATGAGTTAACACCCTTTGTAGATGCTGACAGTAGTGATTCGGCAAATCTAGACAACGTGATGGAATTAATTGTACGTTCCGGGCGTTCCCCGATGGAAACATTAATGATCATGGTGCCGGAAGCATACAGGAATCAGCCGGATCTAGTAGAACATCCAGAAATTGTTGATTTTTATGAATATTACAGTGGTTTGCAGGAAGCTTGGGATGGTCCAGCATTATTGGTATTTAGTGATGGTAAACAGGTAGGAGCAGCTCTAGACAGAAATGGTTTGCGACCAGCGCGTTATTGCATTACAAATAACGACCTAATAATTGTGGCATCTGAGGCAGGAGTTGTAGAAATACCGGAGGCAGAAATAGTCGAAAAAGGTCGCCTCGGACCGGGACAAATGATTGCTGTAGATTTAGTTACTAATGAAGTTCTGAAAAATTGGGAGATTAAAAAACGTATTAGTAAACAGCTTCCTTTAGGAGAATGGTTACAACAAAGAAAGCAGATAACAAAGCAACCTTTTGTTACTAATACTAAGTTTGATTCGCAAACTTTGCTGAGGTCACAAACAGCTTTTGGCTATAGTTTAGAAGACCTAGAAATGGTAATTTCTGATATGGCAAATCTAGGGAAAGAGCCAACATTTTGTATGGGAGATGACATTCCTCTGGCAGTGCTTTCTCTACGCCCTCATTTGCTGTATGACTATTTCAAGCAAAGATTTGCTCAAGTGACAAATCCTCCTATAGATCCTCTCCGGGAAGGTATGGTAATGTCACTAAATATGCTGCTAGGTAAGCGGGGTAACTTATTAGAAATTAGCCCAGAAAATGCACGGTTATTAAAGATAGAATCACCACTATTAAATGAAGCAGAATTAAGAGAAGTTTATGAGTCAGAATTTGCTACAGAAACTTTATCTACTGTATTTGCTATAGCTAATGGACCAGAAGGATTACAAATAGCAGTAAATAATTTGTGTGAACAAGCAGCAACAGCAGTTAAAAATGGTCAGGAAATTATTATTTTATCTGACAAAATGGAGGGAGGAATTAGTTCTGAGTTGGCTTATATTCCTCCTTTAGTAGCTGTGGGTGCAGTTCACCATCATTTGATAAAAGAACAGTTACGAATGAAGGCATCTTTGGTGGTAGAAACAGCTCAATGTTGGAGTACCCATCATTTTGCTTGTTTGATTGGTTATGGAGCTAGTGCAATTCATCCTTATTTAGCATTAGAATCTGTACGTTCTTGGTGGTCGAGCTCAACAGTTCAAAAACAAATGGAACGGGGTAAGATTGCAAAAATTACTATCGAAGAAGCTCAAAAAAATTATCGCAAAGCAATAGAAGCGGGACTGTTAAAAATTCTCTCTAAAATGGGAATTTCTTTGTTGTCTTCTTATCAGGGGGCACAAATTTTTGAGGCGATCGGTATTGGTGGAGATTTGTTGGAACTTGCTTTCCGAGGAACTACTTCTCGGGTAGGTGGTTTAACAGTAACAGAGTTAGCACAAGAGACGATCGCTTTCCATAGTCGGGCGTTCCCAGAATTGAATATTAAGAAGTTGGAGAATTATGGGTTTGTGCAATATCGCCCCACTGGGGAATATCACATGAATAGTCCGGAAATGTCGAAAGCACTCCATAAAGCGGTTGCTACTTTTAATAACAGTGGCAGTGGCAGTGGCACAGGCATCTTGCCTGTGAAAAATGACAATGGTAAACAGCAAGAAACATCCGGGTACGACCACTATGAAGTTTATCGAAAATATTTGCAAGGGCGACCTATAACTGCTTTACGGGATTTGTTGGATTTTAATAGCGATCGCTCTCCCATCTCTGTAGAAGAAGTGGAACCCACAGCAGAAATAATGAAACGTTTCTGTACTGGTGGAATGTCTCTGGGATCACTTTCACGGGAAGCTCATGAGACTTTGGCGATCGCCATGAATCGTATTAATGGTAAGTCTAACTCTGGTGAAGGAGGAGAAGACTCCACAAGATTTAAAGTGTTGGATGATGTAAATGCTGAAGGTTTATCCACTCTGTTCCCCCATCTCAAAGGATTGCGAAATGGTGACACAGCTTCCTCTGCTATCAAACAAGTAGCTTCTGGTCGGTTTGGTGTCACCCCAGAATATCTGATGAATGCCAAACAAATTGAAATCAAAATAGCTCAGGGAGCAAAACCAGGGGAGGGCGGTCAGTTACCTGGTAAAAAGGTGAGTGCTTATATTGCTACATTACGTCGCTCTAAACCTGGGGTGTCATTAATTTCACCACCTCCTCACCACGATATTTACTCCATTGAGGATTTGGCGCAATTGATTTTTGACCTCCACCAAATTAATCCTAATGCTGGTGTGTCGGTGAAGTTGGTAGCAGAAATTGGTATTGGTACGATCGCTGCTGGTGTAGCTAAGGCAAATGCTGATGTGATTCAAATTTCTGGTCACGATGGCGGTACAGGTGCTTCCCCTTTAAGTTCAATTAAACACGCAGGTACTCCTTGGGAGTTGGGTTTGAGTGAAGTGCATCGAGTATTGATGACTAATCAGTTGCGCGATCGGGTAACTCTCAGGGTTGATGGCGGTCTGAAGACTGGTTGGGATGTACTCATGGGGGCTTTAATGGGAGCAGAAGAATTTGGTTTTGGGTCTATTGCTATGATTGCAGAAGGTTGTGTTATGGCCAGGATTTGTCATCTGAACACTTGCCCAGTTGGTGTAGCAACTCAGCAGGAAAAATTGCGTAAGAAATTTACAGGCGTGCCAGAAAACGTAGTCAATTTCTTCTGGTTTATTGCTGAGGAAGTACGGACTATTTTGGCAAAATTAGGTTATCGCTCTCTGAGTGAAGTGATGGGTCGTGCTGACTTGCTGAAAGTACGGGAAAATGTACAGTTAACAAAAACAGCAGCTTTAAATTTAGATTGTTTGCTCAAGTTGCCAGATACTCGCAGTGACCGGGGTTGGTTGAACCATGAAACTGTTCACAGCAATGGCTCTGTTTTAGATGATGTGCTGCTGGATGACCGAGAAATTCAAGGTGCTATTTGCAACCAGGGAACTGTGACTAAGACAATAAAATTAGTCAATACTGACCGTACTGTGGGAGCAAGATTGGCAGGAGCGATCGCGGATCGTTATGGTAATACTGGTTTTGAAGGGCAGATTAATCTGATGTTTAATGGTAGTGCTGGTCAGAGTTTTGGCGCTTTTAATTTGCCAGGAATGACTTTAACATTACGAGGTGAAGCGAATGATTATGTTGGTAAGGGAATGCACGGTGGAGAGATTATTATTAAGCCACCTGCCAAAACTGGTTACGATCCGGCAACAAATGTAATTATTGGCAATACTTGTTTGTATGGTGCTACTGGTGGAATTTTGTTTGCTAATGGTCAAGCAGGGGAACGTTTTGCTGTCAGGAACTCTATGGGCAAGGCAGTTATTGAGGGTGCTGGCGACCATGCTTGTGAATATATGACTGGTGGTGTGATTGTTTGTTTGGGTAAGACAGGTCGGAATGTCGGCGCTGGTATGACTGGGGGAATTGCTTATTTCTTGGATGAGGATGGTGATTTTCCAGCCAGGGTGAATAATGAAATTGTTTCTATTCAGCGTGTTTGTACGCCAGAAGGTGAGGCGCAGTTGCAGGATTTGATTTCATTGCACGTCGATCGGACTGGAAGTGAGAAGGCGAAGATTATTTTGGCGAGTTGGTCTGAGTATTTGCCGAAGTTTTATCAAGTTGTGCCTCCTTCTGAAGCGGGTACACCACAAGCAAGTGTTGATGCTGAGGAGAAGGTTGCTGTTAAGGTTTAGGATATTCAAGTTCAAATTGAAGGTTGAGTATTGAATAATTGTAGGGGCGATGAATAGCGATCGCCTCTTTTTTGATCGAGGCAAAGCACAAAATATGGAATATTCCAAAGAGATACCAGAAAATTTGAGAAATTTTTGGGGAAAACTACAACCGAATAATTGGACAAAATAGAAAGAGCGATCGCTATTCATTTTACTAAATAATTGTAAATATTAAAAATAATAATGAGTGAGTTTGGCCAGAAAAGAAACTCTTATTTGAGGAATTTTCTGGGACAAGGGACAAAATAGTAGGGAGCGATAATACTCCGCATCACTTATATAGCACTACGGATTTAGGTTAGGACATTTATAAATTCTCAAACTTAGTCAGATATTACTTTTGACTTTTGACTTTTGAATTGCGCGTAGCGCTATACGATCGCTTTTTGGCTAAAATTGGGAAAACTGGAGAAAGTAGAAATTGGGAGTAAAATAAGCAATGCAAAGTACAGAGAAACAGTATATGGAAGCTCGGCAGCAACGAAGTAAGAGATTGAAAAAGATAATGTCCCTAGTTGGGATTGTATCTTTTGGTGGTACGGCCTTGTTTGGGATGGCGAATATGTTTAAAACTGCTTTTCAAGAGTCTCGACAAGTAGAGACAGTGGAAGTTGTGTCGGTAGAGGAGAGGTTGCAGAAACTGGCGCAAGGATATGAGAAAGTATTGGAACGGGAACCTGAGAATGTGAATGCTTTGGAGGGTTTGGTTAAAGTACGGTTGGAGATGGGGGATAAAGAAGGGGCGATCAAGCCTTTGGAGAAATTGGTGGGGTTGTATCCTGAGAGGGAGGATTATAAAGTGGTATTGGAGCAGGTGAGGTTGGAGGTTGGAGGGAAAGAGGAAGATGGAGGCGATCGCTAAAGCTCTCCTTTTGAATATAACAACAGCAAATGTTTATATCTATATTTATATCTAAATGAATGATTTGTCAGTAGAGATTTTTCCGTTTCACGAGAAAAAAGAACAAATGTTGGTCCAGACAACTGTCAAACAGGGAATGACAGTTTTTGATATAGGTGCTAATATCGGTCACTATTCTATTTTATTTAGTCAGCTTGTGGGTCAATCTGGAAAAGTATATTCGTTCGAGCCTACTTCCAGCACGTTTAAAAAGTTATTGAAGCGACTAAAAGAGCATCAGTGCAGTAATGTTTTCCCATTTCAAAAAGCAATATTTTCAGAAAATAAGCTATTAGAGTTTAATGAATTTCCTGATGAATATTCATCATGGAATAGTATTGGTAGGCCGCAAATGAACGATCCAAATTCTCCTGCCAATTATGTTCCTATTGTAAATACGGAAATAGTTGAAGCAGTGAGGTTGGATACTTTTTGTGAAGCCAACAATATCAAAAATATAGATTATTTAAAAATAGATGTTGAAGGAGCAGAAAGCTATGTACTGGAAGGAGCTATTTCTCTTTTAAAAAGAAAAGCTATTTCATTTCTTCAGTTTGAAATATCTCAAAAAATGCTAGAAGGCTTAAACTGCCAAGCTAAAGATACCTTTAATATCTTAATTGAAAATGGTTATGAATGTCATAGGATAAATAGTGATGGTTCTTTTGGGAAATTAGTAAATGATTCAAATTCTTTTTATGAAAATTATATTGCTTTTCCATCAAAAACTTTTAGTCAAAGGGAAAGTATAGAAATGTTTTGGGACGATATTAAACTGGTCAATGAGCCTAACTTGAAATTGAACAGTTCTACATTGGTAAAAAAAATTCTTTTTGTAGGAGATACTGTTCCTAAGTCTCCTTTTAGTTTTGGAGAATTATTGAAAGGATTATGCAAACAGCATGAGGTTGGGGTTTTTAATTTAGAAGGTACGTTTTCCGAGGTTCAAAAGCCTTTATTTAAAGCAGGGCCTCATTTGCTTTTAAACCCACAGTTTTTTACACCATTAGCGGAATGTTTTAATGTAGCTATTTTGGCTAATAATCATAGCATGGATTTTGGCCTTGAGGGCTTGCAAAAAACTAGGGAAATATGTCAAAGTCACCAAGTAGCTACAGTTGGTGCTGGTATGAATTTGCAGGAAGCTTTCGCACCATTGGATATTGGTAATTGTCGAATTATTGCTGTAGCTGAAAATGAATTTGGGGCAGCACAAGCAAACAAAGGTGGAATTGCTACGGTAGATAGAGCTTTAGAAATTTATCATTATATCAAAGAGGGAAAAGAAAGTGGAAAGTTTGTCGTGGTGGTAGGGCATGGGGGAACAGAAGTGATTCCCATACCACCGCCTTACTTGCGCGATCGCTACAAGTTATGGGTAGAATATGGGGCAGATTTGATTATTGGCAATCATCCCCATAGTGTTCAAGGACATGAAGTCCATAATGATAAATACATTTTTTACTCTCTAGGGAATTTTGCTTTTATAGATGATTCATTTCAGGAGTATCCTAATACAAATTGGTCTATTGCAGTTAGTGTGGATATAGAAACAGAAAATCTAGAAGTAATTCCTTTAACTTTCGATGAAAATAATTGCATAGATGTTAGCAAAAATTCAGAATTTGAAGAAGAATATCAACGATTGTGCAGATTGATTCAATCGTCTGATTATGAAACAATATATGAAAATATTGCTACTGAGTTATATCCTCTTTGGTATCCCAGATTGGGAATAGCAAATAAACAGGATGCAGCTCTTCTTTTGCATTATTTGCGTTGCGATGCACACATAAATATTGTTGAAAAAGCATTATCTAGAATAATAGGGGAATTAGAAATTAATAACCCAGATTCATATTTGTTTAAAGAGAGTAACAAAGAAACTCAGAAGATAGATCTAGGGCGTGAAGATGAAAATTGGTTTACTCATGGAAAATCATTTGAGCAACTATTAAGCAATTATGTAGGAGAACCTAACCTACTTTTCTTAGAACTCGGTTCTTGGAAAGGTCGAAGTGCTTTATGGTTAGTAGAAAATATTTTAACAGGGGTAAACTCCAAATTAATTTGCGTTGATGTTTGGGATGTAAATGAATGGGAAAAAGAAGCAGAAGAAACTATTTCTTTATTCAAAAATCCCCAGAGGATGGAAGAACTAAAAGTAGACAGGTTGTATGAAACTTTTTTACAAAATACAGAACATTTTAGGGAAAAGATTATTCCCAGAAGGCAAACTACAATTGAAGCTCTTCAAGAATTATGCAATCAAAATGTTAAATTTGACTTTATATACATTGATGCAAATCATACAGCAAAAGCAGTCTATCAAGATTTTAGCTTTGCTTATCAATGCCTAAAACCTGGTGGGATAGTTTTTTTTGATGATACTAACTGGAAATCTGTAGAAATAGCTTTAAAGAGAATAGTAAGAGATTTTAAGATAGAGATTGTAAATGCTGATGCTAATGGTGCTTACTTTATCTATTCTCAAGATTTAGATAAAAACAAGCAAAATAATTCAAAGACTACTATGATAGTCTCTGAATTGAATCATTCAGTTACAGAAAATGAAAAGAAAGTATTTGAAACTGATTGGCTTGCCTCTCGTCCAGTTTTTTATAATGAAAAAAATGGAAAAGTTAGCTATAATATTAATGATGTAATAGATTTTACTAATTTTGAATTTCATCCAGAAGGACTAAACAACTATCTTGATTTTGGTTATTCTGTTCTAGAACAAACACCTATCAAAGATGTTAAGTTTTTGAGACACTCATCACGACTAACTGTTGACAATGATGGTTGTATTGAAATTGAACATTTAGAGGATGTTGTAGATAAATGGATAGGCAAAACTTCTCACGAAGATGATGTTTTACATCTATTACATACAGCCATTCGTAATTGGGAGAGATCAGTAGAAGGAGAAATTATTATTCCCACCAGTGGTGGTTATGATTCTAGGATATTAAATTATTTCATAGAAGATAAGTCTAGGATTAGAGCTTTTAGTTACGGTATTGAAGCAGTATATGCTAAAAAGTTATCTGAAATTTTAAATATAAAATGGGAAAAAGTTGATTTAGGAAATCAGCATTTATATTTTGATGAGTGGGATAAAATATTTGGCATTTCTACTCACGCTCATGGAATGTATCATATTGAGTTTTATAATAAACTACTATCGCAAGTAGTAGGAGAAAACCCATTGGCGAGCGGAATCGTTGGAGATGCTTGGGCTGGAAATATAGGATTAAAAAACATATCCTCTCCAGAAGAGTTGTATAATATGGGCTTAACTCATAGAGTATGTGTAGATTCTAGTCATTCTTGTTTCATTTCATCATCTGACATTCGTGAAAAGTTTTGGTTAGAAAATTCAGACAAATTGCAACATGAGTTTTATCAGATCATCTTTTTAATTAGGTTTAAAATGATTTTGGTTTCATATCTAATGACAGTACCAAGTCACTTTGGTTTTAAACCTTGGTCTCCTTTTCTCGAACCTGAAATTGCTTTATCAATGCTAACACTTCCCTCTTCACGTCGTCAGAATAGAATTTGGCAAAGAGAGTTCTTTTTTAAAAATGGTTTAGATTTAGAGTTAACCAATCTTAAAGTTAGTATTGAAGATGATATTGATTATCAAGCAATGTGCGGAATACCAGTTCAACCCTTAGATGATGAACTATTAGGGGAAGTTATAAAATCTCAATATGTTCAATCTGTAAATCATTATGTTGGTCAAAATAACCTACTAGCTTATTATGCTTATGTAACACTAAAACCAATAGAAAATATTCTTAAAAAAAGAATGGAACTTGTTGCTAACCTTAAAGACAATACTTCAGGTATAAGTAATGCCCAGCAGATATCGCCCAATGAAAAATTGCTTTTTAATCTACGAAAAATTAATTTAATCCTGTTTCCAGATTGGAATAAATCGGAATCAGATATTGCTCCAGAACTGTCGCAAGTCATTCAGAGAATATTAACGCATCCCGACAAAAATCAGATAGCGTTGCTAATAGATACCAGCAATATATCTGAAGAAAATGCAGACTTAATTTTATCCGGTGTGGTTATAAATTTGCTTATGGAAGAAGATTTAGATGTAAATGAAGGACCAGAAATTTCTCTAATTGGAGGGCTAAGTGAAAGACAATGGTCAAATTTATTGGCTGATGTCAAGTATAAAATTTATCTCGAAAATGAAAATCAAGAGCAAGCTAATATGAGGGGTTCAAAACTACCTGTATTAAAAATTAATGAGGAGGAAGTCAAAGTTTAGGTTCTATACTGCGAAGTGTTTATAAAAATTAAAAAGCAAAAAATATGTTTTGGGATGATATTAAACTGGTAACAGAACAGGTACAGAAGTACGGACTTAGAGAGCCTTTTTTCGATTTAGGAGGACTTGCAAAACCCACAGTTGCTGATTACAACTTAACTATCAAAACGGGCGATCAGTATGGAAGATACGTTGGACTAGCACAAAGACCGTTCGACCATATTGATAAAAATTATGTAATTTTGAATCCTGAAAATGGCGATCCGGGAATTGAAGAGTTGCCTACAAAATACACAAATCAATTGGGGACGGCTGTTTGTCTGAATGTCATTGAACATATCGAAAATCCATTAGAGGTTTTTCAGGCATTCTATCAAATAATGAAGCCCAATAGCCTATTAATTATTTCCACGGTTTTTCTGTTCCCTTATCATCCATCTCCCCGCGACTATTGGCGCTATTCCCCTGAGTGTTTGAAATATTTAAGCAAACAGGCGGGCTTTACAATTTTAGAATGCGACTGGAGGTTATATATTCCAGCTAGTGCAGGTATTTTAGAGATTAAAACTCAAGAACCGCAAGAAATTAGGTCTGTTTTTGTGACTCTAACAAAAGGAGAATTTACAGCAACACCAGGGGTAATTTATCCTTTACCAAAACGTCAATCTCGGAATGAAACCGCTAATAAGCTAATTGAACTTGAATCTATAGAAATTGAATTATCTAGTTTACTTAAAGAAGCTTCAAAATCTCAAGATAGCGGCTCGGGAATTAATGACTTGAAAAAAGCTCGTCAGCAAATAGCAGATTTAATTTTGGGTTTGCCTACAAACCACTTGGAAACTTTTTACCAAGCAGAAGTGGGTAAAATACATCAGAAGTTACTTGGAAGTGGTGTCAAAGATGCGCCACTAGATGAAATAGAAAAAGATTTCGCCCGAGAAGCGATCGATAAATATGCTAGTTCGGATTTAATTCCAGAGTGGGAATATGTTAGCGAAGGTTGGTCAAAACAAGATGCTCTAATTAAAGGCTGGAATGTTGAAGCTATCCTGGATGTTAGGAAAGCACAATGGTCTAGTTTAGTTGAATCAATTCAAAATACTAAACCTTTAGCTAACGATTACGGACAGCATAATACAAAAATGGCTTATGGTTATGTTTTAACCAAGACTGCAAGAACAAAAGACCGGATTTCTTTGCTCGACTGGGGTGGTGGCTTAGGGGAGTATTATCTCATCAGTAAATCCCTGTTGCCAGATGTAGAAATTGACTACCATTGTAAGGAAGTACCAGTTTTATGCGAAGCTGGTAGAGAACTGCTACCAGAGGCAAATTTTTATGAGAATGACGAAGATTGCTTTAAAAAAAATTACGATTTAGTTGTGGCAAGTTCGTCGTTGCAATACTCAGAAAATTGGCGAGAAGTGGCAAAAAAATTAGCTGCTGCTACTGATTCTTATTTGTATATAACTCGGTTGCCAATAGTTCATCAGGCAGAATCTTTTGTAGTGTTGCAAAGAGCGTATAAATATGGCTATGGTACTGAATATTTGGGTTGGTTTCTCAACCGAAAAGAGCTTTTGAATTATATGGGTAGTTTGGGGATGGAGTTGGTCAGAGAATTTTTAGTTGCAGAGAGGTTTCCAGTATCAGGATCACCCGAAACTGCAGAAGGGAGAGGATTTTTGTTTCGCCCAGAGAAGGGACAGGGGTAACGATGCTATTTTTATTTGACTGAACTGGGTAAGGTAAAAAATGATAGACACAGAAAGTTTGGCACAGGAATATTTTAATCTGGCAAATTATTTTTATGAGCAAAATATGATGGAAAAGGCCATAGAATGCTATGAAAAAGTCATCAAATTAAAACCTCACTTGGGGCAAGCATACAATAACCTTGGCTTTATTCTAAGTAGCCAAGGAGACTTCGATAGAGCTCAAAAGAATTTGAAGAAAGCGATCGCTCTCCAACTAGATTCGGCCAGTGCTTATTGGAAGATGGCTCATGTTTTTAGCCATCAAGCTCTGTTTGATGAAGCTAAGGCTTATTGGCAAAAAGCGGTAGATTTAAAACCTGATATTTCAAAGACAAAAACAACTTGGGAATACCTTAGTAATGCTTGGCAAACTACTGACGATCGCAACAAAGGTTACGATACTCAAGATCGCATAGATCAACTACGAAAAAATTGGGATTCTTTTTTAGCAAAATACAAGGGAACTAAACCATTAGGTTCTCCAGGAGAAACATTTAGTCCCACAGCTCCAAATTATGCAGAAAAAAATATATTTATGACTTATGCCTATATTTTAGGTTTAGCTAGTCGCAAAAAAGAAAAACTATCTATTCTAGACTGGGGAGGTAGTTGTGGTGATTATTACCTCGTCAGTAAAGCTTTGTTTCCAGAAGTACAATTTGATTATCACATTAAGGAATTACCTCTAGTTTGTCAAGCAGGTCGAGAGTTCTTACCAGAGGTCAGTTGGTATGAAGACGAAAATAAGTGCTTTGAAGGAAATTACGATCTAGTGTTGGTCAGCGGTTCCTTACAATACTCTCAAAATTGGCAGTCAATCTTGCAGAAATTATAATGATGTCTGTAATTCATACCTTTATCTTACTAGAATTTATGTAGTTCGCCAAACAAACTCGTATGTGGTCATCCAAAGAATATCTGGAATTGATGCAGAATGTGTATGCTGGGTTCTTAATTCCAGTGAACTGCTAAACTACACTAAATCCTTGGGAATGAAATTGGTGCGAGAATTTTTAATAGATTGGATGATTTTTCCTCATAAAGCACCGGAACCATTTGAAGTAGCAGGTTTTTTATTCCGCCATGAAACAGGAAAGAAAAAATGATTGAGACTAATTTTAAAGATAGTAAAGTTTTAATTACTGGCGGACTTGGATTTATCGGCAGCAACCTCGCCCAGCGTTTAGTTAAACTAGGTGCAGAAGTATTGCTAGTGGATAGCTTAATTCCCGAATACGGTGGCAACTTATTTAACATTGCTGAGATTAAAGAACGAGTAAAGGTCAACATCTCCGACGTACGAGATGAGTACAGTATGCGTTATTTAGTCCAGGGGCAGAATTACTTGTTTAATTTAGCGGGGCAAACCAGTCATCTCGACTCGATGCACGACCCCTACACGGATTTAGAAATTAACTGCCGATCGCAACTATCCATCCTTGAAGCTTGTCGCAAATACAACCCCGATATAAAAGTAGTATTTGCCAGCACTCGCCAGATTTACGGCAAACCAGATTATCTCCCCGTAGATGAAAAGCACTTGGTGCGTCCGGTAGATGTCAACGGCATTAACAAAATGGCGGGGGAATGGTATCATATCCTCTATAACAACGTCTATGGGATTCATGCTTCTGCTCTGCGCTTAACTAATACCTACGGTCCAAGAATGCGAGTTAAAGATGCTCGTCAAACATTTTTGGGTATATGGATTAAGTTAGTAGTTGAAGGTAAACCTTTTGAAGTTTGGGGAGGCGAACAGCTTAGAGATTTTACTTATGTGGAGGATGCTATAGACGCTTTGTTACTGGCAGCAGTTAGTCCCGAAGCTAACGGTAAAGTATTTAATCTGGGTGGAGATGCCGTCATTAGTTTGAAGGAATTAGCGGAAGTGCTAATTAAGGCTAACGGGGGCGGAAAATTTAATATTCGTTCCTTTCCAGAAGAACGCAAGCGCATTGATATTGGAGATTACTATTCCGACTACAGTTTGATAAAGTCAGTATTGGGGTGGGAACCTAAAGTATCTTTACAAGAAGGGTTGACTGAGAGTATTGAATTTTATCGCCAACATCTGGAGCATTATTTGTAAATTATGGAACACCAAGAATCAATTCTACAAACAAATCCTAAAGTTGGTTATCTTGCCCATAAGGCAGAAATTGATGCTGCCGTTGCCAGAGTACTAGACAGTGGATGGTATATTTTGGGTAGCGAAGTCGAGGCATTCGAAAAAGAATTTGCTTCCTACATCGGCGTCAGTCATGCTGTTGGCGTTGCCAATGGTACTGATGCTTTAGAAATTGCTCTGCGTGCTTGCGGTATCGGCGCGGGAGATTTGGTTATTACGGTATCCCATACGGCGGTTGCCACTGTGGCAGCGATCGAGCTTGTGGGAGTGACGCCTGTGTTGGTGGATATCGATCCAATAACTTTCACGATGGATGTGAATTGTCTAGAGGAGACAGTGGTAGAGATTTTAAATTCTACTTCTCCACCAGGACGGTTAAAGGCAATTATTCCGGTTCATTTGTACGGGCATCCTGCGGATATGACAGCTATTATGGATATTGCCGATCGCTACCAGTTATATGTCATTGAAGATTGCGCTCAATCCCACGGTGCTACTATTGAGGGTCGCAAAACTGGCTGTTGGGGGCACTTGGCTGCATTTAGCTTCTACCCAACGAAGAATCTGGGGGCGTTAGGTGATGGTGGTGCCGTGACGACTAGCGATGAGGTTTTGGCAGAAAAAGTGTTGACCTTGCGTCAATATGGTTGGCGACAGCGATTTATTAGCGATGTACCAGGAATGAATACTCGTTTAGACCCGATGCAAGCTGCTATTTTGCGGGTAAAACTGCAATATCTTGATGGAGACAACCAGCAACGCCAACATATTGCAGAAAAATACGATGGTTTGCTTGCTAATATACCTTGGAAGTTGCCAAAACTGCAAGGAAATATAGACCATGTTTATCATCAATATGTGGTGCGGGGAGAAAATAGAGATGATATCAGAGGGTTTTTGAAAGAAAAGGCTATTGGTACTGCGATTCACTATCCTTCACCAGTTCACTTACAACCAGCTTATCGCGATCGCCTTCCCATAGGCAGTGGCGGACTGGAAACAACAGAAAAAATCGGCAAAGAAATATTTAGCTTGCCAATGTATCCCCAATTGGGCGATGATGGAGTTCGGCGAATTGGAGAAGCGATCGCTTTATGGTATCAACAAAAAGGAGGAGATAAATAATGCACTATTTTTGTACCTACTTCGACCATAATTATTTACCTCTGGGGTTGGCTCTTTATCGCTCGTTAAAGCAGCATTCCCCAGAATTTAAACTTTGGGTTTTATGCCTGAGTCAAACCTGCTATGATACTCTCAAACAGCTAGATTTGCCAGATATTAATCTGATTTCCCTGAGCGAATTTGAGCAAGGAGATGAAGCGCTGCTTGGGGCAAAACAAAACCGCAGGTTAATTGAATACTATTTTACCTGTAGTCCATCTTTACCTTTATTCGTTCTCAATAACTATCCAGAAGTAGATTTAATTACTTATCTGGATGCCGACTTGTTTTTCTTCTCAGATATAACCCCAATTTATGAGGAAATAGCCGATGACTCTATAGCTATCATAGAGCATCGTTTTTCTAGCGATCGCTTAGAATTAGTCAAATTCGGTATTTATAACGTCGGTTGGTTATCCTTCAGGCGCGATGAAAACGGGTTTGCTTGTTTACGTTGGTGGCGTGAAAAGTGCATCGAATGGTGTTACGATCGCCCGGAAAACGGAAAGTTTGCAGACCAAAAATATTTAGATGATTGGCCTAATCGTTTTTCGGGTGTAGTTGTTTTGCAACATAAGGGGGTTAATGTGGGACATTGGAACACTAATAACTATCTAATCTATGCTGATGGAAATCAAGTATGGGTTGATGAACAACCCTTGATATTTTTCCACTTTCATGCTTTCAAACATTATAAAAAAGATTTTGAGAAATTTTCTCTCAATCCTAACTTGCCAATGAAACGATTTAGTGACCAGATAATTTGGCGAAATATATATGGTTGTTATTTGAAAACTTTGAGAGAAGTTTCTGAGCAAGTATCACTTTTTTTACCAGAAGTGTCTCTACAAAGTAATATTCGAGGAAAAGCCATTCCAGCAAATTCAGAAAAACAAAACCAAGTTATTACTGCTCAACTTAAGAGTTCTAATACCGACAAAAATTTTGGCAATACTTTAGAGCAAAAAAAGAAGCTTGAAAAGGCAAAAGTTTATTATCAGAAAGCTATTGCACAAGAGCAAGAAAAGAAGCTTGAAAAAGCAATAGTTGATTATCAGAGAGCTTTGGCACTTCAGCCAGATTGGAGTGAAGTACGCAAACATGTTACCAATCTTTTACAAAAACTGGTTTCAACAAGGATACCATTACGAGTGATGCTTGGTTCGGTAAGTACTTACCAACCAGGTTGGCTAAGTACAGATATTTATACTCTTAACTTATTGAATCAAGAGGACTGGGAAAAATATTTTTCTAACTCACCAATAGATGCTATTCTGGCAGAACACCTTTGGGAACATCTAACTAGAGATGATGGCCTTCGAGCAGCTAAAATTTGCTACAAATACCTAAAGCCTGGTGGGTATTTGAGAGTAGCAGTTCCAGATGGATTCCACCCCAGCTACGAGTATATTAACATGGTGAAACCAGGAGGAACTGGCTTTGGAAGCGAAGAACACAAAATTCTTTATAATTATGCTTCTGTGAGAGAAGTCTTTGAAAAAGTTGGTTTTCGTGTAAATCTTCTGGAGTATTTTGATGAAAAAGGTAAATTTAATTTTACAAGTTGGAATGAAAATGAAGGAAAAATATATAGGTCTAAAAGGTTTGATGAAAGAAATAAAAACGGAAAGTTAAATTACACTTCAATCATACTAGATGCAATCAAAAATGACGATTAGCAATTAGGTATTGTAAGTTTTTAATTTCACGTTTTCTGTACCTAGCTATTTCATTACCATACGAAGAGATTTTCTTATGAGCGATCGCCAGTTAAATACCCCTGTCTGTCTAATTATCTTTAAACGACCGGATACGACTCAAAAAGTTTTTGAAGCACTTCGGCAAGTTAAACCTGCTAAATTATTAGTTATTGCTGATGGTCCACGTCCCGATAAACCGGGTGAATTAGAAAAGTGTCAAGCAACTCGCCAAATAATTGAAAAAGTAGACTGGGAATGTGAAGTATTAAAAAATTACTCAGATACTAACATGGGTTTGAAGCATCGGGTTGCTAGTGGCTTAGATTGGGTTTTTAATAATGTAGAAGAAGCTATAATTCTTGAAGATGACTGTCTTCCAGACCCAACATTTTTTCGATTTTCTGAAGAATTGTTAGATTACTATCGCTATAATCAACAGGTTATGGTAATAACTGGTACTAACTTCTTATTTGGCTGGAAACCAAACAATTATAGCTACTATTTTTCTCGCTATATTGACTGTTGGGGATGGGCAACTTGGAGACGTGCGTGGCAGTATTTTGACTTTGAAATGAAGCAATGGCCAGAACTTAGAGATAATAACTGGCTGTTGAAATTATTTAAAGAGCCTCAAGTAGCAGAACAATGGACGAGAACTTTTCAAGCTACTTATGATGGTCATATTAATTCATGGGCTTTTCGTTGGAAGTTTGCTTGCTGGCTACAAAATGGTTTAACAATTATTCCCGAAAAAAACTTAGTTTCTAATATTGGATTTAATGTTGATTCTACAAATACAATTAATGTAGATAGCTTATTAGCTAGTACGCCTGTAGAGGAAATTTCATTTCCTTTAAAGCACCCTAATACTGTCATTAGAGAAGAAAAAGTTGATGAGTTTATCCAAAAAACAGTCTTTACTAGAAATTTATCCTATCTTCGCCATCAAATAGCAAATTTATGGTTAAATATTACTTCAGAAGAACTGAACAGTGTAATTAAGCAAGATGCAATAAACAGGATATTGAATACTAGAGTTCGAGAAGAAAGTTTCACCGATACCGAAGAAAATTTTATCAAGGACCTAATTTTAAATATGTCTAGAGAATTTGATGAAAATCAAGCTATTCAGTATCTACTGGTAGCTATGTTGTATAAATACCCCCACCAATTTCCAGTACAATACGATCTATCAAAAATTCCTAATTGGCTACTAAATAACTATGTTAAATTTTTATTTGATGCCCCATCTTGTTTTCAGGAAATTGGGGAAGTAGATAATTACTATCACCATATTAATAAGGCAATTAATTGTCTTCATTCCTATATCTTCAGTTCTCCAGAATCAAAAAATGCTCAAGATATAGCAATTTCCTTTGCTGCTAATGCAAATTTATTTCTATATTTTTGTAAATATAATTTGAAAGATATCTATAAAAAGCGTGCTGAAATACTAGAATTTGCCTTAAAATTAAAAGGGTATAACATAGACTATGATTTTCCTAGTAGACTACCTGCTAGAAATAAAATTCGTTTCGGTATACTTGCAAATAATTTTGACCCTCATCCAGAAACATTTGCAACTTTGCCATTATATAAGTATTTGAATCGAGAAATATTTGAGATTATTCTTTATTCGCTACAAACAAGTGGTCATCGTTTAGAAAGATATTGCTCAGGTCATGCAGATGCAGTAGTTCAACTTCCAGAAAGTTTAGAAAACCAGGTAAAAACAATTCGTAATGATGACTTGGATATTCTTTTTATCTCTCCCAATGTAACTGCACAAACTAATGTAATTAGTTTACTAGCATTGCATCGTCTTGCCAGGTTACAAATGGTAGGAATGAACTCACCTGTAACTACCGGAATGCGTCATATAGATTACTATATATCTGGAAATATCACAGAATTAAAAAATAATTCGGAAAAAGATTATACAGAGAAATTATTAACTTTAGACGGCATAGATCAATGTTTTGATTTTGGTACTGAAGAGCAACTTTTAATCACCACAAAAATCAGTAGAGAAAATCTAGGTATTGCTGAGGATGCAGTAGTTTATATATCAGGAGCAAATTTTTATAAAATTATTCCAGAAGTTGAAGCTGTATGGGCAAAAATACTTGCTAATGTGCCCAACTCTACTCTAGTCCTATATCCGTTTAATCCTAACTGGGCTCCAACTTATCCAATAGAAACTTTTAAGAAACGCTTCTTTTCTAGATTAAGTAAGCATGGAATCAGTGAAAATAGATTAATCTTACTTACTCCTCTACCAAATCGTGCTGATATTAAAGAATGTTTGAAAGTAGCAAATATTTATCTAGATACTTACCCATTTTCTGGTATGAGTTCGCTAATAGATCCATTAGAGGTGGGTTTACCTATAGTTGTTATGGAAGGGGAGTATTCTCGCTCTCGAAGAGGAGCATCACTATTAAGATCGCTGCAAATACCTGAATTAATTGCAAACAATGAAGAAGCTTATGTTAACTTGGCAACTACTCTTGGAACTAAACAAGAGTTGCAGAAACAGTACCAAGAGCATATTAGACAGAAAATTCAGAATAATCCCCAATTCCTTGATAGTCGTATCTATTCGTATAAATTTGATATTTTATGCCAAAAAACATTTCAAAATTATCTAACAAATGAACTTAAAGCTAATCTGAACTTGAAAGATATTAACTTAATTATCTTCCCAGACTGGAGTCAATCAGAAGAATTACTGTACCAAGATTTTGCTAGGGTACTGAAGGCGATCGCTTCTCATCCAGATAAAACTAAAATGACTTTACTGATTGATAACAGTAATATTTCTGATGAAGATGCAGATATTGCTTTGTCTAGTATAGTTATGAATTTACTAATGGAAGAGGAGCTAGATGTTGAAGAGGGGCCTGAAATGTCCATTATTGGAGAGTTGAGTAAAATGCAATGGGAAGCTCTTAAACCACTACTCCAAGGTAGAGTTATATTGGACAATGAAAACAAAGAAAAGGTTAATCAAGTAAAAGTAGAAAATACTTATTCTTTCTAGGATTATCTTAATGTTAATCTCTAGAACCTTCAGTATAAATTTGCCACATTTGTTCATAAGCTTTCTCCATCTCACGAGTAAACTGTTTTGCATTCCACAGTGGAGCAGTTTGCTTTGATTTTCTGAGCTTCCAAGATATTTGTTGTCGCAATGCTTCGTCTTTTCCTAACCTAATCCCCCACTCCACATATTCTTTATCGCTCCAAGCAATACCTTCGGTGATGCCAGCATTCATCATCATGGTGTAGCTGTTGCGTGCTGCAAATTGTTCACCTACTTTTGTGACAATAGGAATACCCATCCACAAAGTTTCTAAAGTAGTTGTTGCTCCGTTGTAAGGATAAGTATCTAAGACAATATCTGCTATTTGCAGGTTGGCGCGGTGGGTTTCCTCTAGTTTGACTCTGGGGATAAATTTTATTCTTTCTCTGGCTACCCCTTCTTCTTCAGCTATGTCAAAAAAGAAGCGATTGAGAGAATCTTGTTCGCCAAAACTCTTAATTAAAAAGTAACTGTTAGGAATTTCCCTCAAAATTTGCATTTGTAATTTAGCTATTTGGGGATTATATTTAGCACCAGTTTGCGTACTAAAGTAAACCACGGCATCATCAGCAATTTCCAAATCAGCACGCATAATGCTTGGTGTACCAACTTCAAACCCATCTATAGCCAAATAAGTTTGTGGCAATCGTAGTATTTTTTCTTGATAATATTCCTGGGCATCTTCTGGCAAAACATAAGGATCGGCAATATAATAATCAATAGTTGGTACTCCTGAAGTATCCCAACCAAGCCAAGTAACTTGTACTGGTGCAGTTTTGAGTCCCATAATACTGCAAGTGCTAAA
>NZ_JAAHHG010000359.1 GCF_010692555.1 Okeania sp. SIO3B5 | reverse complement strand
TACGGGCGAATCGCGATTCGCCCCTACTCCCTACTCCCTCATTTGGTGGAGACGTCTACTGATAACTGATATGACTCCTGTGATATCATACCGTTGTTTAACAAAAGTTAATAAAAATATGGCCCGCGATTTAAGAGGATTCCTAAAAATTTTAGAAGACCGAGGACAACTACGCCGAATCAAAGCTTTAGTTGACCCTGACCTAGAAATAGCAGAAATTTGTAACCGGATGCTGCAAAAGGGTGGCCCTGGTCTCCTGTTTGAAAATGTCAAAGGGTCTGACTACCCCATAGCAATAAATTTGTTAGGCACAGAAGAAAGAGTCTGCTGGGCAATGAATATGGAAAAACCCCAAGAATTAGAAACCTTGGGCAAAAAACTGGGGATGCTGCAACAACCAAAACCACCAAAAAAGATTTCTCAAGCAGTAGAGTTTGGCAAAGTTTTATTTGATGTTGTCAAAGCAAAACCAGGACGTGACTTTTTCCCTCCTTGTCAACAAGTGGTTGTGGAGGGAGACGCTCTCGACTTAAATCAAATTCCCATGATACGTCCCTATCCTGGAGATGCGGGTAAAATTATTACTCTCGGTTTGGTTATTACAAAAGATTGTGAAACAGGTACACCAAATGTAGGGGTTTATCGGTTACAGTTACAGTCACGTAACACTATGACGGTACATTGGTTATCCGTCCGTGGTGGAGCGCGACATTTGCGAAAAGCAGCAGAAAATGGTAGGAAATTGGAGATAGCGATCGCTCTTGGTGTAGACCCATTAATTATTATGGCTGCTGCTACTCCTATTCCTGTAGACTTGTCAGAATGGCTATTTGCAGGGCTTTACGGTGGTTCGGGCGTAAAGTTAAATAAGTGCAAAACCCTAGATTTGGAAGTACCCGCAGATTCAGAATTTGTCCTCGAAGGTACTATTACTCCAGGAGAAATGTTACCAGATGGCCCCTTTGGGGACCACATGGGTTACTATGGTGGGTTGGAAGATTCTCCGGTGGTTAGATTTCACTGTATGACTCACCGCAAAGACCCAATTTATTTGACCACTTTTAGTGGGAGACCGCCGAAAGAAGAAGCAATGATGGCGATCGCTCTTAACCGGATATATACTCCTATTCTCCGACAGCAAGTATCAGAAATTGTTGATTTTTTCCTCCCCATGGAAGCTCTGAGTTACAAAGCTGCGGTAATTTCTATTAAGAAAGCATATCCAGGTCAGGCACGAAGAGCAGCGTTAGCTTTTTGGAGTGCTTTACCACAGTTTACTTATACAAAGTTTGTAATTGTGGTAGATGATAAGATTAATATTCGCGACCCTCGTCAAGTAGTATGGGCAATTAGCTCTAAAGTCGATCCTTCTAGAGATGTGTTTATTTTGCCGAATACACCTTTTGATAGTTTAGATTTTGCTAGCGAGAAAGTTGGTTTGGGTGGCCGTATGGGAATAGATGCTACTACAAAAATTCCTCCTGAAACTGATCATGAGTGGGGTGCAGCTTTGGAGTCCGATGCTGATGTTGCTGCAATGGTGGATAGACGTTGGGCGGAGTATGGGTTGGATGATTTGAATTTGGCAGAAGTTGACCCGAATTTATTTGGATATGATATTCACAGGACTTATGCAAATTAACCTTGAAAACACCATATGTAGGGGCGGATGTCATTTGCTAACGCAAAGCTCCGCTTTATATGTTGCGGAGCAAAACGCCCTCACTGGATTTAGTGTGCGTAAGTCCTGATTCAGTAATTCTACTGAGTAGAAGTTTGTAACTTTCCGGAGGTCATTTCATATCATGTCCGGTTGAATAATTAGGGTTTGCTGATTAAATATCGCGCTTATTGACTGATATTGGTTTGAGCAATTTTAGATCTGGAAAAAGTGCGAGGTTTTCGGTGGTAATGGTTCAAAAATTCAGGATTTTGGGTGCATAGTAGGGCAGAACCATCTTGAGAAAATTCTTACTCCTACCTCCTCCAAATTCCCATTTCTCCTGTCTCCTGTCTCCTGTCTCCTGTCTCCTACCTTCACCCATAAGACTTTTTCAGCAAGCCCTAATTAGACTTTGGTGGAAGGAAGGCAGCGGGAGCTGGAGGCAGGAGGCAGAAGGTTTTCTCAAGAGTGTCACCTTGATTTTATACACGCTCCGATGCTACCGGACACGATATCACTTATCAGTTAGCCTCCTATGGTCAGAGCTATGCTATCAGTTATATCATGTCCGGATAATTAGTGATAAAAAAACTTTCTCCTTCAACTCCAGTTCTTCTTCTTTCTTCCCTCTTTCCTCCTGACTCCTGACTCCTGAGGACTGACTCCTCCGTAGTTATTTATTTATCACTGTTCAACCGGACATGATATTATCAGTATCTCCGGCTTTAGTCGGAGCCTTGAAAATACTGAATTGAATATTTTCTTGGTCTCATGGATATGGCGAGGAAACCCGTTCTTGCAGACCAGCTCCGAATATCGCCATCCCACCCTACGGGAAGCTCCGCTTTTTCTTACGGAATGCTACGCAAACATATGGGCGATAGCCGTTAATGTAGTTATATCATGTCCGGTTGAATAATTAGACTTTGGTGGAAGGAAGGCAGCGGGAGCTGGAGGCAGGAGGCAGAAGCTTTTCTCAAGAGTGTCACCTTAATTTTATACACGCTCCGATGCTACCGGACATGATATTTTGCGCTAGCAAAACGACCGCTTTTCACCTTAAAGAAACCCTTAAGCATAAATGCTTTCTGCCTTACCTTTATAAATAACGGTTCTTTCGATCGCCGGATTTAGTATTACATCCCCCCCACCCCCTTTTTAGAGGGTATCAAGGACGGATGGAAGTAGAACTTTTTTGATCGCCAGTAATTAACCGACGTGATATTAAAAAAGTTCAAACTAGCTTAAAATAGGGGTAATAGCAAACGTCAATTAGACTAATAAATCAAGTATTTATATCGTTTCCGGTTGAATACTTATACTTTGGAGAAGGTAAGGCAGCGGGAGCTGGAGGCAGGAGGCAGAAGGAAAGAAAAGATTAGAAGGGAAAAGGTTTTTTTATCACGCTATTATCCGGACATGATATTATGCCTTAATGTATTCTTTCTGGTTTGATTTTTACATAAGGCCAATAAAGATAATGAATGAAAGTGTAAAGCTGCCAACTTATATATACTTATATCAATTAATGTGCGGAATTTATAGTGGTTATAACATAAGTATACTATAGTTGCCAAAGCATTTGTCTACTCTCTACTTCCTACATCCTTGCTCCTAGGTGCAAAAAAATTATTTTGTAGTCTATTTCAAAGAAAGACGTTGGTGATTTTTACTATAATTGTCCTTTAATGGCTATTGTCTAATTATTAAATTAAAAGCATTTTATGTTTTGCCAAGTTTAGATTTTATAGCTTGATTCACCAACGCAAAAAAAAAATTCTGTAGGTTATGAAAATATCTATTGACAACTTAATCTAAAGATTGTTACGATAAATATCGTATAGATTCATCAAACAAATATATCCGTTGATATACTGAGTTCAGATATCAAGAAAAAACATACTCAAAATTAAGTATGAATCAGTGAGTTTTAAGTGATTTTTGTGATAATATTAATTTAGCTAAGATTATGAATTAGCTCAGATTATATTGATAATTGATGAGTTATACTTTTATCAATTAACTCAATCATGATTTTGATTCACCAAATTATTATCCGCGCCTAAAGCCCACTTTCATCAGTAAAACTTGATTTAAGTTAGGTAGTGTGTAAATACCTCTTCAAGAATGAACTGCTAATCGATAATTCCTAGATGCTCCTGCTTGTGTTTTAACTCTTTGTACAATCAAATAAATAAAAGTCTGCTGAGAGAAATCAATAGATAACACTGACAATATCTTCTATTGATTACTCAATCACAGACTGATTGATGCCTTTCGCTCTTTAAATATTGAATTGCTGTTTCTAGTAGCAATTCCAGATTTAGTTCGTGGTTCAGTTTTACTAAACTTAGCCACCTCATCCAACATGGATTATGTATAGACATCTAGTACACATTGTAATAGATTCTTTCTGTCCTGTTGGTGATATGAGTCATGTAAACTTGTGATTTCAATCGCTAAAAAGGAGAAAACAATTGAGAAATAAATTCCTGAACAACCAACCCCTTCAAAAATCTGTAGGAAATAAAAGCTCTTCATCTCTCTACAGTCAGAGTCTCAAACCCAAAATTGCACCTAGTATTGAGAACAATTTCTTCATTGGAAAATCTCAATCTGCTCAAAAGTCAAACCCAATAATTGTTGGCGAAAACAATCTCACTCTCAAACAGGTAGCAAAGGTAGCAAAATTAGGAGCGCCAGTTACACTCACAAAACGTCTAGATATCTGCCAAGGTATCCAAGACTCTTGCAACTATATTACTAATGCCGTAGAAACCGGAAAATCAATTTACGGAGTCACTACAGGGTTTGGTGGCATGGGTAATACAGCTATTTCCTGTGAAGATGCTGCTGCTTTGCAAGAAAACCTAATTTGGTTTCTCAAAACGGGAGCTGGAAATCGACTCCCTATTGCAGATGTTCGTGCTGCTATGCTGTTGCGGATGAACTCCCATACAAAAGGTGCCTCTGGTATTCGCTACGAATTAATCGAACGTATGGCGATATTCCTCAACGAAGGAATTACCCCTCATGTTTATGATTTAGGTTCCATTGGTGCTAGTGGGGATCTTGTCCCTCTGGCGCATATTACTGGAGCATTACTAGGTTTAGATCCAGCGTTTACCGTAGATTTCAAAGGCACAGAAATCTCAGCTATTGAAGCTCTTAACCTACTTAAATTACCAACCCTGTCCTTGCGTGCCAAAGAAGGGTTAGCAATGGTTAATGGTACTTCTGTAATGACTGGCATTGCTGCCAATTGTGTAAATGATGCTCATTCATTATTTGCCGTAGCTATTGCAACTCACGCATTAATGATACAAGCACTGGGCGGTACAAATCAGTCATTTCATCCATTTATCCATGGATTGAAACCTCACCCCGGTCAAGTTTGGGTAGCAGAGCAAATGGTGAATTTGCTGTCTGGTTCTCGTTTGAGTTGTGATGAGTTGAATGGTGACAATCACTTTGATGGTGGCGATTTGATTCAAGACCGTTATTCTATGCGCTGTTTACCGCAATATTTGGGTCCAGTGGTAGATGGTTTATGGGATATTGCTAGTCAGATAGAGACAGAAATTAATTCTGTGACAGATAATCCCTTAATTGACGTCAAACGTCAAAGTAGCTATCACGGCGGTAATTTTCTGGGTCAATATGTGGGAGTCGGAATGGACCGATTGCGCTATTTTATTGGGTTAATTGCTAAACATCTAGATGTTCAAATTGCTCTGTTAGTTACTCCTGAATTTAATGGTGGATTATCTGCTTCTTTGGTGGGCAATACTCAACGAAAAGTGAATATGGGATTGAAGGGTTTGCAAATTGCTGGCAATTCAATTATGCCGTTGTTGACTTTTTATGGGAATTCTCTAGCGGACCGTTTTCCTACTCATGCGGAACAGTTTAATCAGAATATTAATAGTCAAGGATTTGGTTCTGCTAATTTGGCACGAACTTCCATTGATTTATTCCGACAATATTTAGCGATCGCTTTGATTTTTGCTGTCCAGGCAGTGGAGCAAAAAAATTATGTGGTTTTTGGTAATTATGATGTTGAAAAACACTTGTCACCTGCAACTAAATTGTTGTATAATAAAGTCAGAGAACTGTTAGGAAAGCCTGCATCAAAAGAACAGTCTTTGATATGGGATGATTGTGAACAAAGTTTAGACATTTATATTTCACGAATTGTAGATGATTTGAGTGCTCCTGGTCAGATTAGTCAAGCTGTTTCTAATATTTTTTTCTAAGTTAATGAATGAAAAATAATTAGAAAGCTCTTCGTTTTTAGTTTTTTTTTGAAAATTATGAGTAAAGTTTAGGGCGTACAATACTATCCCCTATTTCTTTACTCATAAGAGGATTAACTACAGAAGTTAAAAAGTTCAAGATAATTATCTTTCTTTCGTGCTCCCTAACTCCCTAACTCCCTAATATCATCTTCGGTTGATATAGTTACACTTTGGAGGAGGGAAGGCAGAAGGGAAAGAAAAGTTCTAAGGGATAAGGTTTTTTTATAACTGATATCAAATCCGCTTAATTCGGTATAAAAAAAATTTTCATCTTCATCCAAGAGCAAATGTTTCTAAATTCTCTTCCCTCCTGACTCCTGACTCCTGACTCCTGACTCCTAGATTAACTATCTAATTACACCGATGCTACCGGATTTGATATTATTATCCGGACATGATATAACTCCTCCACTCCCACTACTATTATTTTTGTTCCTGGTTTATAGCTCCTTATTCAAACATTTGTCTGTGCATAATAATTAACTAGCTATCAGCTTTTCCGTAGGTCATGCTCCGCTTTCCAACATTTAGCTGGAGTGCTAAAAAATCAACAGTTTAATTAGCTATCAGCGCTTCAGATTTTGGCTTTTTGAGCAAAAAAATAAGGTCTCAAGCCTCCCCTTTCAAGGGTATAAAAAAACGGTCGCTGATTGCTAAATGCTAATAGCTGAATGCTTACGGAAAATAAGGAGATTTTGATGAAACTTAAAACCTTTTTCCCAAAAGTTTGTTGTAAATGGTTGTGTTTTTTTCCGAGAACTAAATTCTCCAAGCAACTACAACTTTTGGTAGAAACAATCGAGCATTGTCGAAAAATTTTTCAACTAGATGCTAGTGATTGGCAACAAATATGTAAAATCATAGCTCCGGCTGATTATATTGCCAAATAAACTACTTCAAAGGTTGCTTTTACCCTAAGCATTCAGCTATTAGCTGTCAGCTAGACTCCTCCGGAGGAACTGCGGACTTCAGCAACAAGACTCTCTCCTTAAAGGACGGTTTTTAAATTAACAACTTACTTTAAGGGTAAGGGAGGCAACTTTTGTAGTAAGACAGTTAAATATTGCTTTTATCCTAAACTAAAAGCAATAGCTGAAGTCCGCAGTTCCGACCATAGGAGGCTAGCTGAAGTCCGCAGTTCCGACCATAGGAAGCTGGCTGACGGCTGAATGCTTACCTTTTACCTTCTAAAAAATTAGCTGATAGCTAATAACTGACGGCTGAATGCTTACTATAAAACTACTTTCTACACCATAGGAAAAAACAAATATTTGAGGTCAAAAAATAACGATGAATATTACACAACATATTGAAAGAGGCGCTCAATTTTTCCCTCACAAAACAGCTTTAGTTTTTGAAGAAAAAGCTTTTACTTATGGGGAGCTAAATGAGTTGGCAAATCGTGTGACTAATGGTTTGCAGCATTTAGGAATAAAATGTGGCGATCGCGTAGCTTTATTTTTGCCAAATATTCCTGAATTTGTCATTACTTATTTGGCAATTCTCAAACTTGGTGCCGTGGTTGTTTCTGTTAATTCAATGCTGAAAAGTGATGAAGTTCGCTTCATCCTAAATGATAGTGAAGCAGTAGCAGTTGTGACAACAGAATCTTTGAGGGAGCAAATACCCCATCGATGTCTAGCTTTTCTGAAGAATGTTTTAATTGCTGAGGGTGAAACAGATACAGATATCAGCTTGTCTACTCTGATGGAAAAAGGGAGTTCTGATTTCAAGACTGTTTCCATGGAACCGACTGCCCCTGCTGCTATTGTTTACACTTCTGGTACCACTGGTTTTCCTAAAGGAGCAACCCTGTCTCACGGGAATATCTGCTCTAATATGCACTCAGTTAAGCATTGTTGTAAAATCGACTATGATGATAAATTGTTGCTTTTTTTACCCCTTTTCCACTGTTTCGGTCAGAATTTTATTCTCAATGGCGGGTTAAATGCTGGCGCAACAATTATTTTGCAGCGACGGTTTAAGCAAGAAGATGTATTGAGAGCTGTTCAAAATCATGGCGTGACCATGTTTTTTGGAGTCCCGACAGTGTTTTTACGTTTGCTGGAAACTGGTATATCGCAGTTAGATTTTAACTCGGTGCGCTATTATTTTAGTGCTGCTGCTAAAATGTCTGTAGAACTTATTTGTCAATGGCAAGAATTTTGTGGTAAACTTATATATGAGGGTTATGGGTTAACAGAAACTTCACCTTTTGCTTGTTACAACCACGATTTGAGGTATAAATTGGGTTCCATTGGAATGCCAATTGAAAACGTAGAAATAAAAGTTGTGAATGAAGCTGGCAACGAGCTTGAATGTGGGGAAGTTGGAGAGCTGTTAATACGCGGTCCGAATGTCATGCTAGGATATTGGAATCGTACAACAGAAACACAGAAAGTTTTGCATAATGGTTGGTTTCATACAGGCGATCTAGGCAGGATGGATCGGGATGGCTATTTCTATATTGTTGACCGCTTGAAGGATATGATTAATGTTTCTGGGTTTAAAGTGTATCCTTCTGAAGTGGAAAAAGTAATTCTGGAACATCCTGCTGTGCTTGAGGCAGCGGTTTATGGTGTGAGCGATCGCTTGAAAGGAGAGATTGTTAATGCTAATATTGTTCTCAAACCTAGTAAATTTGTTTCTGCTGAGGATATAAAAAGTTTTTGTGTTCAGAAAATAGCAAATTATAAAGTGCCTCATACATTTCGCTTTGTTGATTCTATTCCCAAAAATGCTACGGGGAAAGTTCTCAAGCGTGTTTTGCAGCAGACTTAGTGAAGCAGAAGAAAGATTATGAATTGAATATTAATGCTAGTGTTACCTTGAGACTGGCTACGGTAACACTCAACACCATCAAGCTTTTGTTGGGTTACGCTCTGCTTAACCCAACCTACATATTGCATTACTGCCTGAGTTTTGATAAAAATTACTGTTTTCATCCCCACAATTGCTTAATCTCATGTCCGGCAGCATCGTTTGTCTATAAAATTAAGTTGACAATAGAAGAAAGCCTTCTGCCTCCAGCTCCCGCTGCCTTCCTTCCACCAAAGTCTAATTATTCAACCGGACATGATATAACTTCCGCTTTTTTTGTAAATAAATAGGAATAAATAACAATGAATCAATCTGTTGGTATCCGAGCACTTGCAGTTAATTTTCCAGAATATATATTAACAAACGATCACTGGAAAAAGAACTATCCAGATTTGTTGCTTAAACTCGAACAAAAAAGTCAAAATGTGCGACTGTTCGACCCCGACTCTCAAGAAAATAAGAATTGGGTGCAAGCTGTTAAACCTTATCGAGAAGATATTTTTCGAGGTACTTCAGAAAGAAGAATTTTAAGTGGAGATGAAACTTCTTTAACTATTGAATGTGGAGCAATAGAAAAGGTTTTACAAGCTGCAAAACTAGATATTAACGAAGTTGATTTATTAATTTCTTGTGCAATGTTTCCAGAGAGATTAGCCATTGGCAATGCCACTTTAATTGCTCAAAAACTAGGCTTTCGAGGTACAACTTGGAATATGAATGCTACCTGTGGAGGTGCTTTATTATCCTTAGACAATGCCATGGCTTTAATCCAAGCCCAGAAATTAGACCGAGTTTTAGTCTCTTTATCATGCAATTACTCCAAGCATATAGAATATACAAATTCTTTTTCTTTTACTCTTGGAGATGGAGCTGCTGCTTTTATTGTAGAGAAAGTTAAAACAGGAGAAGGATTACTTCATTCTTACTCAACTAACACCTATGATACTTGTGATGTAGTTTATCCCAAGTTTACTGTAGATGGGAATGGCAACCCTAAGTTATTAATTACGGTAAATAAAGAGACAGTCAAATACGCCACTTCTTTATTTATTAAATATTTTCAGGAATGCTGTACAAAAGTATTAGAGAAATCTCGAATTCAAGTAGAAGATATAGATTTCTTTATATTTTATCCACCTTCTGCTGGTTACGTTAATTTTTGTGCTTTAGAATTGAATATTCCTCAACACAAAACCATTGATATGTTTCCTCAATACGGTAATATTTCTGTTGTGTCGGCAATAGCTGCTTTATATCATGCAGCCGAACAAAAGAAGATTCAAAAAGATGATTTGGTGATGATTTATTCCCATGGTTTTTCTGGGAGTTCTATTGCTAGTATTATGCGTTGGGGTGATGTGGAGCTTGGTTTACCTCCTGCTACTTCAAGAGGTTTAGCAGAAGCTA
This sequence comes from Okeania sp. SIO3B5, assembly GCF_010692555.1. Taxonomy (GTDB): domain Bacteria; phylum Cyanobacteriota; class Cyanobacteriia; order Cyanobacteriales; family Microcoleaceae; genus Okeania. The sequence continues at coordinate 172 of NZ_JAAHHG010000359.1, read as the reverse complement.
TTGTAGGACTAAAGGGCGTTGCTCAATACTGAGATGATTGCGTCTGACACGGGGACACGGGGACACGGGGACACGGGGACACGGGGACACGGGGACACGGGGACACGGGGACACGGGGACACGGGGACACGGGGACACGGGGACACGGGGACACGGGGACACGGGGACACGG
>NZ_JAAHHG010000358.1 GCF_010692555.1 Okeania sp. SIO3B5 | reverse complement strand
TCTGACATCCTTGCCCTGTCAGAACTTCAAAATAAGATGCGTTTGCCCTGGGGTAGGAGACAGGATACAACCCACCCCTCGCCCCTCCCCCTCCGGTGGAGGGGAAGACAGGAGACAGGAGAAATGGCTTGGGAGCGAGGAGGTAGTAGTTAAGAATTGTCCCAAGATTGTTCTGCCCAACTATCCACCTAAAATACTAACTTTTTGATCGTGAAGAGCTGAAACAGGCGCACTTTTTTTGGTCCTAAAAAGGTTAAAACCTTTAACTGTAATATCATGTTCGGTTGAATACTTACACTTTGGACGAAGGAAGGCAGCGGGAGCTGGAGGCAGGAGGCAGAAGGGAAGAAAGGGTTAAAGGGGATAAAGTTTTTTTATATAGCAATGTGCGCTGGCATATTTACAAATTTCAGGAACTGTCCAATAGCTAAAAGTTTTATATTATCAGCTTTTTATCCCCCCTACTGCCTATTGCCTATTGCCAGATGAGCTGCGCGCAGCGCTATAACTGATTATCCGAACATGATATAAATGCTTTGATATTTAATCAGCAAGCCCTACCTAAAAGCAGGTACTCCCTTAGTACCTGCAAAGGCTGAAACCTTTACCAGTAAACACTTTTAGCTTTAATCAGCAAGCCCTACTTAATGTCCTCCAACTACTACATTTTTAATCATCAAGTGAGGACTGCCAATACTTACAGGCAAAGGTGCTTGACCTGATTTACCACAATTACCATTACTGTAAGTAAAATCATTACCGATCGCTTCAATATCTTTGAGAGTTTGAAATACATTCCCTGTCAAAGTAACATCACTAACAGCTTCAGCAATTTTTCCATTACGAATCATATAACCTTCTGTAGCAGCAAATGTAAACATTTCTCCATTAGTTTGGCCACCTAGAGTTCCTATGGCATAAACTCCTCGATCTATATCTTGAACCATTTCCTCAACAGGACGATCGCCTATCTCAATAGCTGTATTAGTCATTCTGACAATAGGTGGATACATTGCATTTATAGCCCTAGCATTTCCTGTAGGTACTTCTCTCATTTTTCCAGCAGTTTCTCGATTATGTAGATGAGCTGTTAATACTCCATTTTTAACTAAATATTTACGCTGTCCAGGAACACCTTCATCATCATATTTTATAGAACCACTTAAACCATCAATAGTCGCATCATCTACTACATTCAACTTTTCTGTACCTATTGGTTTATCTAATTTCAGTAGCTCTTCCATCTGGGAATTCTCATAAATAGAGTCTGCCTCAGAAAGATGACCAAAAGCTTCGTGAATAAATACACCTGCCATATAAGGATCTAACAATACAGTATATTGTCCACCTTTAACGGGTTTTGCCTCTAGTTGACGGATGGCCTGTTCTGCTGCTCCGATAACTTGTTTGTCAATGTTACAGAGAGTGTTATAATCTGTACGAGAACTGATAGATTTGATGCCCTGTTTAACTAAACTGCCTTCTCCACAAGTCATGGCTCTAAACTTGCCATTGACATCTAGGCGTTCCTGTGCTATGCAACTGCCGATAGAATTGACAAAATAAGTAATGGTAAAGCGATCGCTATAACTCACATTTGTGGCCTGAATTCGAGGATCGAAATCTAGCAATAACTGATTGTAGGTTTCAATTAATTGTCGTTTTTCTTCTAAAGATATGTCACGAGGATCGCGACCAAATTTGACTGCTACATAATCTTGAATAGGTTCAATGGGAGCTAATTGAGTAGTTTTTTTTCCTACTAAATAAGTATGAGAAATTGCTTCTTCGATTCTATTTGATAGTTCTGAAATATCGTTGAAAGTAACGAAGCTCCAGCCTCCTTTGTAGCAAGCGCGAATACTTCCGGCAAGGGAAAAATGAGAATTAATTGTATTTAATTGTAGGCCATAAAATGAAATAGCAGTTGATTCACTTTGTTCTAGGCGAATTTCTAGATAATCGACATGATTACGGTAATTATAAATTTTATTTTGTAATTGCTCTAGAAGAGAATTACTTTTTTTGATTTTTGTAGCCATTATCTATTTTTAGACCGATATTAATTGTTATTGTTTACTGTCAGCTTCTAGTGGGTATATTAGCGATTATTTATAATAATAAGTATTTGTATGGAATACCAGTGGAACCTAATGGGAGAATACTTTTAAATAATTAATTATTAATAATTAATTATTACAAGAAGAGGATTGATTCAAAGGAAAATTTTTCCTTATTATCCTCTTAAAAGAGGGAGACTTTAAACCACAATTTTTCGTTTTCGGTAAATACATTTTTGAGTTATAAATGAAAGCTGAAATAATCTATGTAATGAACAAAGCCTGGCAATTTCTACAAGGTAATAGTAGATTCATGTCTTGGAATCTATTTTTAGCTTTATTTCCTTTGGCCATGAGTTTTTGTTTGTTTTCCAAACCTCGCTCTATTTTTATACGATGGGGAGTTTTATTACTACTGGGCGCTACTTTATTGCCAAATATAAACAGAGTTGTGGCCTATGGCAGTAAATTGAATATTGAGGTGGCGATCGCTATTACTTTAGTATTCATAATTTTAGGTATGTGTTTATTACGTTTTCCTCATAATTTTTCTTTACTGTGGTGGTTTGGTTGCTTAATTTTTATGGCTTTTTTACCTAATGCTCCTTATGTTCTAACTGATATTATTCACCTCTATCAAGATATTCGTCAAAGTAATTCTGTATGGGTTTTGACTTTAGCAGTAGTTCCCCAATATTTGTTATTTATGTTTATTGGGTTTGAAGCTTATGTTCTTTCTTTAATTAATTTGGGCGACTATTTAAAGGGACAAGGTTGGAGTAATTTTATCCTAGGAATAGAGTTCATTATTCATTGTCTTTCTGCTATTGGTATTTATTTGGGAAGGTTCAAACGTTTTAATAGTTGGGATGTAGTTACTAATCCTGATGCTTTGGTAAAAAGTGTTTATAACGATATGTTTAATAGAGGTCCTATTTTAGTAATATTTATTACTTTTATAGTTATTTTGAGTTTATATTGGCTAATGAAATTAGTAACTTTAGCTCTACTGCAACAATATCAAATAAATCAAGAAGAGTCAGAAAAAATTTCTAGAGCTTCACCAAAATTTTAGTGATATACTTCAATAATTAATAATTAATAATTAATAATTAATAATTAATAATTAGGGTTTGCTGAAAAAGTATGCATGGTGATGATAGGCAACAGGGAATAGCTCCGAAAGACAACAGTTTAGAGTATGCTACTACGGCAAAATTTTCGTCATTGTCAGGGGAAAAGTATTAGCATTTTGAGGCTACAACAGCCAAAAACTTTCACTTTTTCAGCAATATTTAACCTTGGAAGCCTTTACCGAATAATTAAGGTTTAAAGTCTCTCCTTTAAAGGAGAAACAAGCGGTCGTTTTGCTACGCAACATATAAAGCGCAGCTTCCCGAAGGGTGGGATGGCGAGGTCTCCTTGCCATATCCAATCGACCAAGAGAGAAAATATTTTCCTTTTATTCAATCCTCTTCCTTTTAGGGAGAGGTAATTATCAATTATCCATTATCAATTATCCATTATTGAAAGGTATTGATTACAATTTTATTTAGCAGGCCCTAATGAATTAGTAAATTTTGGGCACTATGTATCAGATTGTAAATTAGCTCAAAAGTTTATATTCATTGCCTTTAGTTTTTTTTGATTCAAAATATAACGTCTTTTTTTTTAGCTCGCCCTACTTAAAAATATTTATCATCTTTTAGGAAACTTCATTACTTATTTAGGGTTTGCTGAATAAATCTAAAAGCATTGACATATAAAGGATTTAACCTTTTTTTTGTCGAAAAAAGTGTCTGGTTTTCAGCTCTTCATGCTCAAAAAGTTAGTATTTTAGGCGCATAGTTGGGCAGAATAATCTTGGGACAAAACTTAGCTCCTACCTCCTCTAAATTCCCATTTATCCTGTCTCCTGTCTCCTGTCTCCTACTCCTACGAAAAAAGACTTTTTCAGCAAACCCTATTTAGTAAAGATCGGTAGCTTGAATTAGCTATAGATGGGCATAGTTAAAATTATCGATCGCCATGTTTTTTTATACGCATAATTGCCGTATATTTACAGATAAAAAATCATAGGTTATGATTGATATTAGTTAGTTCGTATACAACCAAGAATGAATAAATTTAACAGTAAACTTTGGAATAGTTTTTTGCAGATTGCTCAACCATATTTTTATCCACTAGAACCAGGAGGAAGCAAAATATTTTTAGGATTATTATTTCTGCTTTTGATATTTTTATTTTCTGCTGTTTTTTTAGTTGTTAGTTTAATTTGCATAGTTAGTGAAACTATATTTGGCGAGTCATTTAATAATATTGCTCCTGGTTTAGTCAATATAATTCACAATATTATTAATTCGCACTGGATATTTATTATTGCTTTAATGGTTGTCATTCCTGCCATTAGTTTTTGGTACTATAAAAAACAACTTATCCCACGTTGGCAACCTTGGGCATTATTAAGCTTGTTACTATTATTATCTCTGTCAGTTAGTGGTTTAAATGTAATTATTAGCTATGTAGGTAACTTTTTTACAACTGCATTATCTGAAAAAGACCAGCCTACATTTTGGCGGTTCTTATTTGTTTATGCCGGAGTTTTTATTATTGGTACTCCTATAGTTGTAATTTACGCATATACAAGGCAAAAACTAGGACTGTACTGGCGAGAGTGGATGACAAATAAGTTTCTAAATAACTACTTAGAAAATAGGTCATATTATGAAATAGATTCAAAGGGAAAAATTGATAATCCAGACCAAAGAATTGCAGAAGATATTAAATCTTTCACTAGCCAAAGTTTATTTTTTCTCCTCACAATTCTCAACTCAATAATTGACGTTATTTCTTTCACGGGAATTCTGTGGTCAATATCAATACCACTCTCAATATTTCTGATAATTTATGCTGTGGCTGGAACATTAGTAGCAGTGATTTTTGGCAGAAAATTAATTCCTTTAAATTTCTACCAACTCAAACGAGAAGCAGACTTTCGTTATGGATTAGTTCATATCCGCGACCATGCCGAATCAATTGCTTTTTACCGAGGAGAAGAGCAAGAATTATCTCAAATTAGAGAAAGATTTACTCAGGTATTTAATAATTTTAATTTGCTGATTGGGTGGCAAAGAAATGTAGATTACTTTACTACAGGTTATCGATATGCAGTAATTATTTTGCCTTCTTTAATTATGGCTCCTATTTACTTTGCAGGTGACATTAAATTTGGAGATATTAGTCAGGCAGGTTTTGCCTTTAGTCAGGTTTTAGGAGCTTTTTCTTTAGTAGTTAGTCAAATCGACAACTTAAGTAATTTTGCGGCTGGTATTAACCGCTTGGATAAATTTAGAGAAACACTAGAAGAGACCACAAAAGTATCAGAAGAAGGAACTAGAGAAATTGACATTACAGAAAGTTCTAAATTAGCGTTAGAAAATATTACTTTAAATACTCCTCTAAATCACGAAGAAATTAATGAAAGTCAAAAGACTCTGGTGAAAAATTTATCAGTAGCAGTAAAGTCAGGTCAAGGATTATTAATTGTTGGAAAAAGTGGAGCAGGTAAAAGTTCTTTATTAAGAGCAATAGCAGGTTTATGGACATCGGGTACGGGTTGTTTAGTACGTCCTAATTTGGAAAAAATGTTATTTCTACCTCAGCGCCCTTATATGATTTTAGGAAGTTTACGAGAACAGTTGTTATACCCTCAAGTTAATCAAGATTTTGATGAGTATGAATTAAGAAAAATTTTGAAGTTGGTTAACTTAGAAGATTTACCAGATAGATTAGATGGTTTTGATGTGGAGTTACCATGGGAAAACGTTTTATCTTTGGGAGAGCAACAACGTTTAGCTTTTGCAAGACTATTATTAATTAAGCCTAACTATGCAATTTTAGATGAAGCTACCAGCGCTTTAGACCTACAAAATGAAGCAGAGCTTTATCAAAAATTACAAGCAACTCAAACAACATTTGTGAGTGTAGGACATCGTTTAAGTTTGTTGAAATATCATCAACAAGTTTTAGAATTAACAGGTGATGCTAATTGGCGAGTATTATCAGCAGAAGATTATCAAGCAAAGGCTAGTTCTTATAATTAGGGTTTGCTGAAAAAGTCTGATGGTGATGATAGGGAACAGGGAACAGGGAACAGGGAAAAGTTTAGACCATCTACTACGACAAAATTTTCGGCATTTCAGGGGAAAAATATTAGCATTTTGAGACACATTGAGCCAAAAACCTTGTACTTTTTCAGCAATATTTAACCCTGGAAACTTTTACAGGTATTGATTACAATTTTGTTCAGCAAGCCCTAATTAATAATTAATAATTAGGGCTTGCTGATTAACTATCAAAGCATTGACAGATAAAGGTTATAGGGAATAGGTAGGAGGAATAATCGATAATTTATGGATAATATATTGATTTACAGCACTTTTTAGGAAGGGTTTGTAACTGTTGGCTATAATCTGGTATTATCTATGATAATCTCCAATTATCTATCTATATTTATGCTACTTGGATTCAAAACTGAGTTACACCCAAACAACCAACAAAAAACTTTGCTGGCTAAACACGCTGGTGTAGCTCGTCATGCTTATAATTGGGGTTTGTGGTTAACGAAAAACATCCTTAATCATAATTCAAATAATCCTGATGGTAAACTTAAATTTCCTACTGCTATTGACTTACATAAGCTTTTAGTAGCAATGGTCAAACCTAAAAACTATTGGTATTATGAAGTATCTAAAACAGCGCCTCAATATGCTTTGAGATATTTATCAGAAGCTTGGAAGCGTTGCTTTAGTAAAGTGTCTGGTCAACCTAAATTCAAGAAAAAAGGTAGAGACGATAGTTTTACTTTAGATGGTTCAATATCAGTAGGTTTTAATCAGATTAAGTTACCAAGAATTGGATGGATTAAAACTTATGAAGTACTGCCAGATAATGTAACTCCTAAATCTGTAACTATTAGCAGGAAAGCTGATAGATGGTTTATTAGTTTCAAGATAGAAACCATATCTCAAAATACTGATAAATTAGTAGATGTAGTTGGTGTAGATTTAGGTATAAAATCTCTAGCTACGTTATCTACTGGTGAAGTATTTGAAAACGCTGAATCGAAAAGAAAGTTAGAATCTAAATTATCACGACTGCAATACCTAAACAGACATAAAACTAAATTCTCTAATAGCTGGAAAAAGGCTCAACTTAAGATAGCTCAGTTACACAACAGGATAGCTAACATCAGAAAAGATACATTGCATAAACTTACTACTTATTTGGCTAAAAACCACAGCCAGATAGTAATAGAAGACCTAAATGTATCAGGTATGATGGCTAATCATAAGTTAGCTAAGGCTGCCCTAGTCTATGGGCTTTTATGAGTTTCGTAGACAACTAGAGTACAAGTGTGAGTTATATGGTTCTGAGCTAATCATTGTTGATAGATGGTTTCCTAGTTCTAAAACTTGCAGTAGGTGTGGAAATATTAAAGAGTCTCTGTCCTTATCAGAGCGTGTTTTTAACTGTGAACACTGCGGTTTCAGTTGTGATAGAGACTTAAATGCTAGTTTAAATCTAGCTCAGGCGGTCAGTTTGCTCCGCAACGCTAACGCGAACGACCGTGACAGCTTGCGGACTGGATAACGCCGACGTTGCCAGGTAGAAGCAGGAATAGAACAGGTTATTTATAGAAAATCATAGATTTATATAGAAAATCATAAGTTTCTAAGAACGGTGAGGTACAGTTTATTAATTCTCTGTTGCCTGTTGCTTTGCGGAGCTGTTGCCTAAAGTCCTAAAATTTTTTAGCTCACTAACTCCGAAACTGCTGTAATTTTTGATTTTTGGAGATGGCTATTATATCATGTTCGGATAATCAGTTATAAAAAACCTTCTGCCTTCTGCCTTCTGCCCTCTGCCCTCTGCCTTCTGCCTTCTGCCTTCTGCCTTCGGTCCGCAGATATTATAAGTATTCAACCGAACATGATATTAGACTTCTCCGAAAATAGTCAAACAAATACTATAACTATCTTTTAAGGAGCGATCGCTATTCTACCAAGATGGTTAATTTCTACAGTCTCATAGATATTAGACATCTCCAAAAATCAAAAATAAAATCAATTATCCTACAGAAATTATCAATTATTTCCCCCTATTCCCTCTTTTGGAGGAGATGTCTATTAGAGATAGTTATATCATGTCCGGTAGCATCGTTTGTGTATAAAATTAAGCTTCAATTGAAAGAAACCCTTCTGCCTTCTGCCTTCTGCCTTCTACCCTCTGCCTTCCTTCCACCAAAGTATAAGTATTCAAGCGGACATGATATTAGTATTAATATATAGTCCTATTTATTTAAATTAGGGGAATAAGGAGGCTAACTGAAATGACTATTCCCTCCATACATTTTTCATGCCACTTGGTCTCCACATCCCAGATAACAACGCTATATATTATTTTGAATAACCTGCCGATATTCACTCTTACGCTTCACACCTTTCAACTGTTCAACCAAACCCTTATTCTTAAAAAACTGAATCGTCGGTGTAGACATTACCCCTGCATTCTGAGCAATTTCTGGATCTTGCTCAATATCAATCTCTACATAATGAATTTTTCCCTCAAACTCTTGTAAGACCTTCTCCAAAATAGGCTTCAAAGTATGACATGGAGCGCAACTAGGGGCAGAATACTTAACTATAATTAGGCGATCGCTCTCGTGGTAGAGCTTCCGCAAAGCATAACCGCCTAGATGGTGAGTAGCATTCTGGTCAAAACTCTCAACAGTATCAACAACTATCTCCTCATCCGAGTTCTTAGTTGCTTTTTCCTGAGCAAACTCCTGTACCAAACCTCTTTCCGACAACCATCTCTCTACCAACATTGCCCCCATACAACCACTACCAGCAGCAGTTATTGCCTGACGAAACTCACTATCTTGGACATCACCCACAGCATAGACACCTTCAACGCTAGTTTTAACCATATCTCGAGTAAGCACATAACCCTTCTCATCCAACTCCAACTGTCCTTGAAAAATTTGAGTATTCGGGGTATGACCAATAGCATAAAACAAACCTCCAACTGATAAGTCTTGCTGTGTACCAGTCTGATTATTTTTCAGTTTCACACCTTCCAACAGACCATTACCATATACATCTATAACTTCAGTTTGCCAATGAACAGTAATTTTCGGATTTTCTAACACTCTCTGCTGCATAGTCTTACTTGCCCGCATTTGGTCTCGACGTACCAATAAATGAATATGAGAACCATACTTAGTTAAATAAATAGACTCCTCCGCTGCAGTATCCCCACCACCAATAACTGCTAATTCCACTCCTTTAAAAGCAGGGTTAGCTCCATCACAGACAGCACAAGCAGAAATACCACTATTCCAAAATTTTTCTTCACTAGGTAGTTTGAGTTTTTTGGCAGTCGCCCCAGTAGCAATGATGATGCTATAAGTTTTAATTTCTCGTTCCTCTGACTTAATAGTAAATGGGTACTGAGCTAGGTCTACAAAAGTAACATCTTCGGTGTATAGTTCTGTCCCCCAGCGGACTGCTTGATTTTTCATTCGTTCCATTAATTGCGGTCCGGTAATACCTTCGGGAAAACCAGGAAAGTTCTCTACTTCAGTTGTTGTCATTAATTGACCCCCTGGTACACCTCCTATTTGATAACCTTCAAAGACTACTGGTTTGAGGTTAGCGCGTCCTGCATAGATCGCAGCAGTATAGCCTGCTGGTCCTGAACCTATAACTACTAAGTTTTCTATTCTTTGTTTTGTCATAATATTAAGATTTCGTGGTAGATAGTAACGTTTTTGTGCTGTACTTTCTTCCAGTTATTAGAACAAATTTGTTTTCTCGATACTTTTCTTTTTTTTCAGTGTTAATTTACCGACACAGCTAGGATATAACCAGTGGAATTTTTCTAGATTTTGCCTGCATCGGTTGTATTTTGTTAATCTACCTGAACCTAGTTCTACAGTTAATCTAGTGAAAGGTTTCTGATTTTTTGTAGACATTGTTTGCTTGTTCAATCGTACTAAAGCTTGGTTAAAATTTCTCTCTTTGCTTAGTTTTTTTGAACTTACAATATATGACTATATCTATGTAGAACTTTTGCTATACCTGCTCATCAAGTTATACCAAATTTACGCAAAGGTACTTACCGAAAAATTGGGTTTAAAGCCTTGCCCTTTTAGGGCAACTTTATGTTATACTTATAAAAGCGGCAAAGGTATTTAACCGCTCTAAAAACCTAGCTACTAATCGTAGCAAACTAGCACCTTGAA
>NZ_JAAHHG010000357.1 GCF_010692555.1 Okeania sp. SIO3B5 | reverse complement strand
GCTAGAGGCTCCTAGTAGGAACGAGTCGCACTTGTACTGGTACTCGAATCATCAGAGATAATCCTTTTCGAGAAAGTTGTATGTCCCTAAGACCACCAAAAGCGTTGTTTCCTGCAATAACGCAGTGCCTTTACCCAAAAAGGCCAACAGATAATCCGAGCTAGGGAAATACCCAGAAGTGTTATCGCTTTGGGCTGTATGGTAAGCGCCAACTCTTAGTCGGATATTGGGTTATCCAAGCTGCGCGGTTTCAGCCCGCAGAAGTTGACAATTTCTGTTAAACCATCAAGTAACATTTGATTCTCTTCTTTGGTACGGACAGCCACTCGAAAATAGCGATCGCCCAACTCTGGAAAACTTAAACAATCTCTAATCAAAATTTTATGCCGTTTCAGTAATATTGTCTGTAACCAGTCAACGGACGTTTGTGAGTAAACTAATAAAAAGTTGGCTGCCCCCGGATATGGTTGTAACCCCGGTAACTCAGCCAACCCTTGGAATAACTGGGAACGAGCATCTGCCAACCAATCCCAAGTTAGCCGTTGAAATGCTTGGTCTTGTAAAACTGCTTGAGCTGCAGCAATAGCAAAAGTATTTACAGGCCAAGGATCTCGCCACTTTTGCCATTTCCGAAGGCGTTCAGGATGAGATATTGCATAACCCAAGCGTAGTCCAGGTAAACTATAGAATTTAGTCAAAGAACGTAAAATGACCAAATTCTCAAATTCTGTCACCAATGGCACTAAGCTTTCTAGTTGAGGCGGTGGTAAGAAGTCCATAAATGCTTCATCTACCACTACCAAACCGAACTTTTCTAAATAAGGAACAATTGCTTCAGCCTTAATCAAAATTCCCGTAGGATTATGAGGATTATTTAGAAGTAGTCCTTTATTCGTATCAGCTCCTATTTCCAACTGAGGTAATTGCGATCGCCCGATGATTAAGGGACATTCCACTACATTAGAAGTAAAAGTTTGCAGGGCACGTCGATAATCACCAAAAGCTGGCGTTACCAAATAAGTTGCCTCCAGCTTTGACAAATCTAGAGCTGCCCAAGTTAATAATTCAGCTGCACCATTGCCAGGTAAAACCCACTCTGGAGTCAGAGGAGGATGTACTAGACTCAGTACTCTCTTTAACTCATGATAATTGGGGTCTGGATAAGCTCTGAGTTTATCGATCTGAGTTTGAATGGCATGGATAGCCGAACCTGGTGGCCCTAGAGGATTAATACTGGCAGAAAAATCAAGAATAGCAGATATTGGACAACCTGCTATTGTGGCTGCCCAAGCTAAATTTCCTCCGTGTACTGGTTTAGTCAAAGCTGGATATGATTATTTACCGTTTTTGTCTGCAACTAACTCTTTGAAAGATTTACCTGCAGAAAAAGCAGGCACTGTAGTTTCAGGTATTTCCATTTTGTCACCTGTTTTGGGATTACGACCTTCCCTGGCTTTACGTTCTCTTGATTCAAATGAACCAAAGCCTACTAGGGTCACTTTATCCCCACTGGCCACAGCTTCCATAATAGCTTCTAGGGCTGCACTAAGTACAGCATCAGCTTGCTTTTTAGTGACATCAGCTTTTTTTGCAATTTCGTCAACTAATTCGCCTTTGTTCATTGAGATACTCCTTTTGAATTTGGACTGAATATTCTAGCAGGGTTTAGTTTGCAGCAAGTACATCTAAAGTTTAGGTAAGTAAGGTCTTGGGATACCATCGATAGGTTTTCCACTATTAAGCTTTTTGTGATTAACTTCAACCTTTTGTTTCTCCTACCAAAACCTCAGAACCTTTGACTGATAATGGTTTCCCATATCCTCTTGCCTATCATAAGCGTGAGTTTTAGGGATGGCATCAAGATTTTTTTGCTGAAAACCCCATAGAATCTAGCTTTCACTGGTTTATTCTAATCTGTGCTTGGGTAATATGGAGCGGTGAAACGTTTAATTTATGTAGATTTCTAGACTTCTTTAGTTTTTAATTATATTTTGGGCCGAAAAAAACTATTCTAGATTCGTTAAAGGACTTTTTTTCTAGATTTTCTTATTTTTGTGGTGCGTCAAATATTATTCATTTTATGAAGCACTACTTAGTTAAAATTTTTACCTTTAGCTATGGCTTGCTGATTAAATATCAAAGCATTTACTGATATTGGTTTTAGGCAATTTATGTCTGGAAAAAGTATGAGCTTTTCAGCAAGTGTAGGTTAAAAAAGTGAGGATTTTCACGCCCTGCACGCAGCCGAAAAATCACTCTGACTATTATGAATGGCCACTGACTCTGTAATTCCCATTCCTTCTATGTCCTAACTACTCCCTTTTTCCCCTCCTGGGAGGGGTTAGGGGTGGGTCCCTACTCCAGCAAAAATACTTTCCATACACAAACCCTAGCTAGTAATTAAAACTAAGACGATGAACTACCCCGCCGTGTAGACGTGCGGGGTTTGAGAAACCGCACCCGAAACATCTACATTTTGAGATTTTGTTAGCGAAGCTTTGCGCCAGCAATCGTTTCATCTGCCCCAGTTGCTTTCCTTCGGAATGCTCCGCAAACATCGAGCCCGTATGTTTACGGGTCGAATCAGTAGAGCTAGAACATCGACGACTAACGAGGTTAGTTCCTAACCCCGGCTGTTTATCCGCTGCTGTTTGCCACATTACCATGACCGAGCCTTGGTCTCTTGGTATTTCAAATCCACAATCATCACAAACATGGTAACGATTACTCAATTGCGCCCATTCCTTATGAACAGTTCCACATCGAGGACAACGTTGAGATGGCTTGACTTTTTTGGTATCTATTGTAATGTGCAAACCACCTTTAGCGAGGATTTTATATAGCGCCATTTGATTTAACGCTCCGAAACCCACATCTAATAAGGCACGGTTTAAGCCTGCTTTCTGTTTTTTGCGTTTACCTTTTTTGGCCTTGCGGGTCATACCTCTAACATTTAACTTTTCGGTCACAACGATGTCATAACAACTAGCAATTTCTGTTGTGACTTTGTGCTGCCAATCTTGTCTTACGGCTGACTGTTTGGCCTTGAGTTTCGAGATTTTTCTCTTCGCTTTTTTCCATCTACTTGATGCTTTTTGCTTACCTTTAATTGGTCGCTGCTTTCTTTTGAGTTGACGTGAAGCTTGCTTAATTTTTGGGGCAAACTCCCTATCAAATCTAGGATTACTGATTGAGTTGAACCCATACCCGTCATAGCAAGTCAATGCTGTTTTTGTTCCTAAGTCAAAAGCCACCATTGACTCATAATTCAGTGGAGACTTACTGCCAAACAATGGCTCAGGTTCCGAGGTCTTGATACTAAATGAAGCATACCACTCATCTTTATGAGGACGATAAACAATCGTACAAGTAGTAGGTTTTCCCCAATACTTAAACCTACCCCGCATTCTGAGTCTCATACCCAAGTCATTAAGTGTCACCCATCCACAGTTGACTGCATATTTTTGGCTACATTCAATCTGCACTTTAAAACCTTGCCTACCATCTGGATAAGTCCAACCGGAGTAATTCCCGATCGATTTGAATTTAGGGCGTTTCCTAATTCCTTTTAAAAAAGCATTATAAGGTCGGGTAAGATTCAGGAGTCGCCTCCATCCCCTCCCCTTAGAACCGTGCGTGACAATTTCCCATCACACGGCTCAGGCGTTACTTCGAGCTAGTTTCTTGGATTTTGAACTGTGAACCTGCTTATGGCACGCTCTGTGCAAGTGGATTAGATTCTCGGTGTCGTCCGAGCCACCGTCTTTTACAGGTATTATGTGGTGGGTTTCGATTTCTTCTCCGTTGTAGAGGCTATCCCCACAGATAGGACACTTATGTTCTTGCATCTTGGCTACTCGCTCATACTTAGAGCCTTTTGCCCATTTTTGTTTCCCTATCTTGAGACTTCTTTCTTGCCAATACTCACGGAGTGAGGGGTCATCGGGACTGGCAGCCCCCTTAACTTTGACGTGACGCACAATTGGAGTAGAAGCGATGTTATAGAGAACGTACTGTTTCTCTTTTCCACCGCGTCCTTCTCCGTAACACATGAACGTCCAGTGATTCCTTTTGTATGAACCGAAGTATTTATCTTTTACCCACTTTGTACTTTTGTTTGGGTGTCGCCGACAACACCAACGCCAGAGGTATTTCCACACTCTATTTTGAGTGTAGCTGAAGGTTTCTTTGCTCACCACCCCTCGGTAGTAGTTGGCAAAACCTCGGAGAATCGGGTTCAGGACTCGTATTACTTCTTCTTGCTTCGCTCCCTTCATATTCATAATGACTTGCCCTACTTTTTTACAAAAGGCTAATACCTTTTGCTTGGAAGGTTTAATCAATAGTTTGCCATTATAATGGCGTAGGTTAAAGCCAAGGAAGTCAAATCCCTCTTCCATGCTCAATATCTTTGTCTTCTCCTCGCTGATTTCCAGACCTCTTTGAGACATCCATTGCTTTATCAGGATTAGCACTGCCTCAAGTGATTCCTTGTCCTTGGCGGTAACTACAAAGTCATCCGCATACCTGATGATGCCTAGCTTTGGGTTAATTGATTTAATAAATTGTTCTAACCCGTGCAGTCCAATGTTTGCTAACAGTGGACTTATAACACCGCCCTGTGGAGTGCCTGTTTCAGTAGGGTTATACGTTCCCTTATCCAGATACCCTGCTTTTAACCATCCTTCTATTAGGTCTCCACGTGGTACTGACTCAACAGCTTTCAGGATGGATTCATGAGCAATATTGTCAAAGAACCCTTTAATATCTGCGTCTAGAACCCACTTATCAAATGTTCTTCCATCGCTACTATCTCCTTTAAGTCGGAGGAAGCATTGCCCAATGGCATCTTGACACGCTCTACCCTGTCTAAACCCGTAGGAGTTAGGCTCAAACACGGCTTCCCATTCGGGTTCCAGTATATTCTTAACCATTGCTTGTGCGACTCTATCCTTCACGGTGGGAATGCCGAGAGGACGTTTCTTCCCGTTTGATTTGGGTATGTACACACGCCGTGTCGGGCTGCTCTTGGGCATTTCCCAACTGTTCACAAGTTTCACTCGCTCGTCTGATGTGTTTATTACCTCCTTGTCCACACCTGCGGTTTGCTTTCCTTGATTGATTTGAGTGATTTGTCGCACTGATAGAAGCAAGTTGGCTCCGCTTCGTAACAACAGCTTCTGAAGTCGGCGTAACTTCTTCCACTGGCCAAGTTTTCTAGCACGAAAGATACGCATTCTTAAGTTCTTGACAGCCTTTTTAACCTTACGCCAGTTAATCTGACTCCAGTCTTCTAGCTGTCCCCTTAGTCCATTTGTCAAAGCAGGCTCTGACATCTAACTTCTCCTTGGGTTCATTACCCTTAAATGTTTTTCTTTCGTATAACACCGAGAACAAGTGGGCTTTCCTTTCGGTCAAGGGCAAATCTTGAACCCTTATCTGACTCATTACAAGCCAGCATTTGCTTTTTGTTCCTTCCTTTACCCGACAAGGGATTGTGTCTTCGTTACCTCTGACCTACTGCCAGTTCGACCTCTAACAGACCTTGTAGGGCTTACTCTGTTGTGTCGTTTGAATCTTGCCAGACGGTTAGGATGGCTGACTCTTCTGCGGTAGGGATTGTGTTTCCAACGTTGTTACGAACTTAGAGCGTAACAACCACCTACTCACCATTTTGGTTATAGCCTGTCAGGAGTCATTTGGCTATTTCGTGTATGACGCAGTTTAATCATCAGCTTAGACTATGTTCATCCTTTCGTTTCTTCCCCCTTGCTCCTAACCAGTTGACCCTACTGGCATCGGCTACGTTTGGGGCGTGCATCCCACTGGCTTCATTACTTACTACCAGCGTCGCCACTCTCCCTAATAGGAGAGCTTTCCATGAGAGACAGGAGTGGAAATCCCTGTAGGGACTGGGTGTCCCCATTTTCAAACGACCAGTTCAGGTCGCACCATTATCAACACGCTTGACTGTTGCCTGTAGCGCAGTCAGATTGAGTTGCTGGTAATCTGGCCACTGCTGCCTAAAACCAGGTAATGCGTTTTGTTGAGTAAAGTAATCTATACTTCTTCGCGTTTTTCTCCACTCAAAACGTCTATGAGCAACACAAGCGTTATACAAAAGTTGGTGTAGCTTTCTGGCTAAAAATAGTTTTTCTTTCTGTACTTTTGTCGGGTACAGTCGAAAAGTCAATCTTCTATTGGCCATAGTGACTATCACCTCCTTTAATTTTTGAGTCGCTAAAATTATATTCACATATTAGTTTAGCATCAAAAGTTAGCTCTTAAAACGAGAAGCCCACACTATAGTGCGAGCTTAGTGTGGGAGATGTCACCGTGGTCTTGGCTGACCCCTTTCCATCATTTGCAAAGCATCTGGACTAGGATTAAATCGATAACCCCAAGAAGAGCGATCGCCATCATCCAGTATTTGAGGTGTCAGTAGTATAATTGTCTCTGCTCGTTGATTTTCATTTTGACTACTGCGGAAGAGAGAACCAATTATTGGTAAATCTCCCAAAATAGGTACCTTATTTATTGTTGTTCTTTCTTGCTCTTGAATAACGCCAGAAATAATTAGAGTTTGTCCATCCCGCAGACGAATTCTACCAGATTCTACCCGACGCCTGGCGACTTCTGTACCAAATTCACTGACATTATTAGCATCCGTTGGTATCCTATCCGAAATAAAGCTGACATCTGGATTTACTGTTAGAGTGACAAAGCCATTATCGTCTATTCTCTCCACCTGTATAGCTAGGGTCAAACCTACATCTTCAAATTGAATACTTCTAGTTTCTCGAAACCCATTTCCCTCAATTGAAAAATTACTGTCAATACTTCTGATAATATTTTCTACAAGTCTGACACTAGCAATCTCCCCTTCTTGAACGACTAAAGTTGGATCGGTAAGAATTTTAGCATTACCACTGTCAATAGTAGCCCTTAATTGACCAAGAAATCGCCTTGGGTACAAAATTTGGGGGAACAAGCCAAATTCTGCCTCTCCTAGTTCTACCTCCAATATTCCATCGTCATCAACATCTACCTCTGATGGTTCATAATCTGTAATCCCAACTCTTGTCGGTTCACCTGTGGTGGGAGCTATTGGCCTGAGGAAAGTACCTCTACCTTGATTGACGTTAGGAATACCTGTAAATGGAACGTCAAATGTACGTTGGCTATCAAAGAATGGGTCGTTTCCAGAAAGTGGGTTACCAGTGACAGGGCGGGAAAGAGGAAAACTACCATCCTGATCTGTTTGACGAGCAGGTTGGAGACTGCCAAAATTCAGAGATGCTGCTCCATTATCGTTAATAAAGAAACTGTCATTAACCCCGAAGGAGAAACTACTATTAAAGTTTTCCTCTGCTGCTAAATTAATATCTATAACCTTTACGTTTACAGCTACTTGCCTTTGTCGTAAATCTAGTTGTACCAGTTGGGCTGCGGCAATCTCTACTTGTTGTGGTGGCCCTACTAAAGTCACGCTATTAAGTCGGCTATCAGTTACTACCTGTAAACCTTTTAATAATGAGGGAGAATTTTGGGGGTCGTAACGTAGTGGCTGAATAACTGTTCTTTCAATAGTTTCTGTATTTGTAATTGCCTGATTAGTTCCAGGAATATTAACCGTATTCACCTGAGTTACTGGCCGACTTGTAACAATAGCACTTTCAGCTCCCATACTAACTAAGAAACCTGCAGCAGCTTGGGCTGTAACTTGGTTTAAGCGGAAAGAACGGACTACAACATTTCTGGCTTCTGTGGGTAATTCTTGCCCCACAAATACTGTATTCCCTACTCGGTTGGCCTGCAAACCACTGAGACGCAGAACATAGTTAAAAACATCTTGAACGGACTCATTTTCAATATCTAGGGAAATATTCGGCCCAGTTTCTTCTTCTCCACCTGAACTGAAGGCTACATTCAACCCGGCAGCTCTAGCTAATAAAGCTAAAACATCTCTCACTGGAGCATCTCGCAAGACTAAACGAGGTATTCTTTCTTGTGTGCCTAAATCTATAACTTCTACTGAGGGATTAATATTGGATATTGCTATGTCACCTACTGGTGGTGCTACTGCTCGTGGTTGAAAGGGAGGGACTTCGCTGGGGGATGGTTGTCCTGGTAAGGTGGGGAAACCATCTCCTGTTAGTTCAGAATCAGGTAATAATACCTTTGATTTTTGGGCTGTAGTTGTTTCTCTTGGAGATACTACAGTAGGTTCCGGTTCTACAGGTGGGGGGGCAGGTTCAGATTCTTCTGAGGGTGGGGGAAAGCTATTAGGTTTAGGTGTAGATGCTTGAGCTACTTCTCCTGAACCTGCTGCAGCGCTCAGAACAATTCCTCGGCCCCCCCCTTGAATAATCCTGCCTCTGGGAGGGCTTTCTGTTCCTTGGATGACTACCCGCACACTGTTGGCATCTACCTGCATTACTTCTACATATTTTATGCCTGGTGCTGGACTATCTTTCCGAAATTTATTGCCTTCAGGTATGCTTAGTTGAGCATTGATGATGTCTGCAACGTAAGAGTTATCTCTATTTACTGAGAAAACTTCGGGGCGATCGCCATTATTTGTCACTAGGACGATGTTCATGCCCCCTTCTACTGAACTTAACTGAACTTGGGTGATTTGTGTAACTGCAAAGGCTGGTGTCTGGGCGATGATTACCGCAGCCACCCCGCTTAACAGTCCACTACTAATTGAAATTTGCTGTTTCACTGTTCTCACTCCACACTAGGCGATGATTGGGAAAATATTGTTGACATCTCCAGGGGTTTAAACACCCTGAATTCTGTGTAAAAAAACACCGCAAAAGGGAAAAGTCCACTTTTGCTTCTAGCCTGTCAAAAGACTTCTAGACTCCTCGAGGTAGATAATAATCTACCTGTGAGCTGACTTTCAGGGCAGATTTTTACCGAAAAGCGACGTTGAAAGCCCCCCGTGTTTTAACCGGGGGATGAAAACAAGCGAGTCGTTTAGACTAGACAACTTTAGTTGTCCTATGCTATTTTCTTAATATACAAATGTTTAGACAAAAGTAAGCAGAAGGCTAGGGTTAAACTTAAGCCGACTGTATAGGGGCACTTTGACTTGTCCCCAAAGAGTGTATCTTTGGTCAGCTAAGAAAAAACGAAGCAACAAGGATTTATCGGTGTTGCGTAGTATCAACTTAGAATCCCCTCGGCAACAGCTACGGGGAGTAGTCAATTCGGGTTGAAATCTGCTTGTGGTTATTCAAGCAGGGGACAAATCCGCCTAGCTAACTCTCTACCATCGTTATTTTATGTATTTGGCTAGAGTATAGGGCTTTATCTACAGCTTTGGAAGTGTTACCTTTCAAATTTTTCTTTTTTCTACTTTCCGAAAAATTCTGGTCTAAAGCCTCCCCCTTTTAAGCTATCCCTTATGAATAACTCCTGAAAGCCTTGTGGGGAGAAGGGGAGAAGGGATTGGGGGAGAAGGGAGAAAGAATCATAGTAGATCAGAAAAACTACTTATGGCTTGCTGAAAAAGTCTTTTTGCTAGAGTAGGAGACAGGAGACAGGAGACAGGAGTCAAGGGGAACGGGGAATTATAGAGGAGATAGTAGGAAGAATCGTCCCTTGATTTTTTGCCCAATTCTTGACCAAAATCTTAAATTTTTGAACCATTACTATCTAAAACCTCGCACCTTTTGATACTTAAAAAGGCTAAAACCTTTATCGGCAAATACTTTTATATTTATTCAGCAAACCCTACTTAACTTATCAAAAAAAATGTACTTTTTAATACACTTTTTCTCTGACAAAAACCTTTTAAAAACTTATACATAACTTGTCTATTTTGTCAAGTTTTATGTTAATTTAAAGATGTTTATAAAGCATAGCCTTTTAAGGAGATAAAAAGCGGTCGTTAGCGTAGCTTCCTGTAGGGTGGGATGACTCCGAAACCTGCGCCATATCGATGATACCAAGAGAAAGAGAATATTCCAGATTTCAATCCCAATGCTTTAGCTAGAGGTAATAATTAATTATTAGAGCTTGCTGATTAAATCTAAAAGTATTGACAGATAAAGACTTTAGCCTTTTTGGGTTAGAAAAAAGTGTGCCTGTTTCAGGCTAAAACGCTCAAAAAGTTAGTATTTTAGGCGCATCATTGGGCAGAAAAATCATTCTTACAAAACTTAGCTCCTACCTCTTCTAAATTCCTATTTCTCCTGTCTCCTGTCTCCTACCCCAGCAAAAAGACTTTCCATACGCAAACCCTAATTAGGGCTTGCTGATTAAATCTAAAAGTATTTACAGATAAAGATTTTAGCCTTTTTGGGGTCTAAAAAAGTGCCTGGTATCATGTCTAAAACCCTCAAAAAGTTAGTATTTTAGGCTCATAGTTAGGCAGAAAAAT
>NZ_JAAHHG010000356.1 GCF_010692555.1 Okeania sp. SIO3B5 | reverse complement strand
AACTACGCTCATCTTGTCTTATCTTTCTTCTCCTGAATTCTGTTTGCGAAGCATTCCGTAGGAAATTGCAGAATTGCTGAATTCTAAAGACTTAACCATTCTATGGCTGTTTAACCGGATTTGATATGATAACCAGATTTGGTATTATACCAAATTTATAAATATTTGCTACAAATAGATAGGATATTTCTTAGAATTCAGGAGTCAGGATTCAGAATGAATGGCTTCAATACCATTTTTTAGTCGGAAGTTCTCTTTTTCATCAAAAGGACATCTCATATAATTTTTTTTGATCGCCCTTATTATTCGTAATACTAATTTGAAAAAAGAATGTTACAAATAATAAGCATTATTAAAATAATTTGTAGGAAATATCTATTGGATGAAAAAGATAAATTACTATATAAAAAATGGTATCAAACCTATTCCCATACGACTCCTGACTCCTGTCTCCTGACTCAATCGCAGTAACCTAAATATTTGTAGCAAAGATTTATCAAACTGGTATAACATTCTTGTAAGCATTCAGCAGTTAGCTATCAGCTATCAGCTAAGGAAGAAGGAGGAAGGCAAAAATTGATTTAATAGCAAATACATAACTTCTAACTTCTCTGTTTGGTCAAGTTTTATCTTAAGAAAGGTTTTTATAAAGTATAGTTTTAAGAGCAGAGTTTTATTGTTGAAAGCTGATAGCTAATAGCTGTTTGCGCAGCATTCCGCAGGAAATACTTACACATTCTTTTTTCAAATTGGTAGTAATTATCAATTATCAATTATCAATTATCAATTATCAATTATCAATTATCAATTATCAATTATTAATTATTAATTATCAATTATTAAAAACTATCTCCACTTGATATTATTGTCTGGGTAAAGCAATTACAAACTCTGTACCTGTCCCCGGTGCTGAATTAAAACTCAGTTTTCCTCCATGTTTTTCTTCTACTATTTGGCGCGAAATTGATAAACCTAAACCTGTACCTTTACCTACTCCTTTGGTTGTAAATAAATGGTCGAATATCTTTTGTTTAACTTCGTCTTTCATACCTATGCCATTATCTTTAATGCGGATGATTATCTGTTGGTTTTCACTGTCAACTTCCGTAGTAATAGTAATCTGATTTGGTGTAGCTTCAATTTCCTCAAAAGTTTTACCAATATTACTTTCTTCTAAAGCATCAATGGCATTAGCAATTATATTCATAAACACCTGGTTTAATTTACCGGGAAAACAGTTAATTTCTGGTAATTTTCCATATTCTTTAATTACCTTGATCGCTGGATGTTCTCCATTATCCTTGAGTCGATGTTTTAAAATTAACAAAGCGCTATCAATGCCATCGTGAATATTAAAACTAACTTGTCGATCGTTATCCCCACGGGAAAAAGTGCGTAATGCAGTACTAATATTGCGAATGCGCTCGACACCCGTTTTCATTGAAGCGATCGCTTGAGGAAAATCTTCAATTAAAAAATCCAGATCTATATCTTCAATATATTCTTGAATTTCTGGATCGGGAGTAGATAATTTCTTTTGATAGAGACTCACCAAATGAATTAAAGCTTCAACGTATTCTAAAGCATGACAAATATTTCCTTCAATAAATCCAACGGGATTGTTAATTTCGTGAGCGACTCCAGCAACAACTTGACCTAAAGTTGCCATTTTTTCACTTTGAACTAATTGCAATTGTGCTTTTTTTAGTTGTTCTAAACGTTCTTTTAATTCTTGATTAGTACTTTCCAAATCCTCAATCATTTGCTCTAAAATTAGATTTTTATCCTGGATTTCTAGCTCTTGATTTACAGTTTTTTCTTGCAATTGTTTCTGGAGTCGATATAAAGTAATATGGGTTTTTACGCGGGAAAAAACTTCTTCGGCATGAAAAGGTTTAGTAATATAATCAATTCCGCCTACTTCAAATGCTTTGATTTTATCAAAAACATCATCAAGGGCACTAATAAAAATAATAGGAATATCTTGAGTACGAGGATCTGCTTTTAAATGCTTACATACTTCATAACCATCCAGTTCTGGCATTTGAATATCAAGTAAAATCAGATCGGGATAATCAATATGAATTCCTTGTAAAGCAAGCTTTCCACTAGGAATTGGACGAACAGTGTAACCCTTTTTTGATAATAAACCTATTAAAAGTTGTAAATTGGCAGGGGTATCATCTACAACTAAAATATTGCCATGCTCTGAATTGGTTCGCGAGGAATTCATAGGTTATATCATGTCCGGTTGAATAGTTACACTTAGGAGGAAGGAAGGCAGCTATGCTGAGGGCAGAAGGCAGAAGGAAAAGAAAGATTCAAAGGGTAGAAGTTTTTTTTATCACTAATTATCTGGACATGATGTTACTATTAAATATTGTTATGACTTAATAATAAGTTTAACATTGACTTTATAATACCAAATTCAATAAAGATTGTTACAGTAAAATACGGATGCCCAACAGAATTGAAACATTTGCACTTATTCTCTTTTATACCTACCACCTAATATCATGTTCGGTTGAATACTTATAATATCTGTGGATCGAAGGCAGGAGGCAGAGGGCAGCTATGCTGAAGGGAAAGAGCAAGGTTAAAAGGCAGAAGGTTTTTTATAACTGATTATCCGAACATTATATAACACCTCAAATAACCAAATTTAGCAATATTTGGCGTTGCTGATTCTGGGTATGATTTGATAATTTTATATTTTTGATTTTGTATTTTGGATGGTTTGAACTACTTGTTAATATTAACTGTTCTCAGATCCGGTGTTCCCTGTTCCCTCCATACCTATAAACCTACTTTCATACCTTAATTCAGCAATGCCCAATATTTTTTGAAAATGGTATAAGAGCTATTATAGCGGTTTTCACAAAGGTAGACTACAAAGCTTCTGCCCTCAGCATAGCTGCCTTCTGCCTTTAAAACAAAATCTCTGTATTCTATGTTAGTGAAAACTGCTATAATATTCATTATCCATTATCAATTGATGAATCCTACCTCCTTGCTCATTCCCATTTCTCCTGTCTCCTGACTCCTTCTTTTATACTACATTTTGTGGCACAGATGTGGGTTTAATCACTCAGCCAATTCAAAATTTTCTCATATTCAAAGCCATCACAATATTTTTGTATTGCTTCAGCTAGAGAATTATCTGATTGATTAATTTGGTCAATTGTATTAGCAATTCCTGCTAAATTTCCTGTTAGCAAAGCATCTCTTAGTTGTTGTTTTAATTCTTCAGATAATACCCTGACTTTTTGTTCAATAGATTCAACAGTTTCTTCCTTTTCTTTCAGTTTAATTTCCCTTTCCTCATACACATAACGCACCCCTAAATATTCTTCCATCTTTTTAAAGATATCTGCCTCGCGAAATGGCTTTCTCATAAAATCATCGCATCCTGCCGATAAAACTACCACTTTTTCCTCTTCCAATACACTTGCTGTCAGAGCAATTATTATTGTTGCTTGTCCTTTAGTTGTAGCTTTGATCTGTTTTGTGGCTTCATTTCCATCCATTACTGGCATCCGCATATCCATCCAAATCAAGTGAGGTTGCCAATCATCCCATATTTCTACTGCTTGTTGGCCATTAATAGCTTCTTTGAGTTCAAATCCCAAAGGAGAAAGAAGTTTAATTAATAATTGACGATTCAGAGGTTTATCATCTACTATTAAAATCCGATATCTGGGTTGATTTGGTTCCAGGGCAATAATACGACGTTGGGGAATTTGGGTATCAACAACATCACCTTCGCTGACAATGGTAGCTTTGATTTCAAAGGTAAATATTGTTCCTTGATTAACTTGGGAGCTAACATGAATATCTCCCCCCATCAGTTGGACAAATTTACGAGAAATTGGTAATCCTAATCCCGTTCCTTCTTGAGCTTGTTTTCCCGTTTCAGTTTGGGTAAAAGCTTCAAAAAGTTTGTCTAACTCTTCTGGTGCAATTCCAGCTCCAGTATCTTCGACTTCAAAGATAATTTGGGTGGGATTAGATAGGGGAGACTTTTGTGCTACTCTCAGAGAAATTCCTCCGTCTGAAGTAAATTTAATCCCATTATTAATAATATTAATTAACACCTGACGTAGTTTCAGTTCATCAGTGCAAATATATTGAGGAACATCATTAGTATGTTCGACTAAAAGTTGTAAGCCTTTTTCTTGTGCTTTGAGGTAAAGCATATCTTCAATATCGTTGAGCAGGCGATGGAGGTCAAAGTTTTTCTGATTGAGAGTAATGCGTCCGGCTTCAATTTTAGAAAGATCGAGAACATTGTTAATTAAAGTCAGAAGGTGTTCGCCACTGCGACTAATAATACTGATATTTTCCAGATGCTCCTTGGGAAGGGTTTGGGAACGAGTCATGATTTGAGCAAAACCGAGAATTGCATTTAAAGGAGAACGTAACTCGTGACTCATGTTCGCAATAAAAGCACTTTTGGCATGGTTGGCTTGCTGGGCAGCTTCTTCAGCTTCTTTGTAACGGGTAATATCTTGAAAAATACCAATAATTCCCATTACCCCACCCTGAACATCATAGAGCGGGACTTTACTCGTTTCCAACCAACCTTGTTTGCCATCCCCTTGTGTTATCGGTTCGACAATTCCCAATTCCGGTTTTCCTGAATCCATTACTTGGCGATCGCACTCTATATAAAAATCTGCCTCTTCCCGACTCCAAGGCATTTCATAGTCAGTTTTGCCCACAATTTCCTGACGTGTCATACTAGCGACTGAGGCAAAGCTCTGGTTACATCCCAGATAAACATTTTCTCGATTTTTCCAAAATATAGATTGGGGAATATTATTGATCACCAAGTTAAGCAACTGTTGCGACTCTGATAATTCTTGAGTCCGTTCCTCTACTTTTTGCTCTAGGTTTTGAGAGTAGTCTTGCAATTCTTTAAACGACGCTTGTAGCTGTAAAGCCATGTGGCTAAACGAGTCCGCTAACTGCCCCAATTCATCCCGGCGATTTGTGGGTAGCGGTTCATCCCAGTGTCCGTCTGCCAAACGGTGAGCAACACGATTAAGATGTAATGTTGGTCGTACCACTACTGATTGGGCGAGCCACCAAACTAACGGTAAGGAAACTAGCAAAACAACTAGGAAAATACCCCCTGCAACAGCTAATGCTCCCACTGCACTCTGAGTCACAGTAGTAGCATCCATCTCAATTACAAGAATACCGTCGGAACGCCCCAATTGACTTTTAATGGGGGCATAACCATACAAAACAAATTGACCTACACCATTGGGACGGATAGAGGTTTCGGTAATTGAAGTCTGGATTTTTGTTTTCTGCTGCAACCGTGGTGGTAAATTCTGTGGCACATCTCCAAACTTTGCCAGCGGTTGCTCAAGGTATTGAGAATCTGCCACATAATTTAAAACAACTCTGTAATGTCCATCTCGAAAGCGCAGGGTATAAAGGCGGACTATATCTGGGTCTGAGGCTTGAATTTCCTTGAGTCGCCCCTGATTAACAGTGTAGTAAGCTGTATCAACATCTTCGGGGTCGTTGATTAAGCCATGATAATCGCTGTCAATTTGACGAGAGGCCAAGCTAGTTATCCCCAAGAGGCGGTCTTGCAGTGCGACTTGCTGGGATATTCGTAGTTGCCAATAGATTGTGATTGAAAGTGCCCCCGCTGTGAGAGCAATCAATCCTGAATAGGCAATAACCAGTTTGCTACTAAGATTCCAATAGTTCATAAAAATAGACATCTCCAGAAAAGAGGGAGTGGGGGAGTGGGGGAGTGGGGGCAGGGCTGTTTATTCTCGATAGACACGGGGACGCGGAGACACGGAGACACGGGGATAGAGGTTTTTAAATGGCGTTGAACCAAATATTCTTTCAGAGCTTAAAGACGCTTATTGGTTGAAAAATCGGCAAATTTTGGCAAATTTCACTGTTCCACTATTCCTATTACTCCCATTCTCCCGCGCATCCTTAATTACAATATTTTAAAACAGCCCTGGGGGAGTGGGGGAGATTAAATATTTAAGTAATCAGGACTTACGCAAAGACACTGTGTATAGAGTCCAGTAACTATTGGACAATAGTTATGAGTACTATATATAGCGTATCTGCGTAATTCCTAAGTAATTATAGAATTATCAACTTTTCATGTTACAAATTGAAGTGTGGAATGTGGGATAATATAGTCATATCATGTCCGGTTAAACAGCCATAGAATAGACTTGTCGCTTTATAACTTCAAAAATCCCCAAAAACTTTGTTCTATAAGGATTGTAGCTATTGGCAGCCAAAAAGCCTTGGAATTATTGCTCTGTCTAGGTTGGAGCGATTTTTTCCCTCTATTTAGCGACAACTCTAATGGTTAAGTCTTTAGAATTCAGCAATTCTGCAATTCAGAATTCAGAATTTCCTACGGAATGCTTCGCAAACAGAATTCAGGAGAAGAAAGATAAGACAAGATGAGCGTAGTTATGATAATTAGATAATTTTTTTTATGTCCAATTAAGCGGATTTGATATCATATCATGTCCGGTTGAATAATTAGACTTTGGTGGAAGGAAGGCAGAAGGCAGAAGGCAGGAGGCAGGAAGCAGAAGGTTTTCTCCCATTTTCACCTTCATTTTATACATAAACGATACTACCGGACATGATATTAGAGATAACTTTTACCTTTTGACTTTTACCTTTTAACTTTTAACTTGAAAATTCTTACTTTTGACTTTTGACTTTTGACTTTTGACTTTTAACTTTTAACTTTTGACTTTTGACTTTTGACTTGAACGTAGCGCTAACGTTCCAATCCTAAACTCTTCCGGTAGAATGCTTTTTGGGCATCTCGTCCCATTTCATTGGTGAGATTCTCCCATTCCTGAGTAATCTTCGCCATAGCTTCATCCCGGCTAATCTTCCCCGCGAGAAAGTCCGTAACTGCTGCATCTAGTAGTTCTCTCTGATAATTGTAGTTTCTGGGAATAGTCAAATCAAGTACCACATTGGGACTATTGAGACTAGCGCCAATTGCTCCCAAGTAGGTACTGGCGACTGCGGGAGTCATGCCTGCTGCTATCCAGTTCTGAGAATCTGAAAACTGCGAAAGACGATAGGGGTTCATACCCGATCGCCCATTTGTTACATCTATATTGGAATGATCAGGCTGGCTAATATAGGAAATAAAGGCTGCTGCTGCTGCCTGAACTTCAGGTTCTGCTGCAGTATTAATCGTTCCCACCCAACCAATAGCTGCTGTAAAAGGGGCATGGTTCACCCCATTAATTGCAAACGGACAGGTGAATTTATCACACTGTACTAATTCTCCGGTATCCCAATTGAGGACTTCGGTAGACCCCGGCATAATGGTAGTACCAAATTTATCTTTAACCTTTGAGCCTGGTAAGAGTGCTAATGTCCCAATATCTCCATGATCCATTGATAGGGCACAGCGGCCTGAAACAAAGGCTTGACGACCATCGTTTAACCCCCACTCCATTTCATCGGGAGCACCATACTCATTGGTTGCTTTGTAAATATCGAGAGCTTTAGCAAAGGCAACATTATTCGTCATGGGTTTCATGGTATTGGGGTCAAAGAAAATTCCCTGTTTAGTTCCTTGAGACTGCAAAAAAGAACCTGCAATCGACCACATTGCCCAGTAGGTAACGTTTCCCGATTTTTTTGCCAAGCAAGAGCCATAGTCTGGAACCCCGTCATCATTTAAGTCTTTACCATGAAAATACTTGGCAATTTTGAGATAATCATCCCAAGTTCTGGGTGGCTCAAATCCTGCTTCAGCTAATAGATCGGCTCGATAATACATGAGATGATAGTTGCCATCAATGGGAATTGCGTAGATTTTATTGGCATAAACAGGACCGTATTCCTGAAAAAATGGTGCAATATCGTTCCATGCCAAACTTGAATCTTCCTTGACATATTCCGTTAAGTCTTTGAGATAACCAGATTCAATATAGTCTGGCATCCAATTTGAGGTCATAATCATCACATCGTATTGATTAGTACCCGTTGTCAGATCCTGTAAAATTGTTTTATATAGTTCGGAATAGCCAGCACTCTTGACTGTAATCTTTGCTCCTGTCAGCGCTTCAAATTCATCAGCACGTTTTTCAACAGTGGCAGCAACAGGTTTACTGAGGGAAATTACATTGATATTGACTCCAGCAAATTTATCGGTTAGGGATAGAGAAGTTTCCGATGGTGTGGAGGATACTTTTTCTTCTGTTGATGATGTTGTTTTGCAGCTAACAGCTAATATATTAAAAAAAAATATTGCTAAAAGCATGGAGGAAATTTTCAAAATGGGCAACTTACTAAAGATTAAAGAAACCCAGAAAAGATTATTCTGATTCATTATTATTCACCGAAAAATTGGGTTTGAAGCCTTGCCCTGATAGGACTACTTTTTAACTTGTTTTTATTTGATAAATATTTTATCATACTGTATATTTATAGTTTAGATTCGCTTTATCAAAGCTAGATTTAAGTAAGGCATTTAACTGCTTATTTATACAAATAAATTGGCATTGCTGAGGGGCGGAATAAATACAGCAGATTTTGGGCAAATGATGTACAGGATAAATCGTGAAAATCATGTAGCGTGGGCATCTTGCCTGCGTTTAGGCATCTTGCCCGCGCAGGTGTACCTCTTAACGAAGTCAGAAGTCAGAAGTCAACCCACCCCTAACCCCTCCCAGGAGGGGAAGTCAGAAGTTATTTTTGTAACGGGGATTTAAGCCCCGCTCCAAAAATATTACGCCTTAAAAGGCGGGGTTTTAGACCCATATTATTTTGATAACAACGGAAAGCGCTGTATAAGTGGGGTGAGTATCCTGCCTACCTGAAAATATCAGGAGTGGGAACGGGCAAGATGCCCATTCCACTTCCACAAAACTATTAAAATTATGCCGCATTTATGCAAAACCAATAAATTAATTACTAAACTGAAATGACTCAATCTTTAATTACTCCTACCCAAACTCCTTTATTAGGTTTATCCTTATCTGAGTTAACAGAGTGGGTACAACAGCAAGGACAACCTGCTTATCGAGGCAAACAACTATATCAATGGATATATCAAAAAGGGGCTAAGTCTCTGGCAGACATCACTGTATTTTCCAAACAATGGCGCGAGGAGATTAAGCATTTTCCCATAGGTAGATCTGCCATACATTACCGCTCTGTTGCTCCAGACAAAACAGTTAAATATCTGCTGCAACTATCAGATGGTAATATTATTGAAACTGTAGGTATTCCTAGCCATAAACGTCTAACTGTATGTGTGTCTTCTCAGGTCGGTTGCCCAATGGCTTGTGATTTCTGTGCTACTGGTAAGGGAGGTTTTACCCGGAACCTAGAAGCACATGAAATTATCGACCAGGTGTTGACTGTGCAAGAAGATTTTGAGCGACGAGTTAGCCATATTGTGTTTATGGGAATGGGGGAACCGTTGCTGAATACTAAAAATGTCTTGGCTGCAGTGAAGTCTCTGAATCAAGATGTGGGTATTGGACAACGTTGTATAACTATCTCAACTGTAGGCATTCGCGATCGCATTCGTCAATTAGCCGAACATAAATTGCAAGTGACTCTTGCTGTTAGTCTTCATGCTTCTAATCAAAGGCTGCGGGAACATCTGATTCCCAGTGCTAAATCTTATCCATTAGGGGATTTAATAGCAGATTGTCGTGAATATGTCAACCTCACAAAGCGAAGAATTAGTTTTGAGTATGTGATGTTAACAGGTTTTAATGATTTACC
This sequence comes from Okeania sp. SIO3B5, assembly GCF_010692555.1. Taxonomy (GTDB): domain Bacteria; phylum Cyanobacteriota; class Cyanobacteriia; order Cyanobacteriales; family Microcoleaceae; genus Okeania. The sequence goes on along the minus strand of NZ_JAAHHG010000356.1, from coordinate 646 downwards.
AGACCATGCTAAAGAATTAGCTAAAAATCTGCGGGGGTTTCAGTGCCATGTTAATTTAATTCCCTATAATCCTATTAGTGAGGTTGACTATCAAAGACCAACAGGAGAAGATATCAACGCTTTTGTTAATGCTCTCGAAGAAAAACATATTGCAGTTAGCGTTCGTTATTCTCGTGGTTTAGAAACTGATGCCGCTTGTGGGCAGTTACGGGCGTCACGTGGAATGGGCCTCTGGCCCGTTCGGTAGGTTGGGTTAAGCGTATCTCGCAACCCAACAAAAGCGAAAAATCTGACCAAAAAATGTAGACAGAGGGACTGATAACTGATAACTGAAATATGGCTCACAGGGATTATGGCACGGATGTACGGATAGGGCAGGGAGTGGCTCACGCGGATTATGGCACGGATGTACGGATAGGGAAGGGGGTGGCTCACGCGGATTATGGCACGGATGTACGGATAGGGCAGGGAGCCCAAGTCCAGTAGTGGACTGTTTCATCTAAAATGGTGCATTAGATTTAATTCAAAAGTCATGCCTTTAAAAGTAAGAATTTTAAAGTTAAAAGCGCTCTGCACAGTTTGAGCTGTGCATTCATCCGTGCATCCGTGGCCAAATCCGTGTCTTGCCCTGACTTCTCTAAAGCAC
>NZ_JAAHHG010000355.1:7486-10439 GCF_010692555.1 Okeania sp. SIO3B5 | reverse complement strand
ATAGACATCTCCAAAAAAGTACAATAGATGTTTAGATTAGTAACACAAAGTATTTCTGATACCCATAATATCATGTCCGGTTGAATAATTAGACTTTGGTGGAAGGAAGGCAGGAGGCAGGAGGCAGGAGGCAGGAGGCAGAAGGTTTTCTCTCATTGTCACCTTAATTCTATACACAAACGATGCTACCGGACATGATATAAAACCGTACAGGTTAACTATTTTAATGAGTAGCGATCGCTCCACTAAAGATAGTTAGGATAGGCGTTTGAGTATTATTGGAGATGTCTAATAGACATCTCCAATAATAAAAAATAAAATCAATTATCGCACAGAAATTATCAATTATTCCCCTCCTGGGAGGGGGAGGGGCGAGGGGTGGGTTCCCTACTCCTGTAGGGGCGAATCGCGATTCGCCCCTACTCCCTACTCCCTCTTTTCTGGAGATGTCTAATAAGATAGATAGGGCTTCAGCCCTACTACAAACAACTTTTTGATCGCTGATTATCCGAACATTATATTGACATACTCCCGACGTTGCGCATAGCGCGACAACGCGGGATTCTTCAGTCATGAAAAAAATGACTGCTGTTTTGACAGAGGTGATGTCCTCCCCCTGTGTGGACCTTGATAATAACATGCATACCTCCTAGCTTGTCAAGGGTATAGGAAGGTTTTATTTGTGGAGGTATCCGACTCTTGGCCCTGGCTTTCCCATCCCTCCGCTCCCCTAATAGCTGCCGCCACCATCCTCCGCCTTTTCCTGACGGAATGCTCCGCAAACATGTCGGCGACAGCCGTTAACGCAGTTATGCGCTAGCAAAACGGGAGAGCGCGGGACTTCCCGCCAGGGAAGTTAAAATCAAATATCAGTTGAGACTACTTCAAAATCAGTGCTCCAGGTAGGAATTGCACCACGATCGCTCCTGGTAATACCATCCATCAACCACATCCGATTTTGTCCAGTTGCTTGGTCTCGCCACAGAATATCTGCATTACCATCTCCATTGAAGTCTGCTACTGTTGCTACTTCAAAATCAGTGCTCCAGGTAGGAATTGCAGCACGATCAATCCTGGTAGTACCATCCATCAACCACATCCGATTTTGTCCGGTTTCTTGGTTTCGCCACAGAATATCAGCTTTGCCATCTCCATCAAAGTCCGCTGCTGCTGCCACTTCATACTGATTCGTCCAGGTAGGAATTGCACCACGGTCGCTCCTGGTAATACCATCCATCAACCACATCCGATTTTGTCCGGTTTCTTGGTTTCGCCACAGAATATCAGCTTTGCCATCTCCATCAAAGTCCGCTGCTGCTGCCACTTCATACTGATTCGTCCAGGTAGGAATTGCACCACGGTCGCTCCTGGTAGTACCATCCATCAACCACATCCGATTTTGTCCGGTTTCTTGGTTTCGCCACAGAATATCAGCTTTGCCATCTCCATCAAAGTCCGCTGCTGCTGCCAGTTCATACTGATTCGTCCAGGTAGGAATTGCACCGCGACCGCTCCTGGTGGTACCATCCATCAACCACATCCGATTTTGTCCGGTTTCTTGGTTTCGCCACAGAATATCAGCTTTGCCATCTCCATCAAAGTCCGCTGCTGCTGCCAGTTCATACTGATTCGTCCAGGTAGGAATTGCACCACGGTCGCTCCTGGTAGTACCATCCATCAACCACATCCGATTTTGTCCGGTTTCTTGGTTTCGCCACAAAATATCAGCTTTGCCATCTCCATCAAAATCAAACCGAACTGGTTCGCTACTCTCCACTATGGGAGCTACATTTACAGTTATGTCTGCTGGTTCTAAGGGGTTGCCCTCAGTGTCATCAGCACCATAAGGAATGGATGCTTCTCCTTCAAAACCATCTACTGGCGTAAAGGTTACGTTACCGTCATCATCTACGGCAAATGTACCTTCTCCAGGAATTGTGATGTTTTTCTGTATTCCTGGGGTTTCAGGGTCGAGGTCAATAGTGGTGGCATCTACCAGAGTATCATTTTTCGCAATGTTGAATGTGACTGGGGTGTTAGCTGGTGTTGTGGTTGTATCATCTACTAAGGAACCTATTGGTGTTACATCCACTATTATATTTGCTGGTTCTAAAGAATTACCATTAGTGTCGTCTGCTCCATAAGGAATGGATGATTCACCGTCAAACCCTGCTAATGGGGTAAAGGTAACGTTACCGTCATCATCTACGCTAAATGTACCTTCTCCAGGGACTGTGATGTTTTTCTGTATTCCTGGGGTTTCAGGGTCGAGGTCGATGGTAGCGATGTCTACATTTTCATCATTGTCGCTGATGCTGAATGTGACTGGGGTGTTGGGTAGGGTGGTTGCTGTATCATCTGTTAATTCTGGTATGGGTTCGACAGTTACAGAAATATCCGCTGGTTCTAAAGAATTACCATTAGTGTCGTCTGCTCCATAAGGAATAGATGCTTCTCCCTCGAAACCTGCTAATGGGGTAAAGGTAACGTTACCGTCATCGTCTACGCTAAATGTTCCTTCTCCAGGGACTGTGATGTTTTTCTGGATTCCTGGGGTTTCAGGGTCGAGGTCGATGGTGGTGACATCTACATTTTCATCGTTGTCGATGATGCTGAATGTAACTGGGGTGTTGGGTGGTGTGTTTGCTGTATCATCTGTTAATTCTGGTACGGGTTCCACAGTTACAGTTATGTCTGCGGGTTCTAAAGAGTTGCCCTCAGTGTCATCAGCAGTATAAGGAATAGATGCTTCTCCTTCAAAACCATCTACTGGAGTAAAGGTAACGTTCCCGTCATCATCTACGGCAAATGTACCTTCTCCTGGAGCTGTGATGTTTTTCTGGATTCCTGGGGTTTCAGGGTCTAGATCTATGGTAGCGATGTCTACATTTTCATCGTTGTCGCTGATGCTGAACGTGACTGGGGTGTTGGGAGCTGTGGTTGCTGTGTCATC
>NZ_JAAHHG010000355.1:0-7386 GCF_010692555.1 Okeania sp. SIO3B5 | reverse complement strand
CTGTGATGTTTTTCTGGATTCCTGGGGTTTCAGGGTCTAGATCTATGGTAGCGATGTCTACATTTTCATCGTTGTCGCTGATGCTGAACGTGACTGGGGTGTTGGGAGCTGTGGTTGCTGTGTCATCTGTTAATTCTGGTATGGGTTCCACAGTTACAGAAATATCCGCTGGTTCTAAGGGGTTGCCTTGGTTGTCATCGGCAGCATAAGGAATAGATGCTTCTCCTTCAAAACCATCTACTGGGGTAAAGGTTACGTTGCCATCATCGTCTACGCTAAATGTTCCTTCTCCTGGAACTGTGATGTTTTTCTGGATTCCTGGGGTTTCAGGGTCTAGATCTATGGTAGCGATGTCTACATTTTCATCGTTGTCGCTGATGCTGAACGTGACTGGGGTGTTGGGAGCTGTGGTTGCTGTGTCATCTGTTAATTCTGGTATGGGTTCCACAGTTACAGAAATATCCGCTGGTTCTAAGGGGTTGCCTTGGTTGTCATCGGCAGCATAAGGAATAGATGCTTCTCCTTCAAAACCATCTACTGGAGTAAAGGTAACGTTCCCGTCATCATCTACGGCAAATGTACCTTCTCCAGGGACTGTGATTGTTTTTTGTATTCCTGGGGTTTCAGGATCTAGGTCAATGGTAGCGATGTCTACATTTTCATCGTTGTCGCTGAGACTGAATGTGACTGGGGTGTTGGGAGCTGTGTTTGCTGTGTCATCTGTTAATTCTGGTATGGGTTCAACAGTTACAGAAATGTCTGCTGGTTCTAAGGGGTTGCCATCATTGTCCTCAGCAGCATAAGGAATGGATGCTTCTCCTTCAAAACCATCTACTGGGGTAAAGGTGAGGTTCCCGTCATCATCTACGCTAAATGTTCCTTCTCCTGGTACTGTGATGTTTTTCTGTATTCCTGGGGTCTCAGGGTCTAGGTCTATGGTGGCGATGTCTACATTTTCATCGTTGTCGCTGATGTTGAATGTGACTGGGGTGTTGGGGGGTGTGGAAGTACTATCGTTTTCTAGATTTCCTATCTCAGTGACTTCTATAGAAATATTGGCTTCGTTGGAAACCGCTCCCAAGTTATTTTGAATAGTGTATGTAATGGGAGTAGTAACACCAGTGAAACCAGCTTCAGGGGTAAAGGTAACATTCCCAGCATCATCAACTGTATAGCTTCCTTCTCCTGGTACAGTTATGCTAGTGTCTCGTTCAGGTGTACTAGGGTCTAGGTCTACTGTAGTTAGCTCTAGGGTGTCGTCTGTATCTGAGTCATTGCTGGTAATGCTGAAGGTGACTGCTTCTCCTCTGTTGGTACTAGCGCTGTCGTTTTCAGCTACAGGTGGGTCGTTGACTGTGGTTATAGTTATGTCTGTGCTTCCTGATACGGTTTCTGTACCATCGCCGACATTATAGGTGAAATCTCCAGGGTCGTCTGTACCGTTGTAGTCAGCAGGAGCATCGTAGAGGAGTCCTTGTAATTCCTCTGATATTAATGTGTCCCCATTATTAACTACTGTACCGTCAGCTTTGGTAACTTGACCTAATGTGGGCAGTCCGGTGACAGTGATGGTCAGGGTGTCTCCATCTGCGTCCGTGGGAGCTGTTAGTCCTAATCCTGTATCTTGACTTGCTTCATCTACAGTGATGGTGCTGCTATTGGCTACAGGAGCGCTGTTGGTGGCTATGATATTAATTGTTGTTGTAGCTGTGTTGCTATCACTATCCCCATCATTTACCACTACTGTCACGCTACGAGCGTTGGTGTTGGGATTTGTTGAAGTGTTATTATATTCGATTTGAGCTATAGCCGTCTGATAATCTGCTATTGAGGCACTGCCTGTGAGTGTGATTGTTCCTGTGGCACTATCATAGCTACTTGCTGTTATTCCAGTTGGTAGTGTGCCGTTGACTGATAAGCTTTCTACTGTACCTCCGTCTGGTCGGTTGGTTAATGTGATTGTGGCTGACTCTATATTTGTGTCGTCTACGTCTGTAATCACAAGATCACCGTTATCTCCTATGGCAACTGCACTTCCTCCTTCTATGAAGGTTGTTGTGTAGTCGTTACCTGTGGCTCCACTGCTGTCGTTACCGTCTAAATCTAATGTGGGAGGGTCGTTAGTTTCAATCGTTAAATCATAACTACCTACTTCATTAGGCATCCCACCATCACCCACAGAATCAGTACTAGGGTCATAACTTGTCATTGAACCACTCACACCAATATATAGAGTTTCCGGTTCAAATTCAGCACGGTAAATTCTGTCAAAACCAGAACCATCTGGGTCTGACTCTCCAAACAATGGCATACCATCAGCATTAAATAGCTGCACTCGACCTGGAGCAATGGGATTGCCATTTTCATCTAACAGGTCAATATTCTCAGAGAATTTTACCTGTTCCCCAATATCCAGCTCAAACTTGAATAAATCTACATCATTTTCTGGTAATAGGTTAGTATTGTCTCCTATTTCTCCTAAATAGTTGAATATTCCTGGGTTGGTTAAATTTAATCCTGTATCTACTGCTTCAGCTAGTATATCGTTAGTTTCATCATCTCCCAAAGTCCGACCCACAGTTTCAATCGTTAAATCATAACTACCGAAAGTACCGAAGAACGGACCAAAATCGCTGCCTTCTGTGTTGGGGTCGTAAGAGCTATTGCCATCAGCACTAATTCCCAAATAGAATGTCCCTGCTAACTCTGTGGAGAATGTACCTGTACCAGGGTCTATTCCTGTCTCCCAACCGATATCAGAACCATTGGAGTCAAATAGTCGCACTGTCGCTTGACCAACGGGGAAGTTATCTTCATCCAAAAATTCTGGCAAGTTAAAGTTGACGGTTTCGCCGATATCCAGGTCAAATTTAAACAGGTCTACATCTTCTCCTTGAAGAATATTGGTGTTATCTCCTATTTCTCCATTGAAGGTGTAGGTCCCTGGGTTGGTCACAGTTAAACCTGTATCTGTTGCTTCAACTAAAGTATCGTTGGGTTCCTCATCTCCCATTGTCCGACCGATGGTTTCAATAGTTAAATCGTAACTACCGAAAGTACCGAAGAACGGACCAGAACCGCTACCTTCTGTGTTCGGGTCGTAAAAGCTATTGCCATCAGCACTAATACCCAAATAGAATGTCCCTGCTATGGGAGTGAAGAAAGTACCTGTACCAGGGTCAATTCCTGGTTCCCATCCCATGTCAAAACCAGTAGAATCAAACAGTCGCACTGTCGCTATACCAACGGGGAAGTTATTTTCATCCAAAAATTCGGGCAAGTTAAAGTTGACGGTTTCGCCGATATCCAGGTCAAATTTAAACAGGTCTACATCTTCTCCTTGAAGAATATTGCTGTTATCTCCTATTTCTCCGCTGAAGGTGTAGGTCCCTGGGTTGGTCACAGTTAAACCTGTATCTGTTGCTTCAACTAAAGTATCGTTTGGTTCCTCATCTCCCATTGTCCGACCGATGGTTTCAATAGTTAAATCGTAACTACCGAAAGTACCGAAGAACGGACCAGAACCGCTACCTTCTGTGTTCGGGTCGTAAAAGTTATTGCCATCAGCACTAATACCCAAATAGAATGTCCCTGCTATGGGAGTGAAGAAAGTACCTGTACCAGGGTCAATTCCTGTCTCCCAACCGATATCAGAACCATTGGAGTCAAATAGTCGCACTGTTGCTGGACTGATGGGGAAGTTGTCTTCATCCAAAAATTCTGGCAAGTTAAAGTTGACGGTTTCGCCGATATCCAGGTCAAATTTAAACAGGTCTACATCTTCTCCTTGCAGAATATTTGTGTTATCTCCTATTTCTCCATTGAAGGTGTAGATGCCTGGGTTGGTCACAGTTAAACCTGTATCTGTTGCTTCCGTTATGGTGTCGTTGGGTTCCTCATCACCCATTGTCCGACCGATGGTTTCAATAGTTAAATCGTAACTACCGAAAGTATCGAAAAACGGACCAGAACCGCTACCTTCTGTGTTCGGGTCGTAAAAGCTATTGCCATCAGCACTAATACCCAAATAGAATGTCCCTGCTATGGGAGTGTAGAATGTACCTGTTCCTGGGTCTATTCCTGTCTCCCAACCGATATCAGAACCATTGGAGTCAAATAGTCGCACTGTTGCTATACCAACGGGGAAGTTATTTTCATCCAAAAATTCTGGCAAGTTAAAGTTGACGGTTTCGCCGATATCCAGGTCAAATTTAAACAGGTCTACATCTTCATCTTGCAGAATATTTGTGTTATCTCCTATTTCTCCACTGAAGGTGTAGATGCCTGGGTTGCTTAGGGTTAAACCTGTATCTGTCGCTTCAACTAAAGTATCGTTGGGTTCGTCCCCAGTTCGAGAACCTGTAGTTTCAATAGTTAAGTCATAGTTGCCTGCTATAAAACCAGAACCACTACCTTCAATATTGGGATTGTAATTCGTATTGCCATTACCACTAATACCAACGTAGAACGTACCTATTTCCAGTGCTTCATAGAAAACATAGTTAGGGTCTGGATCGGGAGATAATGATATAGAACTTCCTGTCGAATCAAACAGTTGTACCTCAGCATTAGCGAACATAGGATTGCCGTTTTCATCTAACAACTCTATAGTTGCTGGTAAACGAACTGTCTCTCCTGCATCCAAGTCAAACTTAAATAAATCTACATCATCTGGTTGCAACAGATTTGTGTTATCACCAATTTCACCAGAATATGTGTATGTACCTGGGTTGGTTAGGGTGAGTCCGGTGTAAGTTGCTCGTGTTAGAGTATCGTTTGGTTCTTCAAAAAGAATCGAACCTATATCGTCACCTGCTAGTCCTGAGATAGGATAATTTAAGTCAATACTCCGTTGGAATGTACCAGCACGGTTAAGTATTGCTATACTAGGAGGAAATGAACTGTTATCGCTTACATAAATCTCGTTATCAACAACAGCAACTCCATTAGTATCAGGGATAGGAAAAGAATTGGTAATTAAACCTGTTGTCGGATTTATTTCTACTAAAAGTTCTCCTGAAAATCCATCAGTTGTAGTTGCTAGTAAAGCATTAGGTCCTGTAATTCCTGCTAGTCCTCCATCTAGCGACATTGAGAACAAGTTATTAATTCCATCAATATCTAAGGTATTAGTAATTTGATCTATTACAGGATCGAACTCGAGAATATCCCTGTCCGAAGAGTCTAATATATAAACCTTTCCTGACAGAACTGCTAAACCCTCAAAACTACCTGAATCAAAGATGGAGTCGTTATCCCTGACTGCTCCTGTATCTGCGTCTAGTTCCCATAGTTCGGTATTAAAATTACTGTTATTTTGCCCAACCAAGAATAAACTGTCGCCGTCAAAAGCTAAACCTTGATTTCCTGATGAAAATGAAAATGTTTCGGGGGGTGAGAAACTATTAATTTCCGCTCCTGTTTCAGGGTTTAACTCAACTATTTCATCAGAACCGTCATCCTTGAATGCAAACAAGCGGTTACTCTCAATTTTGCCCATTTCACGACCGATAGTTTCAATAGTTATACCGTAGCTACCTGCTACAGAACCAGAACCACTACCTTCTACATTTAGGTCGTAATTTGTATTTCCAGTACCGCTAATACCTACATAGAAAGTACCGACTTGGTTTTCTTCAATAACAGCAAAAGAATTATAACCAGGTAGTTCTGGCGATAAAGTCAAAGGTATATTTCCTGTAGCATCAAACAGTTGCACTTCTGCATCTCCCACAGAATAACCTTCTTCATCTATTATTTCTACCCTGTCTGGTAAACGGACTGTTTCTCCCAGATCTAAGTGTATTTCAAACAAATCTACATCATCTTCTCGTCGCAGATTAGTATTATCGCCTATTTCACCAACATAGCTGAAAATACCGTGGTTATCATGGGTAAGTCCGGTCTGAGTTGCTCGTTCCCTGGTATCATTTACTTCTTCAAAAAAGTCTTCATTAACAAATGCCAAACCCCCACCATATTCTATTCCAGTATCGCCAATTACTGTCACTTCTGCTGTTGAAGCATCTATCTCGTAAAGTAAAGTGTCGCCATCTCGTTTAGCATACAATACATTTTTCGCTGCATCAAAGGCTAATCCTACATTAGTCCATGATGAGATTCCCGTATCTCCAATAGTAAACCAACTATCAGCATTGGGGTCGTAGAACATCAAATCTTGACTGGATCCTAAACCATATACTCCTCCGTTACCAAAGGCTAATCCGTTTACATTAGAGGAAGTAAGGTAAAATTCTTCTCCTGTATTGGGGTTGATGCTATAGAAACCACCGCCATCTGTTCCATAGAGAATATCTCTGGAGGCATCGTATGCTAGTCCGTCATAATTCAAAAAGTTCTCACCAATTTGATTGGCAACACTACCATCAGCATTGATTTTGAATAACTCGTTACTACCACCATAGAGGAAACTTGAGGATTCGCTCGGAGCTAAACCACGCATCCCTATTAAATTACTATTACTGCTAACAGGAGTAGCATTACCTGTGGTTGTATTCAGAGTGTACAAAGAATCTCCAGAATAATCTGAGGTAAAGTACAATTTACCTTTAGAGACCCGATCAACTAATGCTAAACCACCACCGTATATTACTTCTGTATCTCCAATACTCTGAGTTTGTGCCGTTGAAGCATCTATTTCGTAAAGTAAAGTATCGCCATCTCGTTTAGCATACAATACATTTTTCTCTGTATCAAAAGCTAATCCTACATTATTCCATGATGAGATTCCCGTATCTCCAATAGTAGACCAATTGTTAGCATTGGGGTCATAGAACATCAAATCTTGACTGGAACCTAACCCATATACTCCTCCGTTACCAAAGGCTAATCCCTCTAGAGAGCTGAAAGGGGAGCTAAGGTTAAATTCTTCTCCTGTATTGGGGTTGATGCTATAGAAACTACTGCCATTTATTCCATAGAGAGTGTTTCTGGAGGCATCGTATGCTAGTCCGTCATAATTAAAAAAGTTATTACCAATTTGATTAACAACGGTACCATTAGCATTAATTTTGAATAAGCCGTTGTCGCTGCCATAGAGGAGACCTGAAGAGTCGCTGGGAGCTAGGCCACGGGTCCTTATCCCTATGAAATTAGGATTAGTGCTAATAGGAGTTGCATTACCTGTGGTTCTATTGAGAGTGTACAAGTCTCCATCAGGAGAGTCTGAACTAAAGTAAAGTTGAGGTGCTATAGTTCCAGTACCTCCCATCTTCCGACCAATAGTTTCAATAGTTAACCCATAGTTACCTGTAGCGGAACCAGAACCACTTCCTTCTATGTTGGGGTCGTAACTCCAGTTACCATTACCGCTAATGCCAAGGTAAAAAGTACCTGCTTCATTAGCTTCGTAAATGTCGTAGTTGA
>NZ_JAAHHG010000354.1 GCF_010692555.1 Okeania sp. SIO3B5 | reverse complement strand
ACTATTGGACAATAGTAAATCAAATATCTATCTCGCTAAAGTTAGCGTTTGCTTTCCTATGACTGTATCTAAAATCAAGATAACTATTGGGCAATAGTAAATCAAATATCTATCTCGCTAAAGTTAGGGTTTGCTCTTCCTATGACTGTATCTAAAATCAAGATAACTATTGGGCAATAGTAAATCAAATATCTATCTCGCTAAAGTTAGGGTTTGCTCTTCCTGTGACTGTATCTAAAATCAAGATAACTATTGGGCAATAGTAAATCAAATATCTATCTCGCTAAACTTAGCGATCGCTTGACTATAACTGTATCTAAAATCAAGATAACTATTGGACAATAGTAAATCAAATATCTATCTCGCTAAAGTTAGCGATCGCTTTCCTATGACTGTATCTAAAATCAAGATAACTATTGGACAATAGTAAATCAAATATCTATCTCGCTAAAGTTAGGGTTTGCTTTCGTTTGAGAGTATCTAAAATCAAGATAACTATTGGACAATAGTAAGTCAAATATTAATCTCGCTAAAGTTAGGGTTTGCTTTCGTTTGAGAGTATCTAAAATCAAGATAACTATTGGACAATAGTAAGTCAAATATTAATCTCGCTAAAGTTAGGGTTTGCTTTCGTTTGAGAGTATCTAAAATCAAGATAACTATTGGACAATAGTAAATCAAATATCTATCTCGCTAAAGTTAGGGTTTGCTCTTCCTGTGACTGTATCTCAACTCAAGATAACTATTGGACAATAGTAAATCAAATATCTATCTCGCTAAAGTTAGGGTTTGCTTTCGTTTGAGAGTATCTAAAATCAAGATAACTATTGGACAATAGTAAATCAAATATCTATCTCGCTAAAGTTAGGGTTTGCTCTTCCTGTGACTGTATCTCAACTCAAGATAACTATTGGACAATAGTAAATCAAATATTAATCTCGCTAAAGTTAGCGTTTGCTTTCCTATGACTGTATCTCAACTCAAGATAACTATTGGACAATAGTAAATCAAATATCTATCTCGCTAAAGTTAGCGATATAGCTGCCGCTAGGCTCCGCCAACGCTTGAGTAAGGGACTAGCAAAAAAATAGCTTACCAGATCGTCTTTTGTGCAACAAAGCCATTATTAATTATTAATTATTCGGTAACACCTATTTCCAATAGTCTTTCTAATCTTGCACTTGACCAATATTCTGTAGGATATGCGATCGCAAAAATAGAGGCAAGTCGAATCAACCATGTCACCTGTTTAAAAGTATCATCTTCTTCATCAAATTCATCTGGTGGCACTAATACCATAATTTCCACAAAATCTTCCGTTACACTAACGGGAAGACCATAATAAGTTTCCTCTGCTTCAATGCGGACTTTAGTACCATTTTCTAATGCTTCTGTTAATCTTTGATAAAGAAGATTAGGCTTTTTTGAATTGTATCTTCTGGTCATTTCAGTTATCAGTTATAAGTTATCAGTTATCAGTACCTTCTACCGCAGCATGACTTAGGAAAACAGGAGGCTTGAAATACGGAATTCCATTTTCTCTTGGTCATTTCAGTTATCAGTTGTCACAATTATTCTCCATAACTATAACGTTGCAGTTTATAGCAGTCGAAGCAAAGGTGTTTGACAGATAAAAAGCTTAAAACTCAGACAACGCAAGGTTTTTCCTTCTTCCTTCTTCTTTCTTCCTTCTTCCTTCTGCTGTAGTGCTTTTAATAGCACCAACGCACAACTGGACTACCAACTCAGTTGCAGTAGCAGCACTTTGTAATTGAGCAAAATTAAGACTATCTGGTTTAATATTAGTTTCAGACAAAACCCTCTTAATACCATCATCAGTTAACCGCATTCCTGCTTCCATAAAGTCAGTACAAATTCCTTCATGTCGTTTAGTCAAAGCTCGACTGCGTTTGCACCAAAAATGGCTAATAATATCATGTCCGGATAATTAGTGATAAAAAAACTTTCTCCTTCAACTCCAGTTCTTCTTCTTTCTTCCCTCTTTCCTCCTGACTCCTGACTCCTGAGGACTGACTCCTCCGTAGTTATTTATTTATCACTGTTCAACCGGACATGATATAACATGAAAAACCTGTCCCTTTTTCCAAAAGGAACTGCTACTACTGGTGCTTTATGACGTACTAAAAGATCGTGACTGGCAGCTTCAATAGTAACTTTAGGATTAAGTATTTCAATAGGATGACTGCTAGCTTCTAACCACCATTGCGGATCTGCTCCCAATACTACTACTTCTGACCACAAACTATTTAAACTTGGTTCTACAGAAATAAGTTCATCTCTAGTATGTTGTTTATTCCAACGAATTGTATTAGGGAAAGCATGGTCGATAAAATTACCTAATGCCCAATCGGAAGTTACTAACCATTTACCATTTTCTACCTGTTTTCTCAGAGCATTAATTAGTTAATTTTCATAGGAATTAGAACAGTTTACAAATATAATTTTGGCATCCAGTTTTTGTGGATTAGGATTTATTTGTATTGGTAGTTTTAAGCATTGGAAAATTTTTTCAACATGGTCATAACTACCTGAGTAAACAGCTATATTCTTTTTGCTAATGTGATTTAAAATTGCTAAATCTTCAGGACGTTGTTCAGTAAATCTTTGCTTTACAGCAACAGCAGCTACCTGATAAGCTTTCTGCATATCTTTCATAGTTTTTCCATTAAAAAAGAAACCGGGTTTATTGCCCTGATTATTTTAAAATCACAAAATTTCATCGACAAAAGTTGTATTTGTTCTTAGTTTTGACTTTTGACTTTCCTTCCCGGTTTCTGCCTTAGTTGTATTTGTTCTTAGTTTTGACTTTTGACTTTTAACTTTTGACTTTCCTTAGTTGTATTTGTTCTTAGTTTTGACTTTTAACTTTCCTCAGTTGTATCTTTTCTTACTTTTGACTTTTGACTTTTGACTTTTGACTTTCCTTACTTTTGACTTTTGACTTTTAACTTTTGACTTTCCTTACTTTTGACTTTTGACTTTTAACTTTTGACTTTCCTTATCATCACGAACTGGCAATGAAGTCTCCATAATTTCCATCAACAACTCCAGTCGTGATTTCCGAGACAACATTGGTACCAAGTTTGGCAAAGAATAGTAGTCACCTTTAAAAGTAAAGGTTTCCACTGGTGCTTGCTTCTGCTTCAGTTGACTTTCCACATAATTAGAAGCATAGTTACCCAAACGCACGATAACCACATTTGGCATTACCGCCAAGTCTCGACAATAAGCAGTATAAGCTTCAGCAAAGTAGGGTGCAGTATTTTCCCCTTCATCTGTCACCAGAATAAATTGTTCGACAACTTGCTTTTTACGTCGCATTGCTTCTACTGCACAACCGCAACTTGTACCCCCACCTGCGCGGATATGTTGGAAACCACGTTCCCAGTCACTCAATTCTGTACCTTGAGCAGTAACAGGATAAGGAATAGTATCAAAAGCGTAGACAAATAGTTCCGCTTCAGTAATACCAGAAACCAAAGCAGCTAAACGCTTACCAACTTCGATCGCCTTTTCCATAGAACCAGATTTATCCACAAGTAAAGCAGTTGGCAAAGAAATTTTACCGCGCTTTTTCACTTGCTCATTTGTCACTTGCTCCAGTTTCGCAACAGTTTCCGCATCTACCTGAGCAGCATCAGCAGCAACCTTAGCTTTATAAGCAGACACGCGATCGCTCTTTTGTGCCTCAGTCAGTTTCTCATCAACTAACGCTTTTACCTCTGGATGCTCCATGGCACCACGAGCAGTCAGAGACTTCAGGTTATTGATAATTTCCTGGGGTGACATGGAGTTTATCAGTGCTACTAAAACAGTAGGTGTCAACTGTTTCACTGCTCCCACTGCCACAGTATAGGGAATTTTATGTTCCACTATTAATGCTGCTTGTTCTGCTGGAGTTTCTACTTTTGCCAACTGCTTGAGCATGAAAGCCAAACTATCCTCTGGAGGTCTTTCCTTAAACAAGATAGCATCAGCACGAGAGTTAGGTTTAATGTGCAAAGTCGCATATAGGTGCTTCATTGCCTTGCGGTTACGGAGAGCTGCCCGGTCAAAAAATTCTGGTTTTTGTTCGCGCTTCCGTAGATAACGTGTAACAGCAGTGCGTGCGGAACGTGGCATTTTATTTCGTTGCTGTTTCATAAAGTCTACAATGCGTGACACCTGGTATGGTGGGAAATTTTGTAGCATGATAAAACCAGCATCTCGGTGTTCTGTGAGGTTACTTGTTAACAAGTTTCCGAGGAACACTTCTTGATGATCGCGCACGTCACCATTGTTTTGATACCATACTGCTAAATGACCGTAAAAAATTGGGTCTAACTCAACAATTAATTGATGAATTTCTGCTACTTTTTCTAATTGACGGTGTGGTGTTGTGAGCAGACTATTGAGCATTTCTAAACGTAAGTCGCGCTCATCATTATTCATTTTAGTTTTAGACATTTTTTCTACCTCCTTATTTCAGTTATCAGTTATCAGTTATCAGTTACAGCAAATTCTAAATATATGAGGTACAAATATTAACTACTGAATTTTTGTAGTGTGGTTATCTTGCCATTTAGCGCCTCAAAAAGATAAAAAACCTGTCATGTTTTTAATGTTAAATATAAGGTATTTTTAAACACTTGATAACCTATAAATGTTCGTTGTTAACTAATTTAATTACAAGAAATTTACTTTTATGATGCAATTATTGTTGGCATTTTTCGGAGTATTTGTATTAATATTTATGATGAAAAAAAAGCCACGCAAATTCAGTTTTTTTTGTACTTATAAGTTCCCTAATAAGTTGTATATTTCAGCAATTAATAATTAATAATTACCGAATAATTAATAATTAATAATTAAATAATTCTGGTTTAAAGCCTCCCCTTTTAAGGGGAAAAAAAGAAAAAATATTTCCTTATATTCAATCCTCTCGGTTTTAACCAGAGGTAATTATCAATTATCAATTATCCATTATCCATTAATGAACTATTCTTAAAAGAAGAGGATTGACTAAAATATTTTTTTTGTATCCCCTTAAAAGAGGAGGCTTCAAGGCGTGAATTGTTGAATGAATAATTATTAACTATCAACTCTTAATTATTCATTATTCATTATTCATTATTAATTATTCAGTAACCTCTCTAGTTTAGGGCGGGACGATAACTGCTAATTGTTATAGCTTTCAACTTTAAAAATTTTGGTAGTCCCGAATCACGTAATGGTAGATAGGAACAAACAATATCTAGTGCGGGTATTCTGTCGGCGAATACGGGAGCAAGATGCTCCCACTGTTCTCCTAACAAAAATAATTACCAAAAAATTGGGTTTAAAGCCTCCCCTTTTAAGGGGATAATAAATAAAAATTTTCCTTTGAGTGAATCCTCCCCTTGAAAAGAAGAGGTAATTCTAAATTCTAAATTCTAAATTCTAAATTCTTGAAAATGCACCACCACCAATTTTTTTTACAAAGGTTTTAAATCTGGCTCTAGCCAATTTTTTCGAGCTGACTCAGACATCAGAAATTCTCTACTGTAATATTCAAAAGGTAAAGCTGAATTTTCGTAAAAGTTGACTAAATTATTGGCATTTTCTGCAAAATAATTATTCGCTGAATTTGTAGTCAAATATTTCTGAATCATTTTCACCCAAAACAGCGTAATTGTTTCGTGATAACCACTATATTTAGTATTTTTAGTACCTACTGCAACATTATATTTTTTGATGCGATCGCGAATATTATTTATTGCCTCTAACTCGGAA
The DNA here is from genome assembly GCF_010692555.1 of Okeania sp. SIO3B5. GTDB lineage: Bacteria > Cyanobacteriota > Cyanobacteriia > Cyanobacteriales > Microcoleaceae > Okeania. The sequence goes on along the minus strand of NZ_JAAHHG010000354.1, from coordinate 4,684 downwards.
TAGTTAGTCAAATACCAAAGCGCAACAATTAAATGTGCAGCATGAGTCCAATTATTTTTTGGTAAAGTACAATTATTGAATTCTCTGACAAGATTTTCTAACTCATTACTGGTGAAATAGATATTTTTATTGCACATAATAAAATTATTTCAAATCAACTATTGCTCCTAATTCCTCAAATTTTTGCTTAATCTGTTCGGCCTCCTGAATATTGACATTAGATTTAATAATTTGGGGTAAATTATACAAAGAATCTCTTATTTCCCGTATACCCCATTGAGTCAATACCCGTACCTGCTTCATTACAGCAATTAAACTATTAGGAGGAAATTCCACTAACACAACATCAAAAATAGTTTTTGGTTCTGGAGTATTTGTATTATCATCATCGACAATTTCAATAGGTTTTACTACAGTAATTTTATTGGCACTTACTCCAAAATAATATTCTATTTGTTTCACCAGTTCTGTAGCTTCCAACATTGTGATATATTTGAGTTTTTCCAATATTTCATCAGTTTTTATAGACATGATGCTTTCTCCATATAATAAAAAATGTATCTACTAAAATTTTATCGACTAAACTGCTCAAACAAACATTTTATTTACTCATTTTTTTGCCGAATAATTAAGATTTAAAGCCTCTATTTAAAAGGATAAAAAAGAAAAATAAATAACGCTCCGCGTCAATCCTCTCCTTGAAAAGAAGAGGTAATTATTAATTATTAATTATTAATTATTAATTATTAATTGTTTACCAATAGCCATAATATGAGCGCTCATTCCTAATAAGGAAGGTTCTGCTTCTATCCAACGAATAGCTTCTAGCATTCTTTCACGACGACTGGGATCATTCCAATTTTCCTCAAAATTTTGAAGTAACCAACCCGCTCCTTCAACAGCTAACATTTTTTCACAATATAAACCTGCTTCTTCCACCTCTGTTTTCAGTTCTTCAGGATGATGAAAAAATGTTGTAGTAAAGTAAGCAGGGTGGTTATTAGGGTTGCGATGCTGACCTTCAGCTAAATCTCGTCGAACAATTTCTACGAACTCTGGATCGTTGAAATTTCCCTGAAATAATCCACTAAAAGTTGAAGCAAAGCGCGAAATACCAATAGCAAACAAAAGACCACCAGTTTTTAAGATTCGAGTAGCTTCACGCAAAGCAGTTAAGCGATCGCTACGTTCAGTTAAGTGATACAGGGGACCAAACAGGAGAACAACATCAACGCTCTTGTCTGGTTGCTCTAATTGACGAGCATCTCCAACCTCCATGCTTGCAAGAGGATAATTAGGTTGAGTTTGAGAAAAATTTTGAGCTTGCTGTATATGTAGAGGAACTGCATCTATCAAATGAACTTCATACCCCTGTTGAGCAAGCCAAAAAGCATAGACACCTGAACCACCACCGACATCGAAAATAACAGCAGGAGGAGCGGGTAAAAAACGACTGAGAAGTTCTTGAGTGCGAGCAAATTCCAGCTTTCCTTCATCTTTCGACAAACGTTGCTCTTCTTCACCTCTCTCGTAGTAACTTAAGGCTTCATTTGAAAGCTGTAACCGAGATTTGTCTGACATTGTTTTTTATTGAATATTAACGACAAATAATTTTTTTTATTAATAAATAATGCTCTTAATATTTTGTTGTTATTCAATTATAATTAACGCTTTTATGCAGTTCTTAAATCATCTCGCACAAGTCAAAAAAGCTATTTATTCATACACAGGAACTTACCCCGCATTTTCTTGAATCCAAATCAAGGGCTGTTTGGTTAGTATGTAAGCTTTTTCTGTTAGGGTGCGAGATGAAAATTATATTTTTAGTAATTTTTATAAATTATCGAATTAAGATTTTTTTATTCTTTATTTGCGGGAATTAAACAATTTTAATCATCTCGCGCAAGTCAAGAAAGCTGTTTGTTTATACGCGGGATTTGAACCCACATTAGCTTTCGCTAGCTTGATTATGAGTCAAGTGCCTTTACCATTTGGCTAGTATGTAAGCTTTCCTAGTTAGGGCGCGAGATGAAACTTTTTTATATTGACAAATCTATTTTGTCTTTTGATTTGATATTAGAATAAATTATGCTATTCAAAGCGATCGCTATCAAACTATAAATTAGGCATTCCCGTCATTAGAGCAATTGCTTTTTGCAATAGCACAGCTTTTCCAGCAATTTCTGCAACTGAGCCAACGGCATCTTTAATTCCTGTCAGCAAACTTTTTAGTGTTAGCTTATTTGGCTTTTCTTTGTTGACCTCCTTAGCCACTTCCTGAACAGCCTCAACTACTTCTTCTTTGTTTTCAACCTTGCTAGAGTGGACTTCAATAGACTCTAGCAACTCAGTAATTAATTTAGCAACCTCTTCTTTTCCTGAAGCTTGCAGTTCACCAGCAATTTTTTTAATCTGAATCGCTTTGCTATTTTTACCAGCAACAGCCATTTCTGCTGAAAAAGAACCACCTGATACAACAATTCCTTGGTTTCCTTGTTCTTGATTCATAACTTAAATTCCTATGTCCTCTACTGTTTTTCTAAGTTTATTGAACTACCTACTGGATTCGCTATTGCCCTAGAGTTATTACTCATGATAGATGTGGAGTTTGCCCCTGCTGTAACCTGATTTGCTGTGAAGTTGCCTCCACTTACCATGACTCCCTGATTGATAATATTTGTCGCCATTTCCTGAAACTGGGATGTGTCAACTCCGTGGCCTTTAAGCATCTCTATAATTGATGCTAAAACAGCTTGGTCTATTGACTTCCAATACATTATTAAGTCTTGTATACCATAGTAGCTATCATAGAATTGATCTGATATTGATTCACGAAAGGTTTGGAATAACCCATAGTTATATTCTTCTTGGAATTTAGCTTCTATCCTCGTTCTTTTGTCTTCTGAGCGCCAAGTTAGGAGTTGACTAACAAACACTACAAGATACAAAAGTCCAACTAAGGCATAACCACCAAGATAATATGTTGTAAAAGCACCAATTAAAAACAACAAAAAGGTAACCAAAACCGTTTTGACTATTCTGGAAAACTTACCCTCCTTCAAAGTCGATGTTAGGCTAAAGCGCTGTCGATCAATTCCGAACAGTATATGGGTAGATGTTTCTACGAAAGTGATAGAACCGAGGTTGTAAAAACGCAGGAAGTAAGAAAGACGCTGATCCCTTTCTGTATTAGAATAACGATACACTCGATAAGCACGCCGTTCCTCACTCAAATTTCCCTCCCCTAAACTCCAGACCTGCTCTTCAGGAAGATTACTTTCTGGACTAAGTTGTGTTTTGTTGAGAATTTGGCCATCAGCATTTAATTCAAATCCGTCAACAAATAATAAAGAAAGCTGCTGCACATCAGAAAGTTGAAGTTTAGCTACCTCTGAATCAGCAGCACTATAAAATTCATTTACTGGAATCTGTATTCGTTCCTGGGATGACTGAGACTTTTCTGCTTCATTCTTAGAAGGCTTGCGATCTATCGCTATTGTCCACTCTGAAATTTTTTTCCCAGCTCCAAGAAATGGATACTTTGCAAAAGTAATAACATTCTGGGAAGGGTTAGGCTGAATGATATGCTGTTGTTTAAGAAATCTAAATATAGGTCTTGTCAGCAGGTTTATCCCCCCGATACTAGGGTTGGGTTTATAGTACCGTCGAAGAAACCGACGAGGTATTGACCAACGCAAATAGACAAGTTCGTATGCCACAATGCCTGAACCAGCAATATTGAGTGCTACAACCAAGAAAAATAAAAACTCATTACTCTCATAATAATAGTGGTATTTATTATGGTTATAAAGCAGTAACAAGAAAAGTTGGACAAGCCAAATTACTACAGCCACAATTCCGAATGCCACTGAAATTGCGACAGCTTGGGCTGCATGGCTCGTTATTTGATCTAAGTCCAAAGTTGCTTCTGGACTTTGGGCTTTATAAGGGGAACTCCGTAAACGGTTAAGTAAATCAAATCCACTCAAAATACCTCGGCGGTAAGCGCTACCTGAAAGTAAACGAGTGGTATTTAGATTTTGGCTTTCTCTGCTTGCCTCTACCATTATCCTCCTAATAATATTTTGTTTATAGGGGGTTTACCGAAGTCATTCATCTAAATTTTCAATAGATCAGGATAATTTTTAAAGTTCTTTGCCATAAATAATTTTAGTATGAACTTTACGGAAACCCACAGACTCATAAAGTCTATTTGCTCCCGACGGGTTTTCAGCATCAACACCAAGTATTGCCTTATCCATACCAACATCTTGTAAACGCTCCATTCCAGAAAGTAACATAGCTTTTCCTAACCCACGCTCCCTAAAACCACGGCGAGTTCCCAGATCGGCTATCCGCCCCTCTCTAGTTCCTTTGCGCTGGTTATCTTCTGGGCGAATAAAACAAATACAAAAAGCTGCAAATGTACCATCAGCAGTCAGCGCAACTAAATCCAAGTCTTGCCTGTAGTCAGGGTAACTCATTTTATGTTCTAACTTCTCAACTGTCAAATCATGGAAATTCCAATGATCGATAAATGTTTCGTTATACATTTCTACCCATGCTTCTAAAAAGTGTCGCTGCTCCTGCTTACCAGAAAACTGCGCAGAGGAGTGAAACTGTAATGTAAAACCTATAGGAAACTCTGGTTTTGGTAAGCGTTAGGCAAGCGATCGCTCCATAT
>NZ_JAAHHG010000353.1 GCF_010692555.1 Okeania sp. SIO3B5 | reverse complement strand
TAAATAAATAATATTTCCTTATGTTTAATCCTCTCGGTTTTAACCAGAGGTAATTATCCATTATTCATTATCCATTAATGAAAACCTAATTTAGGGTAAGCATTCAACTATTAGCTGTCAGCTATCAGCAAAAAAAAGGGGGTTTTAATGAATATATACTGTTTCAGCCAGCTTTTATAGTAAGTATAAATTATGACTCAATTAGTAAAGCTTTTATCTAAAATTAAAAGCAATAGCTGATTGCTGATTGTTGACGGCTGAACGCTTACAATTTAGGATTACTATATTCTCTGATTAAGATTCTTGAAATTTAGACAATAGGGAAGCAATAACTTGATTTTGATGGATACTTCGACTCTGTTGTAAAGCTTCTTTTAAAACATCTATTACTAATCCTGGTAAAACTTGAGATTCTATAATCCTTTTACCGAAAAATTGTGGGTATGCGCCTCCCCTTTTAAGGGGATAAAAAAAAGAACATATTTCTTATTTCAAGCCTCTTGCTTTCCTGCGGAATGCTGCGCAAACAGCTAGAGGTACTGATAACTGATAACTGATAACTGAGATGACTGCCACCATCAACCATAGTAAAAGCAATAATATCTACATTTTTTACATCAATTATCCAATATTATTTGACTTTTAAATCTTCATAAATCAGCCTTTTTTCACCTTTATCATCAGACAGTGAAGTATTGGCTATTTCTATGACTAAATCTGGGGGTGAATATGTACCTAAATCTACAATAGAAGTTCCCCTGGGAATAATATTAGCATTGTCACCTATATAGTAAGAAATATCTGGTTGTACTTCTTGAACTCCCATTTTTCTGTAACTACAATTAATTCAACCATTACTGTCGATATTTTTGAGACTACAGCAAATACCAATAACTACAGAAGTAAGTGAATGATCGCTAGCATGATCGTAACCTACTGGTGACATTTCTATTCTGAATTTTCCTTGAAAATAATAAGATTTTGCTTTAGTGTAAATGGGATTTTCAATAGTTTGGAGATATTCATCCCAAGTAGCTGAAACCCATGTATCTGTTAGAGTTTTTACTTGTAAATTTGTCATTTCAGTTATCAGTTATTAGTTATCATTTATCAATACTTTTTACTGAAGTAGGAGGCTTCAAATACTGAATTTTCTTTTCTCTTGGTCATATCAATACCATTTTCAATTAGGTTTGGTCTCCAAACCTCTACTATAAAATTTTATAACATACTTTTCCTTCCCTATTTAACGTAAGCATTTCCTGCGGAATGCTGCGAAACAGCTATTAGCTGATGGCTGATAGCTGACGGCTGAATGCTTACTATTTAACAGCTTGCCATAATACACCCAAAATTTGCTCGACATCCCGAATATAAAAGTTACTTAAATCAATCTTTAATTCATTTCCTTCTAACAACAAGAACTTCCAAATATCTCCAGTTGTTACCGCACCATAAATTCTATTAATTGCTTTATTTTCCTGTTGATTAAATAATTGTGCTGCTAACATTGTGGCTGCACATTGACCTAAACCGCCCTTAATATTTTCATTTTTAGCCTCAACAATAATTGCTACAGGAGCATTAATTATTAACTGTTCTGGAGAACGACTAATTAGAAAGTCACAATACCCATTTAAACTCCGGTCAAAGTCAATATTAAATTCAATTCCTGAGAATAAACTAACCGAATAATTTGCCTGCCTTCTGATTTCTAATAACAAGGGAGTAATTATCATTTCGGAACGAGCTTTTTCAGTATTAATTGCTAAAGCAAGTTCTACAGTTTCTGCCAAAGTTTGAGTGAGAAAATCACTGGGTTTTAGAGATTCTATTTGAGCAAATAAATTTACTTGCTCGTTAATATGTAAATCAAATTCTTTTGAGAATTTACTTAAGGTTTTAAAATCACTATATGCCATTTTTTTACTATAACGGAAGGAAGAAGGAAGAAGGAATAAGGAAGAAGGAAGAGGGATGAATATAACCCATCCCACATTATTTTCTTAACTACAATACTAATAGCAAAACACCAAATACAATTGCACCAATACTCAACACAAAAGACCAGAAACGATGATAACTATTAACCACAGTTCCATGCTCACTACTTAACTGAATTAAATCCATCCATGGAGCAACTCCACGTCGAAACCAACCCAGACTTTTTACATTCATTCCTATTAAACTCTTGACTCGTTTCATCCCAAACAAAAAGTTGCCTATAGCACCAAATCGGGAAGCATAATGTAAATAAATCATCCCCGTTTTATCCTGCAATTTCAAATCCGATCCAAACTTATATCCAGCATCACCTCGACCAATTAATTCACCCTGTAACTGGGCCGGTTTTCCCCGTAACGGACTAGCATAAGGGTCAGACATTAATGTTAAAACATCGGTTTCTACTGCATTTTTAAAGTCAGGATACATCAGTGATGTCTTAATTAAATGACCTAAACCAAAACTAATTATTGGTGCTGATATTATTAGTAATGGCATAATTTCAACGTTCAAAAATCCAATAACCAATCCCACAATAATGCTAATTAACTCAGCATTGTATAACAATAGGTCAAAGATAAAATTTCCGTAGAGTCGCTTCTTACTTAACTTATTACCTTCACCGATAATGCGACCCATATCAAACTCAATTGCTAGCCCTAATTTTTCTGCGTAGGTACTCAAAGCACGCACTCGTTTTCCAGTTAAAGGATGTGTTGAATTTAACTCCATCCACCAACCCCAGGGATTAAACATATCCCACAAAAATACTTGCCCAATTTTATTGGTATCAGAAGTAATACGATAAGCTGTACCCGAAGAAGTTGCTGCTTTAGCATCGTAAATTCCTAAAGCACGGGTTCCTTCTAATAACTGACTAGGTTCTTTAATTTTTTGAGCCTCCTCTACAATACCATAAGCAATTTTTACTAACGCCCTTGATAAAGCATTAGGATTTCCTGTTGTTTCAGCAGCAAAGTGGTCGGCAAAATATTCACGAGTTCGTGATAGATACAGTAGAATATAAGTTCCTACTAAATAAAACACATAAGCTGGAACTGCAATGCTAGTGGCTATATATCTTACTACCTCTTGGTCTGCACCTTGTAAGCGTCGAGTAAAGACATAAACTAAATAAATTATTTGTACTAATGTCGAAGCTAAGGTCATCACTGCAAAATCCCAATGAACAATGTGACCTAATTCATGGGCGTAAACTGTAGCAATTTCTTCATCATCAAGATAGGTAAATAAACCTTCACTTACAACTAAGCGAGCTTGGTTAGGAAGTGAACCGTAGGTAAAAGCGGTGGGGTTTTGGTCATCTATAATTCCTACACGGGGTTGTTTGAGATTTCGTTCTTGACATACCCGTTGAATAACAGCCACTGTTTCGGGACTTTTGGCTTCAAGATCGACTAAGGAAACCCAACGGGTTTTATAAAGCCACTCTTGAGTTAGATCCATTAAATAAGGAGAAAAGAAAAACTGCAAGAAGTTAAAGGCGATTGTTATCCCAACTGACATAATTAATCCTTGTGTGGGATTGGGACTTACCAGAATAAAAATTAAGGCCAGGGATAAAGGCAAAACCATCGCAAATAGCAAGATTAGGGTTATGCAAGAAGCCCAGATTAGGTTTCCGCCTCCAGCTATGGCAACTTTAGCTCCTAATTGTTCGGTACGTTTAAGCTTCGAGAATGAGTGTTCTGAGGTAGCCATTGTGGGTTCTCCAAATTAGCTCTAATGTTTAGAAAAAGATTGTCGAGATTTTGTTGAATGCTTATTAATGATTTTCCCATCATTAATGTCATTAATTTTAACAGGACTTACGCAAATTGACTTTTAAATCACCATCTGTAGGGGCGAATGGTATTCGCCCTCGCTCTGCGTAAGTCCTGATACAAATGTTAAATTTTAACTACTTCAGCTTGAGTCTTCTCTGTTGATGATAATATTGAACTAACCTTGACCGCGCGGAACATTCCGAAACGACAAAGACCACTCCCAAATGCCAGACGCATCAATAACAAAGTAGGTACTTCTCGTATAGACTTAATTATCCCTGATAAACCAAAACGAATCATTCCTTGAGGTCTAATTACACCTTGCCAAATAGAATCTAACCAAGAAGGAATAGTCTCCTGTGTCCAATCTGCTGTCACTACTTCCCCTTCAACTAATCCAGTTTCTGCTATCAGTTCCGAAAAACCTTCAATACTAGAAAAAGCAGGATGAGACCACTGCTCCAATAACTGTCGCATTACAGGTTTTTCCCAGAAATTTAGTGGTTTTTGGCGATCGTCTCGCTGATTCCAGTCAGCTACAACCAATATTCCACCAGGTTTTAACACTCGCATCATTTCTTCAGCATATTTAGCTTTATCTGGCATATGAGGTCCCGCTTCAATCGACCAAACTACATCAAAACTATTATCTGGAAAAGAAAGTGCTAGAGCGTCATCTACCTGAAATTTAGCATCAACTCCTTCCGGGGTTAATTCCTGGGCACGTTGAACTTGTTTAGGACTAATCGTAATACCTGTAACGTCAAACCCATAATCTTTTGCTAAAATACGGGTGCTGCCACCAATGCCACAACCTACATCTAAAACAGTAGTACCGCGAAATAGTTTATCCAATCCTCCCCATTTCACCATTTCATGGACAAAGTCAGACTTAGCAGTCAAAAAATCTTTCCTCTGTGGTGGGGAACCATAGTGACCTAAGTGAATGTGTTCGCCCCAGTAAAATTCTAGGATACCGTCTTGAGTCCATTCATCGTAGGAATTAGCTACCGTCTCAGACGACTCATAACTGCGAGGGGTGAGAAAATAAAGCGCAATACCTACCACCAAAAGTAAAAGTAGAAATCCCAGAAGATAATATAAGTACATTGAGACCTTAGTATTTGTTTACGACTTTATTTTATAGCGTTTCTCAGGCTAGTGCCGCTACCCGGAAGTTAAAAATCAAAAGTTAAAAGTCAAAAGTATTGATTTGTAGTTGTTTTAGGATTTTGTAACTGGTCAGGTATTTCCGCCATCCTGCATTAGTGAGGTACTTTTATCTTTCTTCCCTGTTGCCTGTTCCCTGTTCCCTGCTACCTGTTCCCTGCTGTAGCTATTTTAGCAGCCCAAATGTGTAAGTAATATCATGTCCGGTAGCATCGGAGCGTGCATAAAATTAAGTTGACACTATTGAGAAAACCTTCTGCCTCCTGCCTCCTGCCTCCTGCCTTCGGACAACCATTGTCTAATTATTCAACCGGACATGATATAAGTTGACACCTCGCGCCAAGAAGCACCTGCCTTTCCTACTATTGACTCAATATCTGCTCGGTCTAATTTTAATCCCACCTGTTTCACTTCTAGTAATGTAACTGCTTGAATGCGTTTCTCAGCCCAAGCAAGAATTGTCTCTGGGGTGAGGCGATGAAATCTAATCGTTCTAACTTTGAGACGAATAAAACGCCCTACTCAAGACAAATCTGTGACGATGTGGTTTATAAATCAGCGGTCGATCGCAATGACGGAAATACTTTCTACTGCGTAATATCAAGTTGCACTGATAACCACAATTTAACGAAGTCAGAAGTCAGAAGTCAGATAGGGGAGCCGTCGGATTGGCGACGTACAGAAGTTAACCCACCCCCGCCCCTCCCAACCCACCCCCGCCCCTCCCAGGAGGGGAGCCAGGAGGGGAAGTAGGGGATTTGAGCAAGGCTCCAAAAATATTACGCCTTAAAAAGCGGGGTTTTAGACCCATATTATTTTGAGAAAAAGATGAAAAAGATGGTATACTCCTCCAGAGTCATCTTAAGATGACTTAAACTATTAGCCAAGGATTGAAATCCTTGGCTTGGCGGATGACTCTTCAAAATATTAATCAGCAAATTACCTTAATCTTCATCTTCATCTGGCGGTCTAGTAATAACATCAAACAAGATTTTGGCTAAATCATTTTTATCATCAATCTCTTGAACTTCCTCACTTATTACTTTAGCTTTTACCAAATCTCCCATCTTCGCAATAATCAATCCTGAAGCAGCATAAGCCGTAATCAAAAGATTAATTTGTTGCTCATTTTTTCGACTCGCTAATATAGTTTTTACTTCCTGCCAATCATCCGGTAAATTTTCTCTTTTTTTGACTTCAGCTATTACTTTATGTGCCAATTGAAGCGACATCTTCATATTATTTTTATAGAAAAAATAACGATAAGCACCTATCAAAATATCCAGATTTCCATCAGTCTTAGCCAAAGCTTGATTAATATAATTTTCTGATGTCTCAGTATCCTCCCAATTTTCCACCGCCAACATCAATAAACTTTTGACATCTTCAGGCACATCATACCAGGAAAACTTATTTTCTTTAACTTGCATTTGTTGAACCTAATCACATTAATAATAATTACCTTAAACTAGGAAAAATCTCAAATCTGTTAATCTTATAGCAGAAGAAAGAAGGAAGAAGAAAAAAGGAAGAAGGAAAAGTCTTACGTTGTCTGAGTTTTAAACTTTTGAACTGTCCTAATCTTTCCTTCGACTGCTATAACAAGATTTTTACTTCTGTTGAGGATGAGACAATATTCTACTAATATCATGTCCGGATAATTAGTGATAAAAAAACTTGTTCCTCCTTAATATAATAGTTTTCATAAGGCGTGCAGTACATCAATGATCCCCCGCGCATCCCCCTTAAAAAGGGGGACTTCTAGTTCCCCCCAATTCATCGGGGGGTTAGGGGGGATCTCCTGACTCCTCTGTTGTTATTTATAACTATTCAACCGGACATCATATAACAACATTTTTAATTAAGTAAAAAACAACAAAAAATCTCTATAGTATACTTGACATACTCCCGACGTTGCGTTTACGCGACAATGCGGGATTCTTCAGCCAAGGAAGCCCTGACCGCAGTTTTGACAGAGGTGATGTCCTCCCTCTGTGTTGATAATAATCCAATTTTCTGTATTAGAAGGGCTGAGTTATAGTCTCTATCTAGCTCTTGACCACATTTAGGGCATGAATGCCAGCGCTCTGATAAGCTTTTAGAGACACTATCAACCATCGCAACAATGTTGAGATGTACCTTTTGGGTTTACTTTGATGATTTTTTTGCCTAGTTTCCAGGCTACATATTCTAACACATCAAGAAATTGATAGTAGCTGCATCTTGCAAAGACTTATTTAGTCCTGACTTCGCTGATTGACCGTTGGGCAAAAACTGACCATTGTTACCTAATTTAGCTTTGCAACGCCTCACTAAATTTCCTATTTGTAGGTCTTCTAAAAATATCACCTGACAGTTACTGAACAAATGATAAGCTAGTTTGAATTGCCAGTCTAGCCGTTGTCTAGCTATCAACTGATGGAGTTTAGCTATTTTACCCTTGATAATCTTCCAAGGCTTTGAATGTTTTTGTCTGTTAGCCAATCTCGCTTGAAGTTTAGACAGCCGATGTTCAGAGAGCCTAAAAAAATTGGGCACTTCTATAAACTCACCATCAGATGTAACAGCATAGTGTAACAATCCCAAATCAATACATGCATGAGTTATCTTCGGTGGGTTGAATTTCTGCACGCCTCAAAGGTACGGTTTGATCTTCTATGGTAAAGCTGATATACCATCCATCCGCCACGCGTATTACTGTACCTGCCTTAACCTTGAAACCTGCTGGTATTTGGCGATTATAGACAAAAGGAACTATACCAATTTTTGGTAGATTGACACTGGTAAGACCGTTAGCATTTTTGACAATATGGCTATTTGATAACTGAGGATAGCTGAACGAATTATAGTAATGTTTACCTTTAAATTTAGGTCTACCACTGGTTTTACCATTTTTATCAGGTTTAGTAAAGTTATCCATTGTTGTTTGTACACGTTGGATAACATCCTGCAAAACTTGGGAATGGATAGACTTATACTCAGGAAATAGTTTTTTAGTTTGTGCTAAGTCTGCTAATTGAACAGTTTCCCACACAACATATCCGTTGATTATATTTGGATGCTTATCTCCTTTCTTGGTTATCGGATTACCATTACTGTCCTTTTTTCTGCCGTCGCGTCTTTGTGTTCTAAATTCGGGAATGTTTTGATAAATCCGGTCTACTGGTACTACTGAAACATTAAGAGGACAAGCGTTTATTGGTGTGCGCGTTGCTTCAAACCAATTCAGCCTTTCAGCTAAACGGTAGTTATATTGTTTTCTGGCTAATTCTAACCAATTAGCAATAATAACCGCTTGAATTGTATGGGGCTTTAGCTTGTACTTGTATTTCAATAGCATAATAGAGAACCGACCTCCTCGACTATAGATCTGTTATTATAATAACTGTATATATAACTGTCAACAGCTATAGCCAAAGAACTATGGAAACAGAAAATCAGTACGAATCACATAGATAACGCCCGGCTTTCCCATACGACGCTCCCCTAATAGCTGCCGCTAGGCTCCGCCAACGGGAGAGCGCGGGACTTCCTGCCGGGGGAGTTAAAGATATTTGAAGTTAATCCACAATCTAAAATTACTATGTTTATCCCAGTAGGTTTTGAACAACAGTCGGTCGTCACTTCCCAAGGTAGAATGGTTTACTACACCAACGAAAAAGCACCCTGGAAAACTGACACTGACAACACTGACGACTTGCCAACCCTAATATTTTTTCACGGTTTCGGCGGTGGATCATCTGCCTATGAATGGTCAAAAGTTTACCCCGCCTTTGCCTCAGAATACCGCATTCTTGCTCCAGACTTAATCGGATGGGGGCGATCGGAACATCAGGCACTAGATTACAAAGTAGATGACTATATCGCAACAATTACCGAATTTTTAGAACAAACCTGTCAACCTCCCACCAGAATTATTGCCTCTTCCCTGACTGCAGCAATGATGGTGAGAGTAGCGATCGCTCGTCCGGAATTATTTAAGTCTCTAATATTGACAACTCCTGCAGGTTTATCTGACTTCGGCGACAACTACACCCGTAGTTTTTTCGCTCAACTCGTAAGTACGCCAATACTAGATCGTTTTATTTATAGTGGTGGTGTTGCTACTCCAGGAGGAATTAGAACTTTCTTGGAAAACAGACAATTTGCTAATCCCAAGTTAGTTTATGATGAAATTGTGGAGGCATATTTAGAGTCAGCAACTCAACCTAATGCTGAATATGCTGCTTTATCTTTTGTCCGGGGAGATTTGTGTTTTGACCTATCTTTATATATGAGTCAATTAACAATTCCCACGGCAATTATTTGGGGTAAAAAATCAGAATTTACAGGTCCAGAAATAGGTCAACGTTTAGCAGATTTGAATCCTCAAGCTGTAAGGATTTTTCAAACATTAGATGAGGTAGGTTTAACACCTCAATTGGAAGTTCCGGCGGTGACTATTGGATTGATTAAAAAGTTCTTGAAAAAATTAGATGAAGTTCCGGTTGCTGTAGTTTAGATATTGGGAAAAATCGGGTTTCCAGTAGGGGCGAATGGCATTCGCCCTTATACCAATTTGAAAAAAGAATGTTACAAATAGTTTCAAACTTTAGATGTCGAATAATTTGCTGAAATTACTGAAAAAATCAAGGTTTTGAGCTATAAAATCTTACTTTTGACTTTTTAATTTTGACTTTTTAATTTTGAATTATGCGTAAGTCCTGATGATTTTTATTTAACCATATTATTCTTCATAATTATCAATTATCCATTATCAATTATCCATTAAATTTCAATTCCTGATTGCTGAAAAATTTGTTCAACAGTTATTTCTAATTCTGGGAAAACTTCATCTGTTAAACGTTGTTGCCCACGTTTAGTTTTTGGGGGAGCATCAGGATAAAAAATAGTAATGCTTTTTGCTTGGGAATCAACAATCCAAACTCTCAAAATTCCTGCATTCAAATAATCAGTGGCTTTTTCACTAAGATAGCCAAAAGATTGACCAGGAGAGATAATTTCAATGGCTAATTCCGGAGGAAACGGACACAGTTCATACTCAAATCTTTCTTGGGGTAATTTATCATAAGAAATATATAATAGGTCAGGTACGGGAACCCAATCTTTTCCATTTTTTTGTAGGGAGATTCCCCATTTTATTCCTACTTCTCCTTTTGATTGACTCCAGTTATTCAGAAGTAGATAAAGAGTACCTGTTAAACGAGAATGAAATCTTTTAGGAGACATTTTAGATTGTATTTTTCCGTCTATTAATTCATAAGTAGTATCTCTTTCTGGAAGAGCTAAAAACTGTTCTAAATTTATTTGTGTCTGTGTAATCATACATTTTAGGTGGTAGTATTAGGTGACATAATAGCTATTGGTAGTGGACTGTTTCACCTAAAATAGTGCAATAGAATAGTCAGCCAAAAGTGACTATTGGACTGACAAGCGATCGTAAAAAAATAGACAATCAAAAACAAGCGATATAGCTGCCGCCACCATCCTCCGCCA
>NZ_JAAHHG010000352.1 GCF_010692555.1 Okeania sp. SIO3B5 | reverse complement strand
TATTTGCGTAATTCCTGAAAACGTTATAAAAAACTTGTAGATAACTATAGCTTGACACGTCAGTAGGTTGGGTATCGGGACCGAAAGCCAACAGCAATCTTTCTCCCCTACTCCCCTACTCCCCTACTCCCCACTCCCCCACTCCCCCGCCTCTACATATAGCGTTTTCAAGGTAAATTTGCGTAAGTCCTGAAAATGTTATAAAAAACTTGTAGATAATATAGATGGAAAAAATCCATCAAAAAAAGTTTGATATTTTCAGTAAACACTTATACATGAGAACAAACTAAAAATATGGTAGACGTTTTCTTTAATTCTTGGGATGATGGCGGATTAAATAATTCACGCCCTATAGACACAAGCGATCCTACTTATGTAATCGTACATGGTTTCCGAAATACGGGTGGAAATCCAGGTAATAACTTCACCCCTGAAGGTTGGATGTCAGAAATGGCACAAAATATACGAGATTTGGAGGGCAATGATGCTAACATTTTGATAGTAGATTGGCAAGATGGCGCTGATACTCTCAATTATTGGGCTGCTGCTGACAGAGTTGATGATGTGGGAGTTGAGGTAGCAGACTATTTGTTGGATCAAGGTATTAATCCTGCCGATACCACACTTATTGGTCACAGTTTAGGTGCTCATGTGATGGGTGAAGCAGGAGAAGAACTTCGTGAACGTAGTGGCGAAGTCGATCAACTTATTGGTCTCGATCCAGCAGGCCCTGAGTTTGAAGGAGGTTGGTTCTCTAGTGCTAACCCCACAGATGATCGCCTAGATCCAACTGATGCGGATAGAGTTGTTGCTTTCCATACCAGCAGTACATTGGGATACGATGCTCCATTAGCTGACTTAGATGTATACATTAACTGGGACGATCTATTCCAACCAGGTTCCTTTAGTTTTGTAGGTAATCACGGCTATGCTCACACATTGTATAACGATCTATTAGATGGAGCCGCATTCGCGCAAAACAATGGTACTACTTTCTCACTCGCGACTGTTAATGGTAACACAACAGGTTCAGTATCTGTAGATACTTTCGCTGTATAGAAGCCATTAGGGAGTAGTCGTAGGGACGTTGCATGCAACGTCCGTAAAGAGTAGGGGGAAATAATTAAATATAAATATCCTAACTTCTTGGCAAAAAAAACCAGCATTAACAAAGATACCAAATAGCTTCTATAGTCTAATGGATCAGGTGACGCTGTTTTCCTAACATAACAACTGTAACGTTAGTAAAGCTTTGCTTTAAAAACTAACAACAAAAAAAATAGTGGTTTGCATATAAATCGATCGCAAGCCACTATATTTTTTTACCTAGAAATTGTGGTCTAAAGCCTTTCCATTTATAGAGAAAGAAGAAAAAAAATCTTTTTAGCCAATCCTCATTCTTTATAAGAAGAGGTAATTATTAATTATTAATTATTAATTGTTAATTATTAATTGTGGAACTACATTTATCTTAAGATTCTGCTTGAATTCTTTCTATAGCTTTATCGATTTTTTCTGCATCTTCTCCTTTACCTTGTTCTTTTAATAAGTCTCTAGCTTTCGTAAGAGATACTAATGCTTCAGGTCGTTTATTTTCCAAATACAAAGCTACCCCTAATTGATAATGAAGCACTGCTAAGTCTGGTTTGAGGCGAACAGCATTTTCAAATTGGGAAATTGCTTCTGACAAATTATTTTGATTCGCTAAAAGACTGCCCAGATTAGCATAAGCTTCTGCAAATTCTGAATCTAATTCAATAGCTTTACGAAATGCTGCTTCTGCTGATGTCAGGTCTCCTTCCTTATAGAGTTTCACCCCACGATCAAATTCTTCTTTAGCTTCTCCTTCCAGAGCAATAATTGTTGTGTTAGCTAATTCGGTTTGTTTTGCAGTTGGTTTGAGAGTTGAAGCATAAGCTGAAGTGGTGCTGACTAAGCTCAGTATTGTAGCTATGGCCAATAAGTTGTACTTAGATTTTTTATTAAACATTTTTAAGAATGCTAGTACTCATAGTTACTGTTTAAGCATACTACTTATTTTTAGATTTGATCCCCTCTTTGTGAAATAAACCTTAAGAGAACTCAACTTGTTTAAATTTCTGCTTAAGGCTTTTGAGAAATTGTCTACTCATCAGAAATTTGTTCAAAATGAGCATCTTTACTCTTGACTTTTATCTAGGATTTCTTTAAAGCAGAATCAAATTCTAGACATTTACTATTTTTATATTTATGATACAAGGAAAATAATGGCAGTTTTGTCAAATATTTGTTATATTTTGTAACATGATGCGATAGTCTGACGAATTCTCACAAGTTGTAGAAAATTTATCAAAATAATTGGGTCTCGTCACCCCGCCTTTTAAGGGGAAATGTTTTTGGAGGGTTGCTCAAATCCCCTACTTCTCCTCCCCTCCTGGGAGGGGTTAGGGGTGGGTTGGCAGGGGTTAGGGGTTGGTTAACTTCTGACTTCTGACTTCTGACTTCTGAGTTCGTTAAGGCGATCGCTAAATCAAACAAGGCATATTTGGAGCAATCCAAATAATTTTCTGTATCTAAATTTACCGATCTTACTCTGAAGTAGGCTCAGTAAATATTTGTCACTATGAATATGGAGTAAAGCTATGGACCAACCGATGGAAATGCCACTGGAAAAGCAATTTAGCGTTCGGTCTTTTGAGGCTCAGGTACGCCAGATGAGTTTACAACAGGCTCAAGATTGCTTGGTTCAACTATATGAACAGATGTTGATGAGGGAAACTCTTTATCAACAATTTTTAAAGCATAAGTGGGGATTAGAATCTAACCCTGATTTTGATTAAAACGGAAGTTGTCTTAGGGACGACCTCTTTCTCTCACTCATTTTCACACTAATGAAAGAGAGTTGGGGATTGTGGGACGTCATTTCAGTTATCAGTTATTAGTAACTCTGCAATAAGGAGGCTACGAAAATACGGAATCTTCTTTTTTTATCTTCTTAACAGAGGAGGCGTAACTACCCAGATTTTTCGGTCAACTAATACTGTTTCACTGAACTTAAAAGTAAGATTTTATGAGCTAAGAAGTTTAGTAGACAACAACTTTAGACAATTATTTCATATATATTATTTGACATTATTTAAGTGCATTGCTATAAATTGACAACTATTACAAGTATTAAAAAAATCATTGAGCGACTAGCTAAAAAATTTAAGAATACTCAAGAATACTAAAAAATATTAATAATTGTTTATGAATTAGTCTGGTTGACGCTCTATAGTTGCTTCCATAGCACTACTCAAAGAAAGACCACTTAAAACTCCGCCAGTAGAATAATATCGCTCTTGGTCTAAGCGTAGTAAAGTCTCAAAACCACTACGACGTTGGACATCATTTCCAAGTACCCAATAGCGCTGAATAATTGAATCAATGCCCAGCCATCCTTCTCCTTCTACTTTTCCTAATTCGCTATGCTGAAGAAGAAAAGTATAGCGTCGTTCGTCACTGTCGAGACGTCCCTTGTATTGTAAGATAATATCCTCACGATCCTTACTGGGAAATATCAGTTTTGTAACCATAGAGAACCAATCTGTGCGGTCCCATGTCACAATAGTCTTACCCTTAACAGTAATTAACATTCCATTACGCTCTAGCCAATTTCCTTCTATTGTCCATTTGCCTGATTCTAGTATAAAAGTATGAGCCACAGTGCTATTCCTATGCTGCTAATGCTAGCTTCATTGATACGGCGATTCGGTAAGTTGACAAAAACCATGTTTGGTGCTAGCGAAATACCCATCAGGCAGAGTCAAGATAATTGTATAAAAAGTCCAATATCCTGAAGCCTTGGCCGGGAAGGTTAGACAGGTTGACTTACCATTTTTAGTGCCAGCACTATGACTGTATTTTAGACTATCTAGAGCACTTCTGTGTTTGACATCCTCCCCGGCTGTTAGGCAGGGGGATTCCTACCGAGCCTAAGCTCCTCGGTGGGTTGACGTTTTGCGCTTCGCAAAGCTCCGCTAACACAGGCTGCTGAACCCACCCCTCTTGCTCCCCTCCCGGGAGGGGATGGGGGTGGGTTACGCTTGCCTCTGCGTCCGTTTTTTGTCTCGGACTGCCCACCCGCGACTAATAACAAAAAGATAGCATATGTATTCAAAAAAAACAACTAAAAAGTCCCCTGCTTATGGGCGAGGCTTTAAACCCAATTCTTCGGTAAATAATATAGAATTACAAACTTTGGGGATTTTATTTATACTTTACTTCAGCTATCTTTGTTTAATGGTTAAATCAAAGGCTCATTATACCATTTATCATGCATTCTTGCTACATCTCCTTGAGAGTAGGGAGTAGGGAGTAGGGAGTAGGGAGTAGAGTAAAAAGAGATAAGATATCTTCGTTTAATGCCGATAATCGTTGTCAACATGATTCAACTATTATTATTACTTAATAACTGAAGTGCCATAGGAAGTATAGATAGCATCATCTGTATTGCTCTGTTTTTAATTCCTTTGGTTGGTCTTGGCAACTATAAATCATTGCCTACCCCATCATATTGAGTGGATACATAATTATTGAGTTAACCCATGTTCTAGAGCATAACGAACTAATTCTGTTCGACTGTTTGTACCAGTTTTAGTAAATAATCTACTGACATACTTTTCTACGTTGCGGACACTGGTGTTTAGGTCTCTAGCTATTTCTTTATTCATTAGTCCTCTAGCTACTAAATCTAAAACACTTTGTTCTCTTGGGGTTAAATCTATTTTAATTGGTGATGGGGTTTGAGCGATCGTATTTTTACCCATCAACATAGCTTTAATTTCGGCAATTTGACTTGCTAAAACAGCTATATCTGAAGTATTTTCACCTTCATTCGTGGTTTTCGCTACCATTCTACGTTCTAACAAATTTTCGACTATAGCTACTAACTCTTCAGGATCGAAGGGTTTAGAAAGGTAAGCATCACAACCTGCTTGATAACCTTGAATGCGGTCTGTAGTCATTCCTTTGGCTGTCAAGAATACTACTGGTAAAGCTTTAAATCTTGGATCTTCTCGTAATTTTTGCAGGAATTGATAACCATCTATTTGAGGCATCATAATATCTGTAATTACTAAGTCCGGTAAATATGATTGCAGGATATCCCATCCGTCATTAGCATTACTGGCAACGTTTACATTAAATCCACTATCTTCTAAGTAAACTTGTACAGCTTCCCGTAATCCTGGTTCATCATCTACTAATAGTATTTTTCCTGATATTTTTAATTTTTCTTGGCTGTCATTTTCGGCTTGAATCATTTGAGATATCATAATTTATTTTAGTTTTACTACTTTATTTATAATTTAGCTAATTTTCATTATTATCGGGGTTAAAATAATATAAGGTTAACAATACTTGATTGACATACTCCCGACCTTGCCCTTACGGGACAACGCGGGATTCTTCAGCCTGGGAAACCCTGACCGCCGTTTTGACAGAGGTGATGTCCTCCCCCTGTGTTGATAATAATCCAACCCACCCCCATCCCCTCCCGGGAGGGGAGCTAGAGGGGTGGCTGAGTTATAGTCCCTATCTAACTCTTGACCACATTTAGGACATGAATTCCAGCGCTCTGATAAGCTTTTAGAAACACTATCAACCCTCGAACAATGTTGAGATGTACCTCTTGGATCTACTTTGATAATTCTTTTGCCAAGTTTCCACCCAACATATTCTAAAATCTGAACAAACTTACCAAAAGCTGCATCTTGTAGAGACTTATTTAATCCTGACTTGGCTGATTGACCGTTGGGTAAGAATTGACCATTGTCACCTAGTTTGGCTTTGCAACGTCGGACTAAAGAAGCTATTTGTAGGTCTTCAAGAAATATCACACTTACATCACTCAACAAATGATAAGCCAGTTTAAATTGCCAGTCTAACCGTTGTCTAGCTATCAACTGATGCAGTTTAGCTATTTTACGTTTGATAATTTTCCAAGGTTGGGAATGCTTGGACTTTTTGGCCAGTCTCACCTGAAGTTTAGATAAACGATGCTCAGAGAACCTAAAAAACTTAGGAACTTCCAGAAATTCTCCATCACTGGTAACAGCATAGTGTAACAATCCTAAATCAATACCCTTTGAGTTATCTGAGGTGGGTTGAATTTCTGCACGCCTCAAAGGTATAGCCTGATCTTCTATCGTTAAGCTGATATACCAACCATCCGCTTCACGGATGACTGTTCCTGTCTTAACCTTGAATCCTTCTGGTATTGGGCGATTGTATACAAAAGGCACTAAACCAATCTTTGGTAAATTGACACAATACCGACCGTTAGTATTTTTAACAATCTTGGTATTTGATAACTGAGGATAGCTGAAGGAATTATAATAATGTTTCCCCTTGTCGGGTAAGAGGAGATATGTCACCATACTCCCCTCCCCTCAGAACCGTACTTGAAACTCGTCGCCTCATACGGCTCAAGCTTTCTTGGACACTTTTTTCTTTTTCTCACTATGGATATGTAAGTGACATTTCTTGTGTAAATGTATGAGATTCTCTATCTCATTACTTCCACCTTCAGTTACTTCTATCTTGTGGTGAGTGTCGAAATTTTCTCCGTTAAATAAATGTTCACCGCAAACTGGACATTTCCATATATCCTGCTTTTAGCCATTGCTTTATTAATTCTTTTCCAGGTATATTTCCTAGTTTTTCAAGTATAAATTCATGGCTGATATTATCAAATGCTCCTTTGATATCGGCATCTAATACCCATGTATCGCGATTATTTTGTAATCTAGCGAAACATTGTTCTATGGCATCGTGACAACCTCTACCTGGTCTGAATCCATAGCTGTTTTGCTCAAATCTGGCTTCCCAACTGGGTTCTAGCGCATTTTTGATTACTGCTTGTGCAATGCGGTCATCAATGGTTGGTATACCTAATGGTCGATTCTTTCCGTTAGCCTTTGGGATATATATCCTTTTAGTTGGTTTCACCTTCCAGGGTTTGTATTCCTTCCACTGATTGACAAGTTTCACTCTATCTTGGGGAGTTTTAATTACTTTACCATCTACGCCTGGTGTGCGTTTCCCCTGATTAGCTTGTGTTACTCTGTACACTGACAATAGCAGGTTGGAGTGACAACGGATTAACAGTTTCTGTAGGCTTCTAACCTTATTCCACTGTTTCTTTTGTGTCGCACGATAAGTTCTCTGTCTCAGGTTCTTAACTTTTTTCGTCACGGTCATCCAATCAATGTGTGACCATTCTGTTAAAGTCTCTTTAGCTCCGATGTCCTCTTGGACTCTATCTTTCACTATAGTTTCAGTTCCATATTACTTTGGTTTATCGTTGAAAACCTGTCTGAAGTCTGCCACCTTTCAGTGTGAGGCAAATTTTGTAGCCGTTAGGCTTCTCGAAGAGTACCTCTATTCCTGGCATTACCCAGGACGTTCGCTTTCTCAGACATCCCTTTCCCTCTAGATAGTTCCGTCTTTCTTACGATTGACCTACTTAGGTTTTCGACCATTATAATCCTAAGAATCTATAGGGGTTTCTGTAGTTCCATGTGGTGAGATTCGCGTTTGGTGTCGGGTATCATCTATACTTCGGTAGAGCTTTTGTTCTGTCGTCCTGTGGAAAATTCGACCACCTGACCTATCTACGTACCTTTTGGTTGAAGTGTTTAAGCCTTATTCCACTTCTTCAGACATGACGAAGCCTCATCGATGATTCATTTTCATTAACCCTTCCTTACTTCCCCTAGCTCTTACCCAGATTAGGCTTCCAGGCTTGAATACTTTCGTAGTCTGCATTCCACTAATTTCATTACTTACTTTTAGCGTGACTAGACTTTTGCAAGTCTTTTACGTGGGGACAGTGGGACAGACTCCACTGGGAGAGACGGCTCTCCACTCGTTGTGCAGCTTATCCTAAGCTACTAACACATAGCTTGCTACATCGCACAAATTTAGGTCTGCCGCTGGTTTTACCGTTTTTATCAGGTAAGGTAAAGTTCTCCATCGTAGTTTGCACGCGCGCTCATTACATCTTGCAATACCTGGGAGTACATGGACTTGTATTCACCGAAGAGTTTTTTAGTTTGTGCTAAGTTGGCTGACTGTACTGTTTCCCAAGCTACATAACCATTTATTATGTTGGGATGTTTGTCACCTTTTCTAGTTATCGGATGACCATTACTATCCTTTTTTCTACCGTCGCGGGTTTGTATCCTAAACTCTGGAATGTTTTGGTAAATTCGTTCTACTGGTACTACTGAAACATTAAGAGGACAAGAATTTACTGGTGTGCGCGTGGCTTCAAACCAGTTTAACCTTTCAGCCAAACGGTAATTATATTGCTTCCTTGCCATGAATAGCCAATTAGATATAATCACCGCTTGGGTTTTGTGTGGTTTGAGCTTGTACTTATATTTCAGTAGCATGGCAGAATCTACCAGGATTTATCAAATGATAATTTATTATAATTGCTGTGTTAATAAATTGTCAATAGCTATAGCAAACAGGATTATAGGAAAACCGCACACCCTAGCCCGGCTTTCCCATCCCTCCGCTCCCCTAATAGCTGCCTCCACCATCCTCCGCCTTTCATGTCGGCGACAGCCGAAACGGGAGAGCGCGGGACTTCCCGCCGGGGGAGTTAAAATTTGTTTTTGTGGTAACCAGGACTTACGCACAATACGAAATCAAACACCATTTGTAGGGGTTGACGGCCGTTAACCCCTACTAGACGTAGTGGTTATGTGTAAGTCCAGCTAATTAGTTGAAAACTGTTTTATGCCTAAAATCTAATTTGAGAGCGATCTGTTAAAATTTCATAACCAGTATTTGTTACCAATACTGTATGCTCAAACTGAGCTGAAAGAGAATTATCAACGGTAACAGCAGTCCATTTATCGGATAAAATTCGTGTAAACCTAGAACCAGCATTCAGAATTGGTTCAATAGCTAAAGTCATGCCTGCTCTTAGTTTCACATTTGGTAAACTTTTAGTTCTAGAGTTAAAAACTGAAGGTTCTTCGTGTAAATTTCTTCCCACACCGTGACCTGTAAATTCTTCGACTATACGAAAACCATTTGCTTCTACATGATCTTGAATAGCTCCTGCAAGATCGAGTAAATAAGCACCAGCTTTTACTTGTTCGATACCTTTATACATTGCTTCCTCTGCTACACGAATTAGTTTAGCTGCTTCAGGAGCAACTTCAACTACACCAATAGTAATACAAGAGTCTCCATGAAATTCTTGATAGTAAGCACCTGTATCTACTTTTAAAACATCACCAACTCGAATAACTTTTTTCTTACTAGGAATGCCATGGACAACTTCGTTATTTATGCAAGCACAAATAGAACCAGGAAAACCATGATAACCTTTAAAACTTGGCGTTGCCCCCATTTCTCGAATGCGTTTTTCTGCATAGGCATCTAAGTCAGCAGTTGTCATTCCTGGTTTAACAATTTGAGAAATTTCTTTGAGTACTGTTGCGACTATTTTACATGATTGTCGCATAATTTCTATTTCTCGTTGAGATTTGATTTCTATTCCTCGACGTTGTTTTTTCTTAACAGTAGGACGGGGTTTGGGTTTTGCTGGAGCTGCAAGTAGATTACTAAAAATCTTCATTTTTTTTGACAAGTTATTAAATTTTATCTATGATATCTTAAGGTTTAGGCATCACTAAAGTCAAATGTTAAATTTATGCATTCACTGAGACAAGATAAATTGAGAATATTTTAACTCAACTTGGAATTGATGAATTTATTTTTTTTTGATGCTTTGTTGCATTTTTTTCTAAAAGCAAGGTTGTCACATACTACAATAATTGAATGCTGCATTTTTAAAGCTTTCAGAGAATTGTGCAATTTACCGAAAAAATGGGTTTAAAGCCTCCTTCTTCTAGGGCGACTTTTTCTGCATCAATATTTTTTTTCAAATAATTGTTTTGATCGGGAAAAATATATGCTAAAATAATAGCATAGAAACAAAAAGATAAGAATGTTAGTAAGAGAGGCTAAGTTATTAAACGGGACATCAAATCAATATAAATCCTTGGATGAAGCTATCAGAACAGCACAGTTTATTAGAAATAAAGCTGTCAGATATTGGATAGACAACCAAGGAGTAGATAAGTCGCGTTTATACAAACTGAGTAAAGAATTAGCTAGTGAGTTTGCTTTTGCAAACAAATTAAATTCATCAGCTAGACAAGCCTCAGTAGAAGTAGCTTGGACTTCGATTAGTAACTTTTATCGTCGCGGTAAGGAAGGAGCGAAAAAGAAAGGATATCCTAAATTCAAAAAGCATTGTCGGTCTGTAGAATATAAACAATCTGGCTGGGTGCGATTCGTTTCCTTGGAAAATGGAGAACTCAATTCAAAGTGTACGAGGAGCAAGAGGTCAACCTTTCGTATTGGTTGAATCAAAACTCTTGACAACTTAATGACCATGAGGGTGAAAGTCC
>NZ_JAAHHG010000351.1 GCF_010692555.1 Okeania sp. SIO3B5 | reverse complement strand
TCTAATTCTTAAGCTGTCCACAATTTTGATTTGCTGGAACAGCTTCTGCTATTTTTTTCGGGTTCGATAAATTTAGACTGGCCATAAGTTGAATAAAATCCAGGCGATCGCGACCCACAAAACGCTGGTTAAACCCCAATAATTAGGGGAGTCGGTATATAAAATCAAATCTAAATTCACACTTTATGCCAGTAGCGAATAAAATTCTAATAGAAGACTTCAAGACAGCATTAGCAGGTTCGGGAATTGTAGCTTGGAATGGCAGTAAAGTGGTGGAAATATTAAAGTTAAAAAGCTTCAATAAAAGCACATTAATTCAAGCATTGTCACATTATAATAGTGCTGGTAACTTTGCATTTGCTCCTGCTAATAAACAGATTCCTATTGGCAAGACAATCGACTTTGTTCCACAGCCAAATCAAGTTTTTGCTCAACCAAAACATTCTATAAATTCTCCCCCCTCTCCTGAAAGAGAACAGAATTACCTGAGACTAACACAATCATCTTTTAGAGATCAATATGGATGCTATGTCCTGCACCTAGATTACTTTAAAGAGGGAAAACTGCAAGATAGATTAGAGGTTTGCTCTGGAACTCCTAGCAGACAATTTTTTAGGACTGCAGCTCAAAGTCGGGCAATGACTGGAGAACCATTACCGGAGGGGAAATGGTACATAAGAAACATCGTCTGGTGCGACGGAAAAGACAATTATGAAGGGAATACTTTTAGTAGCGGGATTGGTCCTGTTACGGTCCCTTTAGACTTCCTAGAGCCTGGAACAACAGAAAGAAGTGCGATCGAAATACATATAGACTGGAATCGTCAGTATGGCTCCCCTGGGACTGTTGGATGTATAGGGGTATATGATACAAATAGCTTTAAGAAATTCGTAAGATGGCTGAGAGACACCAATCCTCGTCACCTTTACGTTGACTGGAAATTAGGGACTTGCCCTCAGCCTTAGTTTTAAAAATCTAGAAGAACTATAAATTGGCAATAATCCATCGGCAATGATTCATGTCAATCAACAGAAAATTAAAAAAAATGGTAAGAGAATTAAGCACGATCCTCTAATGACTCCCGAACAATTGAAACCAGTAGTATCTGTGAAGCAGAGAAACCGTAATGATTTGGGGCTATCAACAGTATTAAAATAATAGGGCAAAGTTTAACATAAATAGACATTTACTGCGATATACTAGATTTATGTCTAACTTATTAAACTCTTAAAAGAGGTGGCCAATCAATTGAAATGCAATCAATTAAGACTAAATTAAAAGTTAATAATAAGCAAAAAACACTACTTGCCAAACACGCAGGAGTAGCTCCTGACTGCTTATAATTGGGGGTTAGCAACTTGTATTACTGAGTACGAAGAAACTAAAAAACGCCCAAGCGCCATCACCCTGCATAAGGGTTTAGTAGCCGAAGTCAAATCAATTAATCCCTGGTATTATGAGGTGTCTAAATGTGCCCCACAACAAGCCTTAAGGGATTTAGAGAGAGCATTTAAAAACTTTCTAACTATTCCTAAATGTGGATTCCCAAAATTTAAGAAAAAAGGTAGAAAAGACAGCTTTTATAGCAATGAGCGCTGGTATATTTACAAATTGCAGGAGGGGCCAAATAGCTAAAAGTCTTATATTATATCATGTCCGGTAGCATCGGAGCGTGTATAAAATTAAGGTGACAATGAAAGAAAACCTTCTGCCTCCTGCCTCCTGCCTCCTGCCTTCCTTCCACCAAAGTCTAATTATTCAACCGGACATGATATTATCAGCAATTCATTCCCTCTGTTGCCTGTTGCCTGTTGCCTGCGCACAGCGCTATACTTAGAAGGAAGTATTAAGATTTTCCAAGGAAACTACATACAATTACCCAGAATAGGAGTAGTAAAAACTTACGAAATCTTGCCGAATTGCAAAGTAAAAAATGTCAGAATATCCAAAAGAGCAGATAATTGGTACATCAGTTTTAAATATGATATTGAACCCGTACCAACAGAAAAAGTTGAAGAAACTATTGGTGTAGATATAGGCATAAATACATTAGCAACCTGTTCTGATGGCAGTAAATTTGCTAATGTCAAAGCCTACAGGCAAGCCAAAAAACGATTAGTTCGTCATCAACGTGCAGTCAGTAAAAAAGTTATTGGTTCTAAAAACAGAATTAAAGCAGTAAAAAAATTAGCAAAACTTCACAAAAAAGCGGAATTTCTAGTCCTAATTTTTGAGCAGTTTCTATCTATTCTTGCATAATTATTTCTACATTTTGCCAAGCTTGACAATATATGCTATTAATAAAGTAAATTTTAGTGGTAAAAAATGCCAACTGTTCTCAGGTTTGAAGCATATCGCTTTTACTTCTATAGTCACGAACCAAATGAACCACCACATATTCATGTTGATAGAGATAATCTTTCTGCCAAATTTTGGTTATCTTCTGTATCTCTAGCTAAAAATATTGGGTTTAGTCCTAAAGAGTTAAGAAAAATTCAATCAATTGTCGAATTAAATCAACAAAATTTTTTGGAGAAATGGAATGAGTATTTCAACACCTCAAGCTGATGAGCGAGTTAAAAATGTACAAATACAAGAGGATACTTTCAGTGTTGAACTGATGGATGGACGAACTATTACTGTTCCTTTAGCTTGGTATCCTCGTCTATTAAAAGCAACTCCAGAACAACTACAAGTATGGGAAATATGTGGTGGTGGTTATGGTATTCATTGGGAGGAAATAGATGAAGATATTAGCACTGAGGGATTATTACGAGGCGCCCCCGCTCCTGATAGTCAAGTACATTCGTTGGTATAAAAGTAGCAGGTATTGTTAGTTTGATTATGGTGGCGATCGCTTTTGTCATGAGGAAAGCGATCGCTTGTTTTATCTATGTCAATATTGACCGTATTTTTGGTGTAGGAATTTCTCGTCCTAATTCTTGAGCAGTTTCAATCCATTCTTGCATCATTATTTCTACATTTTCCAGTGCTTGCTGATAGGTTTCTCCATCAGCAATACAACCTGGTAATTCAGGTACTTCTACTATAAATGCTCTTGTTTCTTGACTCCAGTAGAGGATTATTTCGTAGTGTAGCATTGGCTTAATTTTCTAGACGGTAAGCTATTCATCATTTAAACTATATATCCAATTTTTGTCATTAAAATTTAAGACTAGATAGCCAATTTAGAGTTCCAAGATTTTTGAGCAAGTTGATGTATTTGTTGTAGAGCATTACACACAAAATTAAAATCTCTTTTTTGTTGAGAGAGAGGGATTAATATCTGTGAAGCAAGTATAACAAAACGATCGGCTTCAGAAATATTTATTCCACCCTGTTCGAGTTTTTTAGCTAAAGTTTCAGTCTTACTTATTAAAGTCTGCTCATCTAGACGTACATTAAATGAGGAATATTTCTTACAAACTAAGATTGCATCTAGACAGATAGGGCTTTTGGCTGCTGTCTTTGAGGTTGCTGTGCGTAACTCACTATAAACTGGATGTGTTGCAAAAACAAGCATTCCAGCGATCGTAATGGCTTCACAAATCGCAGCCCATCCTTCAGCTTTGGAGTGATGAAAACTGAATACCAACACTCCATTATCTTTAAGTACACGACTACACTGAGAAAAAACTGAAGCAAGTTGTCTGGCAAATATACGGGGACTTTTATCTTGAACTTCTCCCTGGTTTGATGAATTAGGTTTGGCAAACTCTGGATAGCGATCTTTGAGAACAGGAGATAGCCAGGCAAAAAAGAAATCACTTAACTCGCTGTAATGAATGAAATCGAAATAAGGGGGATCGGTAACAACTGCATCAACGGATTTTGCAGGTAAGGGTAAGTAGGAACTGTCACCATTAATTACCATCAGACTATTTTCCCTATTATCAAATTGCTCCCACGTTTTTACTGTCTGAACGTTAATACTTTGACTTGCTAGGGGTTTTTGGGATGCTTTCTGCTTAACAGTTAAGTTACGTTTAATTTCAAAAGGATAGTCCAGATAGCGTTTTGCTCGCATCAAGCGCGACTCAAATAGGGTACTGAAAGTACCACTGCTTTTATCCGTTCCCCACACTGAGTTTTCTAAGGGAGTGCGTTCGGGCTTTAATATATGATTTGAAAAGGTATGTCGCACAGCACCAGTACCCTCACCTTTGAAACTACAAAACAAACTGTTGAACTCCAAAGTGCTTGAAAATAGACATAACATTTGCTCCTGAATAGCTGTATCCTTGATTTCCAGGATGCCTTGCAACAGCAGTCCCAGGCATAATAATTGCCTAGAATTAAAAAAGTCGCGCCAGTAGGTGTAATTATAACTACGAGCTTGCTTGGTATTATATCCATCTCTAATTTTCAAAGTTGGTAGTGGCAATGTCTCAGATTTTAGCCTGGCTTCAGCCTCAGCATACAATGATAAATCTTCCTCTCTCACTGGAAGGTAAACTTTTTCACCATTTCGACGTAAGGCCATAATAGCATACAACCGATGCACTGGTGGGTTGCCATTAGATGGTAAAAGGTCTTTAATACGGTAGCGAGTACCATCTTGTGCAGTTATGTATTGACCCGATGCAGGTCCTTTTTGAGGATTGAAGGAATGCTGACAATGAGGACATATTAGGCTGGTTGCATCATACCTATTTTCAATTACATTCCAACAGTTGGGACAAATAATCTGAGCTTTCGGCTTTTTCTTGGGGTAAGCATTCTGTGAAAATACATACCTAGAAAAAAGTGGAATCGTTTCAAATTTTGGTGTTACCACAGTCTTGACCCAGAAAAAGTAAAGCACTGGTATCAATTCCCCAGTATGTGGGTCTCTAGTCTGATAATAATGACGAATATCGGGAGCAACCTTCTGCTCAAGACGAGTAAATGTAGCGTGAAGTTCTGTTTCTGGAACTCTAGTAAATGCTTGACGAACCAGAAAAGTGCTGATGGGGTTAATATCGCAACCTATTGCCTTAGCTCCCAGTTTAACTGCTTCCCCTAGAGTTGTACCACTCCCCATAAATGGATCGAGTACGACTTTGTTGGTGAATTGGTGAGTTTCATAGAAATTATTCCAAATATTAGTACTAGGGCGACTCAAAGCTCCTAAATTAATGGCACGAAATACTGTTCCCAAGCGTGTCGCCCACCATTTATGAATGTGATATATTGGGCGATTAATCTCCTTACGCCAACTCTCTCGCTCTGCTAATTGGCTAATTTCAAGAATCGGGAAGTCACATTCAATTGCTGTAGTTGCATGGGGTGGAGTCAATAGAAGTTGTTTAATATTTAGATTCAT
Source organism: Okeania sp. SIO3B5 (assembly GCF_010692555.1). Classification (GTDB taxonomy): domain Bacteria; phylum Cyanobacteriota; class Cyanobacteriia; order Cyanobacteriales; family Microcoleaceae; genus Okeania. The sequence goes on along the minus strand of NZ_JAAHHG010000351.1, from coordinate 5,191 downwards.
TACTCATTACCTTCGATACTTTCATCAATAGTTTGAGTAACACCTGCCATTGTTACAAACCTTGAACCTTGGTTAGTGAGCCTATATGCTATAAATTTATGTTCGTTTCCTGCATTGGGGTTAGGACGCATTTGGGCTTTAAGTTCGTTAGTCTCCAAGTCAAAGCAGTAGCCGACTACTAGAGTGTCTGCTTCAAAACGACTTAACCGACCGACTTCTTGAAACCTAGAGTCAGCATCCATACTATCAGGCACAATGAGAGTCATTAAACCAGTTGTTCCTTCGGTTAGTGCAAAAGGTGTTGGAGCTACATACATTTTGCGATCACGAATCATAATATCTCCATAACTGCCAAAACCTTTGACGCTCTTATTCTTGTGGACATAGTTGTGTTCTGCATTCAGAAAATCACCGTGACAGATTACTAGATCGATTACTGGATACTGTCGGTTTCCGTTCACTTTATCTGGATAAACTGACAAATCAGCAGGATAACGACCAAAAACATAAAATATTTGCCTGCCATTGTGATAACCTGTTGGAACTTGGCTATTGCAATCGTAGTCACGTTCACGGCCTGGCCAAGCCAAACCTTTAACCTCATAACCTTCAGTTGACTCGACTAAGCAAAAATCTGGATATTTATTCCTCCCTGACTCCTCAAAATGAACTGGAATATTTTGCAAACGTTTTTTAAACCAGTCTTGAAAATGAAATTCTTTATCTTTACGGCTTACAGATTCAATGAGTTCACCTCCCTGGACAACGAACACGCACTGCTCAAAAACATCAAAGCAGGTTTTATTTGTCATCTAGATTTTCCTTTTCTCAAATTTTGTCAAAAAAAACTTCATTCAATACTTTACTACAAATTCAATCTAATTGCTCTGTACATTTTTATTATGTCTGATTGAATATGTAATTAACTAGAGAATCGCCTATTTTATCTATGTCAATATTAACCGATTTTTTGGTGTAGGAATTTCTCGTCCTAATTCTTGAGCAGTTTCAATCCATTCTTGCATAATTATTTCTACCTGAATTGCAAAGCTTGACAATATATGCTATTAATAAAGTAAATTTTAGTGGTAAAAAATGCCAACTGTTCTAAGATTTGAAGCATATCGCTTTTACTTTTATAGCCATGAACCAAATGAACCACCACATATTCATGTTGATAGAGATAATCTTTCTGCCAAATTATGGTTATCTTCTGTATCTCTAGCTAAAAATATTGGATTTAGTCCTAAAGAATTAAGAAAAATTCAATCAATCGTCGAATTTAATCAACAAAATTTTTTGGATAAATGGGATGAGTATTTCAACACCTCAAGCTGATGAGCGAGTTAAAAATGTACAAATACAAGAGGATACTTTCAGTGTTGAACTGATGGATGGACGTACTATTACAGTTCCTTTAGCTTGGTATCCTCGTCTATTAAAAGCAACTCCAGAACAACTACAAGCATGGGAAATATGTGGTGGTGGTTATGGTATTCATTGGGAAGAAATAGACGAAGATATTAGCACTGAGGGGTTATTAAGAGGTGCCCCCGCTCCTGGTAGTCAATTACGTTCGTTGGTGTAAAAGTAGCAGGTATTTTTGGTTGGCTTATGGTGGCGATCGCTCTTGTTATGAGGAAGGCGATCGCAAAGCGGAACGGAGTTCTATCGCCTGTTTTATCTATGTCAATATTGACCGATTTTTTGGTGTAGGAATTTCTCGTCCTAATTCTTGAGCAGTTTCAATCCATTCTTGCATAATTATTTCTACATTTTGCAGTGCTTCCTGATAGGTTTTTCCATCAGCAATACAACCTGTTAATTCAGGTACTTCTGCTATAAATGCTCTTGTTTCTTGACTCCAGTAGAGAATTATTTCATAAATCATGGGTTGCCATCATTCCACATCAAGTCGTAACAATATTCAGCCAGATAATTTGTTCTTTTTTTAATTTCTTCTTTTCCCCATTTTTGAGGAACACTTTGAGCAAATTCTTGCGTTAATGCAAAATTTGATTCCTTGTATATGTCTATCTTTTTAAGAAATTCCTTATTAGCAGCTTTTTCGTTTAATTCTCCTCCTAAAGGTAATAAGTTACCAATAAAACCTACAAATTCCGCATTAGATGACTGAGGTAATATATGTTCCAATGTCATGCTATCAGGCTTAAATTCATTAGTTGTTTGTTTGGTCGATTCAATATAGCTAAAAATATATTGAATTAGTTTTTTCTTTTTAGTATATTTACTGACATATCTCAATTTAGAGAAATTATTTATGAAAATTTTTTTATCGGGTAGTCGTTTTTCTAGTTGTTGTTTTAGCTCGTCTATTGCTGCTCCGCAATCTCGTTTGTTGGTTCCTTCAAATAGTTTTCTAGCAGCTTTAGAATAACTACCCTCAATACCTGAAGGTCTCATAGAACATATAGCATTAAAAGAGAAGTGAAATTTTTCAATAAAAGCCAGAATTTCTCTTGCCTGAGATAATTTTACTTTCTTCTCCTTTAAAGTTTTAAAGAGGCTTAGTATGAAAGGTTTTTGTTGACTAACATTGAAAATTTTTAATGCCAGTAAAGATCTATATAGGTCTTTTTCTTCTTGTTGCTTAAAATCTTCTGTAATAGGAGATGAGATTTTTACATACAAATCAGCATCATTTACTAACTCGCCTAAAAAGTTTTCACCTATTTCCCTGTTATTCCACCGCTTTTTAAAATGTTTGTAAACATTATCTCCGCTTGTATAATCATATCTAGATATCCACCAGTGCCTTACAAAAGTTTCTAGACTGCCTACACCATCTCCTAAATCTATTATATTTGTCAACTTTTTCCAGTTAGTTTTGGCAAAGTCATCCGGGTGAGTTGTTTTTAAGGTTTTGAAAACTTTATTTTTTATTAAATTAACAAAACTTAAGTCCATTCCTCTCGCATTTAAAGTTTCAAAGATTGTGTAAGCATCTTCTTCTTCTTTAACAGTTATAAAAATAACTTTCAAATACTTAACAACTTGATCTCTAATTGCCTTCAAAAGATTTTCATATAACTTATCATCTAGACAATAGTTTTTAAATCTCTTATTGAGAGAGTCTCTAGAGGTGTAATAATAAAACTCATTGTATGAATCTAAAAGAGTGTGTTCTTCATTAGAATTTGGGGTTCCTTTTTTTTTATCAATATCTTGAATGACTGTTTGAAAAAAAGGTTTAGGAGTCTCATTTTGTAATTTAAAATAGTATTTACCATCATCATCTTTTCCCGCAATATAGTTTTCATAGATAGATTCAGCTATATTATTTTTATTAATCTCTACAAATCTTTGACAAAGAGTAGAAAGTAAAATAGTCAATGTTGTAAGGCGTTGTTGTCCATCAACAATTTGCATTTCTACGGACTTATCATCACCTACAAGAACAAGTGAACCAATGAAATATTCTTCATGATTAAAGTTATCATCATTATTATTGATATAAATATTTGAAACTATATCATCCCATAGCTCGGATATCTGCTCTGTATCCCATGAGTATTCTCTTTGAAATCTAGGGACAACATACTTCTTTTTTACGGAAAATAGATCGGAAATTGTTCTAGTGTATGCGTGTAGTTCCATTTTTACAGAAAAAAGATATTTTACAAACTGCAGTAATACAAAGTAGGGCGGGCAAATATTCACCCACCCTACCAATAGATAATTAATAATTAGAGATAGCTTTCCTTATCCATTAATTATGAATTATCCATTATCCATTAATTATTCTATTCCTTCAATTCTATCCTCCACTTGCTGATACAACTCCCGCAACCGATCCAAATTACTCTCACTGGTCTCCCAATAACCGCGACCATTCACTTCCAACAATGTAGTCACCATCTTCCGGAACGAATGCGGATTCAAATTCAACAACCGTTGCTGCATCTGCTCATCTTTAATAAAGGTCTCATTCACATCCTCATAAACCCAATTATCCACAGCACCAGCAGTCGCACTCCATCCCATAGTATTCACAAGACGCTTTGACAACTCCCGCACTCCTTCATAACCATGAGACAACATCCCCTCATACCATTTTGGATTCAACATTTTTGTCCGAGCATCCAAACGTACTGTCTCTGACAAAGACCGCACCTGAGCATTCGCTGTTGTTGTATCCGCAATGTAAGAAGATGGTTTTTTCCCATCATCCCGGAGAGTCGCTACAATTTTAGTCGGATCGGAATCAAAATAATGACTCACATCGGTCAAACTAATTTCTGACGAATCTAAATTCTGGAATGTCGCGTCCGCAGTTTTCAACGCTGACTCAAATACTTTCCGGTTATCCTCCATCATTCCAGGGTTATCAGAATTAAAAGCAAAAGACTTACGCTTCAAATACATTTCCTGTAATTCCGACTCATCTTCCCAGGTACTATTCTCCACCGCCAAATTAACATTCGCAGCATAGGAACCGGAAGCATTAGAAAATACCCGCGTTGCAGCTTGACGTAAATTTACTCCTAATTCCTCTGCTTGCTTCAGAGCGTGCTTCCGGACAAAGTTCATCTCTTCCGGTTCCTCTGCTTCTGCCGCCATTTTCACAGCTTTATCCAAAAGATTCATTTGATTGATAAATAAATCTCGGAATACACCGGAACAGTTAATCACCACATCAACACGAGGACGACCTAATTCCTCCAATGGAATTAATTCCAATTTATTCACCCTACCCAAAGCATCAGGTACAGGTTTCACACCTACCATCCACATTACCTGAGCAAGTGACTCGCCGTAAGTCTTGATATTGTCAGTTCCCCACAACACAACAGCAATAGTTTCTGGATATTGCCCACCATTTTCTTGCATTTGCCGTGCCAATAAACGGTCAACCACAATTTTTGCCGACTTAACCGCAGCAGCAGTAGGAATAGACTGGGGGTCGAGGGCGTGCATATTTTTACCAGTAGGCAAAACATCCGGGTTCCGAATGGGGTCGCCTCCGGGCCCGGGTAAAATATATTCCCCTTCCAACGCTCGTAACAAGGAACCTAACTCATTATCAGCACAAACCTGCTCTAAGCAAAATTCCAAATATTCAAACAGAGGTTTAATAACTTCCCATCAACATCATGAAAACCTGCTGCTTCCAAAGCTTCTATCCAAGGTGCTTTTTTCTTCATATTGAAGAAATTGAGTTTGCTGACCA
>NZ_JAAHHG010000350.1 GCF_010692555.1 Okeania sp. SIO3B5 | reverse complement strand
GATTAAGGATGAGCGGGAGAATGGGAGTAATGGGGATAGTGGAACAGTGAAATTTGCCAAAATTTGCCGATTTTGAGCGCCAATAAGCCTCTTTAAGCTCTAAGAGAATATTTGGTTCAACGCCGCTTAAAAGCCTCCATCCCCGTGTCTCGGTTTCTCCGCGTCCCCGTGTCTATCGAGAATGAAACAGCCCTACTCCTGGGAGCAGGAGGTTAGGGGTGGGTTCTCTACTCCCTACTCCCTACTCCCTACTCCCTACTCCCTCTTTTCTGGAGATGTCTAATACTTAAATAACTTTGGTGACGATTTTTTTTGAACTTAACTATATGCTCTTAACAATAATATATTTGACAAATTGATAGTGTATGTTAAAGCACAAAAATCTGGAAGTTAATTTGGTAAGTCCTGCATAAAGTTAAACACAAAAATTAGCATACCGATAATTTTATCCAGTCCATGATGAATTAAAATTTTGTTCTGATATAATACTATAAGTAAGCAACTTATTCTCAAAAGGCTAGTAACTGTTGGCTATAATCTGGTATAATATATGGAAGTAAACATTAAAATGTCACTTTTTATGACATTTTATATCGGTTTTATGGAGCAGAAATAAATGGCTAAGAATTTACTCGAACAATTACGAGAAGTAACCATCGTTGTTGCTGATACAGGGGATATTCAAGCAATTGAAAAATTTCAACCACGGGATGCTACTACTAATCCCTCATTAATTACTGCTGCAGCTCAGATGCCACAATATCAGGAAATTGTGGATGAAACTTTGAAAAAAGCAAGGGAAGAGTTGGGCACAGATGTAACTCCTTCTGATGTGGCAAATTTAGCATTTAAGAGACTGGCAGTTGCTTTTGGACTGAAGATTTTACAGATTATTCCAGGGCGAGTATCTACAGAAGTTGACGCACGACTATCCTACGATACAGAATCAACAATAGCTCAAGGACGAGATTTAATTGCTCAGTATGAAGCAGCAGGAGTTTCTCGCGATCGCATCTTGATTAAAATTGCTTCTACCTGGGAAGGTATCAAGGCAGCAGAAGTATTAGAAAAAGAGGGTATTCATTGCAATTTAACCCTACTATTTGGTCTGCATCAGGCGATCGCCTGTGCTGAAGCAGGAGCAACTCTGATTTCTCCCTTTGTAGGTAGAATTTTAGACTGGTACAAAAAAGAAACTGGGCGAGACTCTTATCCTCCTGCAGAAGATCCTGGTGTATTATCTGTGACTCAAGTCTACAACTACTACAAGAAATTTGGTTACAAGACTGAAGTTATGGGAGCTAGCTTCCGCAACATTGGTGAAATCACAGAATTAGCAGGTTGCGACTTATTGACTATTTCACCTGGTTTATTGGGTGAACTAGAATCAACTACAGGGGAACTACCGACGAAACTTTCTGTGGAGAAAGCGGCTGAGTCTGATGCCGAAAAAATTGCCCTAGACAAAGAGACATTTGATAAGATGCACGCTGAAAACCGGATGGCATCTCAAAAACTGGATGAAGGCATCAAAGGTTTCTCCAAGGCATTAGCATCATTAGAAAATCTGTTGGCAGAACGCTTGACTCGTTTAGAGGGAGTCACTCATGCAGCAGAAGATATTTTCCATATCTATGATCTAGATGGTGATGGTTTCATCACTCGTGAAGAGTGGGCAGGAACTGATGCTGTATTTGATGCTCTAGATATCAATCAGGATGGTAAAATTTCTCCAGAGGAAATGGCATCTGGTTTAGGAGCTGTGTTCCAATTAGCTAAGGTTTAATTCTACAGTGGGAGCATATTGCTCCCGTTTCCGCTATGGGTGAGACCATTGGTTTTAGACAAAATTATATCGTGTCCGGTTGAATAGTTATAAATAAGGGAGTAGGGAGTAGGGAGTAGGGAGTAGGGAGTAGGGAATTGTTTAAAATGTAGCTCATATAATGAAAAAAAATCCATTGTAGTCGGTCTATTTAGGTTAGTGGACCGACTTTTTTTTAGCATATAGTATGATTGATGGCTACTATCACCTTCTTGAAAACTAGACACGCGCTAGACATCTGCCATCGGTGATTGCAAATGATTCATTACTCACCCGTTTCAATGTGTACTTGCTGTGAAAGTTGATGTTCCGCCCATAAACTATGGGTGAGGATACCCTCAAGAGCTTTCCTCCACTGAAAAAGTTGAGTCCTTCGGATACGATGTAGTTTAATAAAACTAGCAACTCGCCTCCAATGACTCCAATCATGTTTGTTGACATCCTCCGGTCTCAACAAACACTTTGGTATTTTTTCTGATAACTTTAACGCTCTACGGCCAATTACTAAAGCAGCAGCAGTGCCACTATTAAGGCCGTATTTAGCCATATAATTAATCATTCCAATTACGCTGGTAAAAGCTGGATTAACTTTGATTAATTCTACTCCAAATCTTCTACAGCGTGACTCTAAAGCTTCTCTAAAGATTCCCGTAGCCAATAAGACAAGCATTTCATTGTAAACTTTGCTTTCTTCGCTCATCTTGGACTTTTTCTTACTAAAGTCTAGAGACTCAATGGCTATTGCACATTCAAAAAACTCTGCTAAGAACACAACTTGACAAACAATATTTCTCATGAATGCTTGTCGTTGTCCTGTTGTTTGATTTTTCCATTTATACGGGATTTCTTCTAAATATTCAATATTTCCATCCCACTTCACATAAGTAACTGAAATTGAATCAGCATTAAAGTCAATACCTATACAGCCATTTTTTCTAGTATGAACTACTGGTATTTCTTGTACATAAGTAGAAAGATGTATATACCAATTATCCTGTTTATGTTCTCTACGAAAAATAGAAATTGTGATTGGTTTGAAATTGTTTATGGCATAATCTAAATCTGTGGCTCTTAATCTGCCATCCCTATTTGAAACACTAAATTCTAGCTGTATTTTATTGCCATATTTGCCTTGTAATGGTCTCGGTAGTTGAACTTGTAATTGATATAACCCATTCTCTTGTAATGGGAAAATTTTCATCATAGTTCCACCGCCTAACTGAGATTTTCCTACACAGAAAAACCTGCCTGAGCGTTTTTTTCTCCAATCTACATTCCAGTCATGTCTAGTTTTATATCCATTTTCTACTAAATTATGTTGAGCATTAAATAATTTCGATGAGCCAAAGCAAATATGTAAACGTTCTGTGTTTTTTAACTTCTTTAATTTTCGTTTCAGACTAGCTATTTTCTGAATTTTGCAATTTATGCCTAGCAGTTGATTATGAAATTTATTTCGAGCTTGTATATGTGGAAAACCTTTTTTTGTTGCTAATTTTAATGTTTTTTCTAGTTTAATGATGAGTTTTTTGGCAGCAGTTGTTTTAGCTTGAATTTGTAACTCTAATTTAGAATAATGGTTTTTTTTAGCTGTTTTTAATTGGTTTAAACATATTCGTGCTTCAGTAGCAATTGAGTCAGCCCATGCCCATTGAATGTTAAACTGCTTCATAAGACGCTTTTCTAGTTCAGATTCTGATAATTTCTCAGTTTGCATCCAGTTAACAGCAGAACGTTTCCAGGATTCATACAATGCTCCTAGTTCCTCAAATGCAGGATGATATTCAATTTTGGCTTCTATCCCTGTTAAGGAACCGTGAGATTTGACCATTACTTACATTGAATTACTTTACTCAAGGTTAGCAGAGCTTGCCTTTTTGTGTCAATAATATTTGCTATAGCTTTGACATGAACTCAAGTTTGGCGTTGCACAGTGACGAATGATTTTATATTTTTGATGAACAGGATTTTGGATTTGATAATTACTAGAATGACTAATTAATGGTTTTTTTTAGTCAAAGTCTAAACTAATTTTTGGTAATATCATTCCATCATGTGTAATATCATGTCCGGATAATTAGTGATAAAAAAACTTTCTCCTTCTTTTCTTCTTTCTTCCCTTCTGAATTCTGAATTCTGAATTCTGAATTCTGAGTAGTTTATTTGTAACTGTTCAACCGGACATGATATAACCCCTCAAGTTTTAACACTGGTTCCTAATTTTTTTACCTATTTGCCATTGTGTCATATCCTAGACATTTTGTAGATGTTTGTCTAGGATAGTCCATATTTTTTGGTGTTAGCAAGCAACAGTATTGACATAAAAATCAACTAAAAAAGGGGTGTGGGTGAGCGTTGGCGGAGGATGGTGGTGGCAGCTATATCGCTCACCCACACCCTCTATAAGAATAATTATTATTATCAAAAAAAATTTAGTTTTTGAAAGGGTGATTAACTGTTGAATGAAAATTGTAGAAAGTAGTTGCTATTTGTAGAAAAGTGTTGTAATATTAAACAGGTATAGGACTTAAGATGAATTATAGCGGGTGAATGCGACTTGTTGACAGACATATTATTAACCGAACACATAACTTTTGGCGGGTGTGTGATGAGTTAGCCTTTAAATCAAAAAACTTGTACAACTTGGCTAATTATCATTGTCGTCAGCATTTTTTCAAGTGCGGAAAAAGTCTAGGTTTAACCAAGCTATACCACGCCACCAAAGATAGCGATGCCTACAGAGCATTACCAACTAAAGTATCAAAACAAATAATAAAATGCTTGGTTGCCACTTGGCGTGGTTATTTTCAGGCAATCAAAGAATGGTCAAAACATCCCTGTAAGTTTTTAGGTAAACCAAAAATACCAAAGTATAAGGACAAAACCAAAGGTCGATCGGGTAGTTATATATTCAAAAGAATCAGTCTACAAAGCCCCTCTAAAAGATGGTATTTGTCACTTATCTATGAGTGATATCAAAATACCTGTAGTTGTGGAAACTGTAATCGAAGTCAGGATAGTACCTGCTACTAGCTGCTATATAATTGAAGTAGTCTATGAAAAAACTCTTCAGCCACAAATACACTCAAGATATGTAGCCGGGATTGACTTAGGGATTGACCGTAAGGTAGCTCTATCTACAAACAAGCCCGGTGTTAAACCTATGCTTGTTAACGGGAAGCCACTAAAAAGTGTTAATCAACTTTATAATAAGCGTAAAGCCAAGTACCAAAGCCATCTCAAAGGGAACAGAAAAAGCAGCGGAAAGATAGAAGCATTAAGTTATCGTCGGAACCGTTTTGTCGAGAATTATCTGCATAACACCAGTTTCTTAGTGGTTGAGTATTTAACCACAAATAATATTGGTACTGTAGTCATAGGAAAAAATGATAACTGGAAACAAGGTGCAAACATCGGCAAAAAAAACAACCAAAATTTTACTCAAATACCTCACTATAAGTTAATTCAACAGATAACTTATAAGTGTCAATTGGTTGGGGTAAAAGTCATTGAAACTGAAGAAAGTTACACCAGTAAAACTTCTGCACTTGACCTGGAATTGCCCTGTAAGCATGAATTGTATGTGGGAAAACGAGTCAAACGTGGTTTGTTTAGAAGTTCAAAAGGTAAAGCGATCAATGCTGACGTCAATGGCAGTATTCAGATAATCAGAAAGAAATTCCCAGAGGCATTTAGTGCCGAGGGAATAGTGAGCTGCGCCGTACAGCCAGTGTTGGTTAATCCAATATTAAGATAAAGGCTGTTTCATTTTTCTACAGTTTTTTTCGTACGGTTTATATCTTTAAATAATAAAACCCACATTCCGCACGTCAACTTGTAACATTAAAAGTAGTACATAAACCCGTAGCTTGGTAAATATTTATACTATGCAAATCATCTTAATTACTTTTTTCGTTGATCGATCTTCCGAGTAAAAAATTTACGCATAAATACTTGCTATACATGATTACTCAATCACGGCAGCTATGATTTTCTTCTAAAATTCTGTCTCCTGTCTCCTGTCTCCTGACTCCTTCTTATATACTACATTTTGTCGTGCGGAATGTAGGATAAAAATAAAGATAAGGTTCATTTATGAAACAAAAAAAATCATACTTCAGAAGTATTAATTGGCAAAAATATTTACCTTCTATTGCTTTAATATCACTGATTTTATCTATTTTTTTAGTCGCTAATTATCACCGTTTAATTTTAGATTACATTCCTTTTAATGGTGCGTTTCAAACTTATAATCCGATTCGTCGTATCTTACTAGGAGAAAAATTAGGAAGGGATTTTAATCCCTATTTGGGTTTAGGTCCTACATATCTCAGTACCTTTTTAACGTTTCTGTTTGGGAGCAATTTTTCAGCTTCTCAGATGAGTATTTATGTCTTAACTTTAAGCGTGCATTTTTGGGATTTAGGAATACTTTTTTTCTGTTATGGATTCACAATACTTCGTTCACTTTTAGCATCTTCTTTAATGGTAATTATCCTCTCCTTCTTCTTGGAAAAATTTCCCTTAGTGAATGAAATTGTTGGACCCGGAACGAGTAACTTGAGTGTTCGTAGTTTCTTACCTTTTTTAACAAGTTTTCTTTTATTAATACTTGGGAATTTTTTGCCTAAATCAAGATTTACTTATGTCGGCATCGGGTATTTAATAGGGCTGCAACCACTTTGGTCAAATGATTATGGTATTCCTTCTGCATTTAATTTAAGTCTTTTAACAATCCTTTATCTTTTCACTCAAGATAAAACCAAGATTTTCAGTAAAATTATTTCCATAATATTATCAACAATCCTAGCTTTTTATTTAGGAGGAATGTTATTAACCCAAGGTCATCTCTTTCAATGGTTAGAGAGTAATTTCAAAGGTGTTGCAGGAGATCAATTGTGGTATTATCTCTGGTTTAAAAATTATAATAAAATTTTTGCGATTCAGGATTTTTTTCAACATCCTTTATTGATAGGATTTTCGGGAATTTATATTAGCAGTATTTTCATCATTATTATCAAAGGCTATTTTCAAACTTATCGCCTTAAGTATTTAATTTTAATCTATATTAGCTTAACTGTTTATATGGCAGGGCTTCTTTCTTCTATCGGTGGAACCTTAAGTGTTCGTTATTTTCTACTCAGTGTTATTGTTTCTTTTTTCACCATCCCGTTAGCAATTTATTTATGCGCCCGTCGTTTCAGATTTAGGGTTAGATTCTCACCAATAGTTAATCTTAATCCTCAAAAAATGATGCCATTTTTATTATTAATCTATCTCATTTTGCCCTTAATTCATTTTCTGGGTTATTATACTTTTCATACTTTACCTTCTGCGGAAAAAGGATATATCAAGGTAGACGAATTAGGCGGTTGGTTATCTCCTAAATGGCAAGCCAGTGTTAAGATTGCCCATGACTTAAAAGAACAGTTACAAAATACCCCTGCTCAACAAAAAATGTTATCTACTTATACAACAGGAATAGATACCATTATCGGTGCAATTAATCCTACTCAAATTGATTATATTATTCATGCTTTGGGGGAGAAAGCGAGAAAGCAATATTTAACAAAATGGCAAGAATTTCAACCTGAATATATTACTACCTTAAGAGAAGATGCTTATTCATGGGAAACCTGGAGTCGTCGGGCAAATTGGTGGTTTTATCGAGAATTTATGCCGAATTATAAACTTGTTGAAGCAACTTTTTATAATTTAATCTGGCAACGCTTAGATAAAAAAACATACACACAATATCCCACAGTGAATTGTCAAATTTATCCTCAACAAAATGATAGAGTCGAATTAGTTATTAATACCTCTCCAAATAACAATATCCAGCCAAGAATATACTATGTTGACTTAACCTTAAATTATGATTTAACCGTTCAACCAACTCTTATTCCTTTGATTGGCAAACGAGGATTAGTGAATATTATTGAGCGAAAAACAGCCAGTAAAAAAGAAATTGGTCAAAAAGGCAATTATAGTTATGGATTACCGAAAGGCAATTATAGTTACGGATTACCGAGTAGTCATTCCAATTGGCATATTCCCCTTGAACATCGAATCGGTACAGAATCTATTTTAGAGATGAAAGCTTATCCCGAAAAACGAGCTAAATTAACCGTTAAATCCTGTAAAGCACAGATTTTAAAACCGATAGATAGCAGTTCCTTAATTCGTCAAATAATACCCGAAAATTTTAACGATCAAAACTGGAAAAATGGAATTTTTTTAAATTCCAAAACTGGGCAAGAAAACCGGGTTATGATGAACAACGATCGGATTTTAACTGAACTTTATCCTCAAATGAATCTTGAATTTGCTGGTAGTGGAAACCGTCAAATTATGAAAATTAAAGACAATCAAATTTGGGTGAGTGGTTCACCCCTGAATCCAGAAACCGATGGTTATCCCCATGCCATTAGAGTAAAATTACGTTAATCATTTAGTAAACATTCAGCTATCAGCTATCAGCTATCAGCTTTACAACGGTTTTCATTATAATCAAGCGATCGCTACCTTTCCAATTTTCTACTATTGTCCAACAGTTAAATTAATTATCAATTAAATTAAATGAGGCGATCGCTACCTTTCCAATTTTCTACTATTGTCCAACAGTTAAATTAATTATCAATTAAATGAGGCGATCGCTACCTTTCCAATTTTCTACTATTGTCCAACAGTTAAATTAATTATCAATTAAATTAAATGAGGCGATCGCTACCTTTCCAATTTTCTACTTTTGAGACAAATCTATAATTTCCAGCTATAAATATATGTGGTTTGACAACTCAGATATTATGATTGAAAAGTAGAAGCTAAAAGAGCGCTTAGTTCTTTCATTAAAAAATTAGGAGCTGACTGCTGACTGTTAATAGCTGAATGCTTACAGTTAAATTAATTATCAATTCTCTCTAGAGAGTTAATCGCTGAAAATCTTAGCTCGCAATGGCTATTCCAAGAACTTTGCACTGTCTAGTATAGCGCTGTGCGCAGCTCATCTGGCAACAGCTCCGGAAGGCAACAGGGGGAATAAATTGCTGATCATATAAGACTTTTAGCTATTTGGCCCATCCTGCAATTTGTAAATATACCAGCGCTCATTGCTATATAGTTACTTCATTCATTAAAAAGCTATTTGCTTCAATAATTGATAATTGATAATGGATAATTGATAATTACCTCTCCCTAAAAGGAAGAGGATTGAATCAAAGGAAAATATTTTCTTGTTTCTCCTTTAAAGGAGAGGCTTTAAACCTTAATTATTCGGTAAGTAGGTAGGCTTAATTATTGGTAGAATAGCAATGACAATTCAAAACAGTAAAAAGTTATTGGAGACTGAGTTCTAGCTTCTTTTTCAAATTTTTTATATTAACCTTTATTTATGCCTACCTACTTAGCATTCCGCAAGAAGAACTGATAGCAAATTCGCATATAATAAAAGGTGTTAACTATATAATATGTATACACCTTTTTTGTAACCCGAATTTGGTATGACGGCTAATAGCTGTTTGCGCAGCATTCCGCAGGAAATACTTACGATTTGTCAAATTAACTTCAAGAAATATTATGAATTCTGCAATTATTGGACATACAGGATTTGTCGGTAGTAATCTAATTCGTCAAAGGCATTTTGATGCTTTTTATAATTCTAAAAATATTGAAACCATTCAAAATAAATCATTTGATTCAGTTATTTGTGCAGGAGTATCTGCGGTTAAATGGTTAGCCAATAAAGAACCAATTCAAGACCGAGAAAATATTCAAAAGCTGATTAGCTGTTTACAACAAATATCAACTCAAAAATTTATTTTAATCTCAACAGTTGATGTTTATGCTTGCCCCATTAAAGTTGATGAACAAACCCCCATTATTCTTGAAGAATTACAACCCTATGGCAAACATCGACGAGAATTAGAATGTTTTGTACAAGACAATTTTGATAGCTTAATTATTCGCTTACCTGGTTTATTTGGCAAAGGTATAAAAAAGAATATTATTTATGATTTTCTCCACCATAATTTACTAGACAAAATTCACAAAGACAGCGTTTTTCAGTTTTATGACTTAAATCATCTTTGGGCAGATATTGAGCTGGCTTTAAATCATCAATTAACCTTAGTCAATTTTTCCACCGAACCCACCGTCGTTGGGGAAATTGCCCGCCGCGTTTTTGGCTTAGATTTTCATAATCAACCGCCCATTCCCATTGCTCGCTATGATATGCACACTCGATATGCACCGTTATTAAGGAGCAATCAATCTCCCTATCTCTGGAATAAGGAACAGGTTTTGCAACAATTACAGCAATTTGTACAGCAATTTAAAACGTGAGTTCTATGGTAAGCATTCAGCTATTAGCATTTCCTACGGAATGCTTCGCAAACAGCAATCAGATGCATGAAAATATTCAAACAATAACTTAGGTTAGGTTATGGGTAATTTAATTAATGAACTTTAATTGGGTGCATCTCATAGCAAGCAAAAATACTTTTTTCCTATATATTCCCTGTTCCCAGCTCCGGTGTTCCCTGTTCCCTAAAAGCAATAACTTTTTGGCTTTATTCACGCATTGAGATGCACCCCTTTAATTCTCCTTGGAGGATAATTCCCTTCTAGCATGATAATAAGTTTATAACACATAGCTGATAGCTGATATCATGTCCGGA
>NZ_JAAHHG010000035.1 GCF_010692555.1 Okeania sp. SIO3B5 | reverse complement strand
GCTTAAAAACCCTCATAGGCTATTGCGGGAATATACTTAGTAAAACAAAATTAACAGGTGTTATTCAGCATTCAAAGATAAGAGTCTATGTTATAGGGGCGTTTTGCTCCGCAACATATAAAGCGGAGCTTTGCGGAACGCAAATGGCATTCGCTCCTAACCATTGTATGTATAAGATCGACGGAATTATATTACTCCGATTTCATAGATTTTCCATAGATTGATGTTTTATCGATCTATTGGACAATAGTTACAGCAGTTGATGTTTTATCGATCTATTGGACAATAGTTACAGCAGTTGATGTTTTATCGATCTATTGGACAATAGTTACAGCAGTTGATGTTTTATCGATCTATTGGACAATAGTTACAGCAGTTTCCGTGCGTTATGAAGTACATATGCGCAGCAAGTGCAGCAGCTATATCGCTACTTTCATGCAACAAAGCGATCTATAACTATTGCCTGCAAGATACGTCCCACAACAGGGTCAACTCGCCAGTAGTTTTTTCCATCCTTTTTGCTACCGACGGGGGTAGCGAGACTGAGTAAATCTGCCCACTGGAGAGTTTTGTCGATCATTTCTGGGGAAATGTTCTTATCCTCAGCGAGTAAGATTAAATCCTCAACTGATGCTTCCTCTAATTCGGCTAAAATTTTCAACACTTGTTGTCGTTGAGGTTGGGAATCATC
Source organism: Okeania sp. SIO3B5 (assembly GCF_010692555.1). Taxonomy (GTDB): domain Bacteria; phylum Cyanobacteriota; class Cyanobacteriia; order Cyanobacteriales; family Microcoleaceae; genus Okeania. Next base: position 45,108 of record NZ_JAAHHG010000035.1, on the reverse strand, counting down.
AAATCCCATTGATAGATATACCTCCTTTGCAAATTCAGTAGTTTTTAACTGCTGTTCCAAATTATCTAAAGCATCTTGCCATCGACTAGGTTCAGAATTTGCTAGTTTATAGAACTTTTGCAGCAGAAACGACCAATTTCCGGTGACATTAGTAATTTTTTCCCTGACTTGTTTTTTACTGGGAAAACTACAATCTTCTAACCATTGCCACAATGCAACATCATGCCAAGGTTTGAGACTAACAGTTATATCCTTAAACCAATCCCAAATCAAACTTTGATTGACTAACTGCCACGCTTTTTGAGGATTAGTAATGAAAACAATTCGGACAAACCTTTCTTCTGATATCAATCGTCCCACTTTTTGTGTTGCTTCATCAATCCAATCCTTAGTCCAAGAACATGAAGAGGAGACAACAATCAGTGTTGTACCATATTTGTTGCGGTTGTGAATCCAACTATGTAAGCGTTTGCTAAAATCAGTTTGATTGGAACAGTTCTCTAAATAGCGAAAAAATTTATTATCGAACCCTGACTTGAGGAAAACTGGTAAATCGTCAAAACCAGTAGCAGAAGAACCACATATAATAGAAACCTTGTTGCTACTCCGACGCAGTTCTGACTCCTGTTGAACCGTTAAAGGACTTCTCCTGGGGTCATTTTTAGCATCCTTCAGAGGAGCGCGAAAAGTGGCAGGTTCGTATTCTGGTGGAAGCTCGCGGGGTTCAATGAGAGCTGTCTCAATCTCTTCTGGAGTTCCCATAAGTCGTAGAACATTAGTAGTATTTCTGAGGGTGAAGCAACGACCCTCATTGGTGGAACGTAAAACTCCTAATCCCACCATTTCTTCCAACAAAACTCGCATTTCATCAGATGATAAACCTTGAAATCCCTTGTGCCACCAAGTTAACACCTCCTCCCTAATCCAAGACACCGGAAAACCATCCGCTTTACCTTCTTTATTTTCCAAACAATTATAGGCAATGACATAAGCAATTACCTTGTAGCGTTCATCCAGTCCTAGCGTTAACATAAAGCGATAGCGGATTTCCTTTCGCAAATCCAGATTGTGATAAGCTTCATCAACTTGCTCAGACGTAATTATGTAGGGTGGGGTTGTTTTCTGATCAAAAGTTACAAAATCAGGGTTATTAATATGTTTCAGCAACTGTTGGCAGTATAGTTGAATTAAACTAGGATAGTAATTCGTTTGAGATAAAATCCGAGTGACTAGCTCAGGAGAATCAAAATAATACCCAAGACTCGCCAATGGTCGTTCAACTAAAGCTCTTGCTTCCCGAACTTCTCCATTATTTAGCAGAGGACCGATACAGATGGCTTCTCCCAAATGAGCCAAAGGATGATTTTCTAACCTTGTGGTGCGCTGCACATTGTGTAAACCAGCAAAAACAACCTTAAAATGGCGATTTGTTTGATCCATTAATCCTTTCAAACGAGCAGAGCGAATAAAGTCTCCTTGACTATCATCTGTACTCCTCTTCCCATCACTTTCAAGAAATCTATCTGCTTCGTCTAGCAATAGTAGAATGCGTCGTTTTTCATCACCCTCTAACCAGGTTTTGATTTGTTCGAGTAGTTCACTTGCTTTAACGGAGACAGATTTAGTCGCTGGAACTACACCCAGACGTTTAAATTCTATTGCTAATAGATTCCAAATCTCGTCTATATGTTTGTCGTAACAAATTCCTCTGCTTTTAAGATCGATCCACAGTGCTATTTTTCCTTCATTCGGTTTATGAAAAGTTCGTTCAACGTGGCGCAGCAAAACTGTTTTACCCAACTGCCGACCACCATAAATAAAACAAGACTCCATTGGATTAATTATGGAACTTTGCTCTCTCTCCCGCCCATAAAACATTTCTGGTGGCACAAAAGTGATTGTATAAGGTTCTAGCCATGTCAAAGGTAAGGCACAATTAAACAATACTGGTAAACGGGCACCTGGTTGAGTGCATAGGTAAAACATCAAGATATCGTCGATAACAATTAAGGTACGCAAACGCTGCCGACACAAACAGGCTAGGTTTCTACGTTTCTCTAAACTCATTTGCCCAAAACACAATACTATTATAGGTGAACCCTGAAAGTTCTCTCCAATAGCATTGAGAATACCTTCTGCAGTGGTCTCTCTTACAGGAAGGATGGGGTAGTGTCCTTTGGCGTCGGAACCGTAAGCAGGTAGAGGGCAACGATTTCTATCTTCTATGCTTTCAGTCTCAATATTTATCCAGGTATATTGCCCTGTCTGCTTAGTGTCAAGTTTAATGATATTGAAACCAAGAGGCAGCAGGATTTTTCTTATATCTTCTGGTTCGGGTTGTTTTTTTCCTTTGACACTTAACCAAGTCTTGAGCATTTCTGAAGCTTGTTGAGCTTGTTCGCCATCTGGCATCTGTAGTACCCCAATATTTCTGCCTTTTTTCACATTGTCAATCAGTTCTCGTTTTGGTCTACGAGATTTTAATGCCTTATCCATTTCATCTTTTAGATCGGGGTATTTATCCAGGAAGTCTTTAAAAGTATTTCCACTCTCAGTCTCTTCGGGAGGAAGAGGACGACCATCCCTTACTTTATCAATGTATTCATTAGCTGTAAAAATATCACCTTGTTCTAAAACTTTGGAAATGCGGACATAGCTATAATTTTCTGGTTCTAAATCAAGATTATTAAGTTTTTGCCTAACCTCCTCAGTCTCTTCTAAACGCTTATCTTGAATTACTTTATCTATGTTTTTCAGCAAATCCAACTTTTCCGAAAACCGGAGTGTTGACTCTATCGTATTTTCGATGTTTTCAATCTGCGCCACATAATCAGAACGTTCAGTTTCTCGGAGCAAACCAGACACTACTGCATTTTCAACCTGTTTGCTCGTTTGAGCGATCGCTCCTCTCAAATAATTACGACAATTACTAATTTGTCGCTCTCGTTCCTGTTTGAGTCGTTCAATATTAATTGACTCGGAAGGATTAACTTGAAGATACTCAATAATTCGTTCTGTCGCTTCATGGTCTTGTTGTTGGCAACGTTCTTGGAATGCTTGTTGCCAAGTACCACTACCATTGGCAATGGTTTCGACAATTCTCTCAATTCTTTCTTCGGTATTGAAAACATCTAGTTCCCACTCTTCATTCATCGAAAAAGACGGAATTTTTAATAGTGGAGCATGAAGGATATGTCTTGGGTTAGGATTTCCCATTGTTAGGGGTATGTCTGGATCGAAAAGGTGTCGGATGTCTTCAACTGCTTTTCTACAGCAGGAAATTCCAGCTAGTAAAAATACTGGTAATTTTTTCTGTTCCCAAGCATCTAATTCTTTGAGAACAGCTTCTTGACAACTCCAAACTTGCTTTCTTAACTGTTCTGCTTGATTCTGAATATAGTCTTTTTTCTGCTTTGCTCCTGGTCGTGACTCTTGCAATTCGATCCATTCCTGGACTAGATAAACTATTTCACGGACGCGAGTACGAAGTTGAAGCAGACTTTTGCCTTTAATTGCTGTATTAGAGTTGTAACGATAGATTTGACGGTCCATCCGAGCAACTTCCTCATCTAGCTGGGAATTATCAGATAATCTCTGAACCTCCTCTTGGAGTATTGCCAGTTTGCTCAAATCCTTTTGCAAAATTGGAAACAACAACTCGTGGAGTAACTCTTGAGGTTTGAGCCACTGAAGCCAAACTTTCTTAGCTCGTCCGTAAATCATGTCTTGTTGCGGTGCTTGAGACCACCAATACTCAATTTTTTCATGCAATTCATCTGAAGCTTTTTGCCAACTAGCTCGATCTGTGGCTTTTTTTAGAATACTTGGTTCTAGTGCTAGATGTTGGTCTCCGTATTTAGCTACTATTTGACAATAGTTGTAAAATTCTTCGAGTCCTCTTAAACGAAGTTGGTGAAGGATGTTAGAAGCACCAGTATTGGGAGCTAGTAACGCTGGACGTAGTGCAGTTGCTGCTAACAATAACATTACTGCTTGATTCCATTGGTTTTTCTCAGATATTTCCAGACTCTCACTATCACTACTGAAATCGTATTTGAGCCGATAGGCAATTTCTCCAACTTGGGAACGCAAGTGCTGACTTAGAGCTAATGCTCGAATTAACCATGATGGTAAATGTGGGTCTAGTGTGGGATACTGTTGTTCCACCGCAGAAGCTAAATGATAAGCAAAGCTTAGTTGTTGTTCGCGGATTAGTTGCCAAATTAAATCCCGCAAAGCTGTAGAGTTTTTTTCGTTGGTATCATTTTTAATAGATTTAGCGATCGCTTCTGCTGTATCTTCTGCTGAGAAGTTGTAAATAGGTGCTTCTGTTTCTATTTCCTCTTTCGCTACAGTTTCCTCTGCTACTTCTATGTTAGGTAATGCAGTTACTGTCTCCACTGGTGCTTTCTCTGGGATGACTTCAACAGTTGGTTGCGAGAGTGAATCTTCTATGGGAGGTGGAGCGATATTTTCTGGGGAGTAGTTGTCAATAGATTGTTCGGCTTCTATTTCCTCTGGCGCTTCCGTGCTTGGTAATGGTGTTGCTGTCTCTACTGGTGCTTTTTGTGGGATAGGTTCAACAGTTGGTTGCGAGAGTGAATCTTTTATAGGAGGTGGAGCGATCGCATTCTCTTTTGATGGTATTACTTTTTCTGGAGAATGTATCTTGACAAAGTCCTCATCTTCTGATTGTGATTCAACAATTTGTTTTTGCTCTTCTTTTGCTTTTTCTTGGAAAAGGATATTCCCTGTTAATATCGCCATAGCTAAAGGCATTCCAAACGCGGTACTAACGGCTGCCTGTAGTTCAGCTAAATGCTGATAGTCTTGAGATTCCCGTTCTGAAATTAGTTCCAAAAGTTGCGAAAAAGGACGAGTTTTCTCAGTCAAAACTTGAGTTTCTGCATCTACTTCACCTCCCAATATTTGTTGTTTAAGTTCTTGGGCTTTTTCCTGACATTCTACTAAAGGCTGAAAATCGTTATTATTTTGATGATATAGTCTTAAAACCTTTTCCAAAACTGTTAATGCTTCCTGTCTAACTTGCATTATTCGACTCTGTTTTTCTTCTGCTTTCCCAACAGTTTCGAGCAAAGATTCTAGTTCGGAAATAGAAACAATTTTATCCCACTGTGGCTGAGGCGATACTCCTAAAGATTCAGCTACTTTAAGTAGTTGATTTCGGAACTCATAAAAGCTATTTTGCAAAGATTCAAATTGTTTTTGTAAGTCAGTATAATTATTTGGCATAGTTTGAATATATCCCCTGATTTTATTAACTTTCAAATTATTATCTTTATGGTCAATTTTTTCATAATTCAGTAGATTTTGATTGGTATTAATGCAGTCAGTATTTGACGAAATAACTCCCACTATTTCTTGAGTTAAGGCGGTTTTTTGTAAAATATATGTGGCAATTAAATCTCCTTTTTGATTAAGTTTTTGAGGAAAATTATTATTGGTGCTAGTCTGAGGATTAACATTAATATTTTTTTTGATTGAGGTAGACTGAATATGCTCAAATATGGGATGTTTTTCCCGATTGATATTAACTTTTTTAGAGTAAAGATAATCCACTAAAAAACTTCGGATATTTTGACTTCTCAGTTTCTTCAGAGCTTTTTCCTCAATTTGCCTAATTCTTTCCTTGCTAACATTAAATTTATCCCCGATTTGCTGTAAAGTATTCTCACAACCATCATCTAATCCAAATCGCATTTTAATAACATCTCGTTCCCGTTTGCTGAGAGAACAGTGTAAAACTTTTTCTATATCTTCTTTCAAACAAGTCTGTTCTATTTTTTCTCCTAAAGTTTTCCCATCAGATGAAATAAACTCTCCTAATGTAGATTCTTCTTCACTGCCTATTTTTGCATCTAAGGATTTTATAGGTTGAGCATAGTATAGAATATCTTGCAGATTTTCTACACTTAATTCCAGTTCTGTAGCAATTTCATTTTTAGTTGGTTGTCGTCTTTTTTGTTTATATAGTTGTCTAGTGGTTTTCTTAATTTGATAAATTTTTCCCTCAAGATGAACAGGTAAACGAATAGTCCGCCCATGATTGTAAATTGCCCGTGTAATACCTTGACGAATCCACCAGTAAGCATAAGTAGAAAACCTATAGCCCTTGTCTGGTTCAAATTTTTCAACTGCTGTGATTAATCCTAAATTTCCTGACTGAATTAAATCTAAAAATTCTACACCTATATTTTGATATTTTTTAGCAATATTAACTACCAAGCGGAGATTAGAAACTATCATCTTTTCCTTGGCTTTTAGACCTTGAAGTAGGCATTTTTTTAGCTCTGGCAATTCCAACTTTGCAGCTTTAGCCCACTCATCATCCAGAGTTTTTCGCTCCAAAGATTGCTCTAATTTTTTCCTGATTTTTTCTAGTTTTTGTAAATCTGTAACTTGAAATCCTAGTTCAAATTCCTCCTCAGCAGTTAATAGTTTGAATTTACCTATTTCTCGTAGGTATAAACGAAGTATATCTACATCATTTCGATTATTTTTACCTTTCTTTTGAAAAAAAATGCTATCTTTTAATGCTTGATACTGAGTTTGAGGAATTGTTTCTATTTCTCGGTTAAAGACTGCGATTTTTTCGAGTGTATTTAGCTGCTGAAAAGTTGGATTAGTCAGGTCTATCTGCAAAAATTTGCTCTTAACTTTTAGCTTCCAATCATCATCATAAGTAGGCTGGGGGCTGACTAATAAAAGTTGTTTATAATCTTTAGTTGCAAGTAGTAAAAATCTAGAAGGACGTTGACATAAACTTTCAGCGATCGCCCTCATTCTACTCTTAGCTGTTTCCCAAGAATTGAACTCTTTATCTGTAAGTTGAAATAACAATATTTGCAATTCTCCATTGCCTATATCTGCAATGAGATAAGCATCTTTCACCACTTCAAAGCTTCTAGTTGGTAATTCTAATTCTGCTAAACTTAGTGGTTCTACTGTTGTCTTGTAGCCCAGTTTTCCAAAAATATTTGCTATTCCCTGTTGACTATCGGCATTTTGCAAATCTTCTAGTTTTAGGTAGCGCTTCTGCATTTAGATACTATTAATTGATAAAAATTTATGCTTTTGACAGATGTGTAGGTATTTCATGTAACTGTCCTAAATTGAAAATTAATCCAATAGGTGAGAAGTCTACAACTTCCTTATCTATTAAACATCTCCGGAAAATAAATAAACCTTTTAATTAGAGCAGGCTAAGGATACGAAAAATTAACCCTAAAAACTCCTTTTTCGTGCCTTTTGCGTGAAAATATCTTACCTGTTGCCTGTTGCCTGTTGCCTACTCCTACAACAAATCTATATCTTTTTCACCAGAGGTATATTGACAATTTGGAATGCCATACCTAAGTATTTGGCAAACTGAGAATTAGATAGTCCTAAATGTTGTCTGAGAGTTGTGATGAGAAATGGAATATCTACTGAAGTAGTTAGAATCATGGGAGTTATTACAAAAGTCTAGTATCATCCTACCGGATCTAACTTTTGATAGACAATAGTAAAATTACGGTTGTTAATTATTTGAAAAATACTTTTGTCATCAATTAAACTTAAAGGACTATTTGAAACTTGGATTAATTGAGTAACATTATTTTTGTTCATATTCCCATCATTGAAGAAGGCAGAAGGCTGAAAGGAAAATTTCATTAATGGATAATGGATAATGGATAATTGATAATTGATAATTACCTCTGGTTAAAACCGCTCTTGATTGAATATAAGGAGATATTATTTCTTTTTTTACCCTTAAAAGGGGAGGCTTCAAGGCGTGAATTATTTAATTAGGGCTTGCTGGTTAGATCTCAAAGTCTTTACACATAAAGGTTTGAAGATTTTTAGGTATCAAAAAGTTCTAGCTTTTAGGTAGTTCCGGTTCAAAAATGAGCGTATTTTGGGTAGATTATGGCAGAAAAATTAAGGGATGATTCTTCCAACTACCTCCTCTATAATTCCCGATTCCTCCTGAATTCACTGATTCTGACTCGGTCTTCCTACTCTTACCACTCATACTTTTTCAGCAAACCCTAATTATTAATTATTAATTATTAATTATTAATTATTCGGTAACTGGCTAATATCAAGTCACATTAATTAATTACAATGTAAGGACGTTGTATGCAAAGTTCCTATAGGTTAGGAAAAGCAATACTTAGGGCTTGCTGAAAAAGTCTTATGGGTGAAGGTAGGAGACAGGAGACAGGAGACAGGAGACAGGAGAAATGGGAATTTCGAGGAGGTAGGAGTAAGAATTTTCCCAAGATTGTTCTGCCCAACTCTTGAGCAAAATCCTGAATTTTTGAACCATTACCACCTAAAACCTCGCACTTTTTACAGATCTAAAATTGCTCAAACCAATATCAGTCAATAAGCGCGATATTTAATCAGCAAACCCTAATTATAAATGACTTTAGCAGGAAATATTAACTTAATGGAAAACCCAGAAACAATAGCATTACAACTAAACCAACAAGCAGAATTTTATCTCAATCAAGAGGAATTTGAAAAGGCTTATAACGCTTGCTTAAAAGCTTTAGAATTAGTTCCAGATTTTGTACCTGCTAGCAATACCATAGGAAAAATCATGGGAAAAATAGATGTCTTAGATTCAGCTATTGATTGGTATAAAAAAGCTCTGGAAAAACAACCAAATCTAGCTGAACTTCATGCAAATTTAGGGAAAATTTATGTCAAACAACAGCAGTGGCATAAAGCTATTATCTGCTACGAAATAGCCACCAAACTACAACCAAATTTTGCCAGTGCTTATGGTGCCTTAGCAGAAATATGGCATCAAATTGATAAGCCAGAATTAGCTGCCTCTTGTTGGTATCAAGCACTGAATTTAAAACCAGAATGGGCGACAGATTTAGAATATCTGAAATTGGCAAAAAATCTATTAAAGTACGAGCAAAAAAAAGAGGCGATCGCTTGTTATGAACAAGCACTTAAGTTAAATCCAAATCTATCCCAAGCACATCATAATTTAGGAGAAATTTATAGTGGCGAATCAAATTGGCAAGAAGCTATATTAAACTACCAAAAAGCTATTCAACTTAATCCAAAATTTTCCTGGTCTCATCACAGCTTAGGCAAAGCTTTCGCTAATATTCAGAAGTGGAAAAAAGCAATTTCCTCTTATCAACAGGCACTTCAACTAAACCCTGAAGCTGCTGTTACTTATCATTGCCTTGGAGATGCTTTAGTCAATCAAAAAAATTTAGATGCAGCAATTACTGCTTATCGAAAAGCCATAGAATTACAGCCTGAAACTTGGGTGGTTCATCATAAATTAGCAAATATTTTTCAAGAAAAAGAAGAATTAGATAAAGCTATCCTTGCTTACCATCAAGCTATTCAATTAAATCCAGATTTTCTCTGGTCTTACTACAGTTTAGGAGAAACATTCATCAAGTTACAAAGGTGGAATGAAGCAGTAGTAGCTTTTCTTTATGCCTTTAAAATTAATCAATATTTGTCAAACATCCATGAAAAATTAGGATATGCTCTCGAACAACAATCTCAATCAAATTTATCAGAAACTATTCACCATTATTCCCAGATTATTCAAAATCCCCACCAACAAAAATCCAGCACCATTAAAGAATTATCAATTCAGCCAGAAGCACCAGAATTTTACTTAAAATTAGGAAATATACTAGGACATAAAAACTTATTTAATGCAGCAATAATAATTTATAATATCGGCTTGCAAATTCAGCAAAATAATCCAGAAATTACTAACAAACTGACTCAACTAGAAAACAAAAAAAATCAACTAGACCAGGAACTTACTAACTGCCAAAATACCATCAACAAAAATCCCAAAAATTTCCGTCATCACTATCAACTAGGCAACATATTCTTCAAACTTCAGAGATTCGACAAAGCCATAACAACTTACATAAACGCCATTCAACTAAAACCTGAATATCCTTGGTTCTTCTTCTATTCAAACTTATTAAATTTTATTATTAAACAAGGAAAGCTCCAGCAAATATTAGAATTATTTCAAAAAATTACTAAAGAAAACCAAGACAGTATTTGGTCTTACATTAACCTCGGAGAAATTCTCACAGCAACAGGAAACCTAGATGCAGCAATCAAAAATTATCAAACCGCCTCCTACAACAAAACCCTTCAACTTAATCCCTCCTTTGTTAAACAACATTGGAACTTAAAAAATGCCAAAGGTCCTAATTTTATTATTATTGGCGCTCAAAAAAGTGGTACAACTTCACTAGAAAATTATATCGCTCAAAACCCCCATGTTATACCAGCAATAAAAAAAGAAACACATTTTTGGTATCGAGACTTCAACAAAGGAATTAATTGGTATCTTGCCCACTTTCCTCCAATTCCTAAATCAGAAAATTTCATCACCGGAGAAGCAACCCCTAACTATCTAGAAAATTATCAAGCTGCCGAGCGAATATATAATGTATTTCCAGAAGTTAAACTATTAGTAATATTGAGAAATCCTATAGATAGAGCCTTCTCTCAATACCATCATTGGATTAGACTAAATTGGGAAAACCGCTCCTTTGAAACAGCCATAAATTCCGAGTTAGAAATACTCAGAAAAAATCCCGAAAAACCAGAGGGAGACAAAAATTATTGGCAGCAACCAGGTAACTATATAGGGCGTGGTATTTATATAGAATTTATCAATAAATGGTTAGCAGTTTTTCCCAGAGAACAACTACTGATTTTAAAAGGAGAAAACCTTTATGAAAAACCTGTAGAAACAATGAAACAAGTTTTTGAATTTTTAGAACTGCCAGAACATCAACTGTCAGAATATAGAAAGTTAAACCCTGGTTCTTATTCACCAATAAGTAATGAAATGCGCCAGAGGTTGAGTGAATATTTTAAACCTCATAATCAGAGGTTAGAGGAATATTTAGGAATGAATTTTGATTGGGAATAAAATTTAACTTGCTTCAGTTTTGTAGAATAGTTAGGGTTTGCTGAAAAAGTCTTTTAGTAGGGGTAGGAGGTAGGAGACAGGAGACAACCCACCCCTCGCCCCTCCCAGGAGGGGAAGACAGGAGAAATGGGAATGAGTGAGGAGGTAGAAGTAAGAATTGTCCCTCAATTTTTCTGTCCTAGATTTGCCCAAAATGCGCTCTTTTTTGAACGTTTTAGACTAAAACAAGCGTACTTTTTGGGAATCTCATACCAAGCGTGAAAAAAGAATGTTACGAATAATAAGTGTAATAAAAAGATTTTGCCGGAAATGTCCCTTTGAGACAAAAGAGAATTTACGACCTAAAAACTGGTATTGAAGCTATTCCCATACGAATTCAAAATTCAGAATTATGACTTCTAAGAAATAGCCTAGCTATTTGTAGTAAACATTTATCAAATTGGTATCATAAGGCTACAACCAATATCAGTCAATGCTTTGATAGTTAATCAGCAAACCCTAGTTAAAATCAAACTAAATTACATTGAAAAGTATCGTCATTTTTAATATAAGGAGTAGTTTATGGGAAGAAAGATTTTAAAAGGTAAAGATGCAAAAATGCTTCAAAAGCCTCTAAAAAAAGATATTAAATGGACTCCAAAAAAATTAACTCTTGCCGGAATAGGTTTATTAGTTCCTTATACTGCAATTCTCGTCTATATCATATTTTCTGGAGTACCTTTAGGTTTAGTGATTCTGATGATAGCATTTCCTGTGATATTTTTCGTGGGATATTCTCTACTATATTATTTAACAAAAAATCTCTGAAAAAGTCGCAGTTTTTGACTTAATGAAGTATCAAGTATTAGAGCTTTTTGGAACAGAAAATACCAGATATTAGGTAAAAGTTTCATGATTTTTATCTACTTTGAAAATTTTTCACAAATTTTGAAAATATATATTACGTTGAGTCACCCTTTTTTCAGTGAACAACGTAGATTATACACACGGAGTTAGACTCAAACTAAGTGTATAAATCTAGCTAGTTAGAAGAGCAGCAATAACTTTTGTTCTTTCTCCGCGGAATGTCCAAGGTTTGAGGAAGTGCTTAAGACAATTAAGACAATAAACCTCGCGAACATTATTTATTTTTTCTCATAAAACTGAAATATAGAAGCCTACCTAAATTAAAAGCGCCCCGAACTTAAAAAAGTACGGGGCAATATTCGGAAACGAACTCAAGGCTATTTATTTGTTATTAGGTAGTCTAATTCGTTGTTGTTTACAATCAGCCCGATCCTTTGGACCTATCTTGAAGTTTAACGAAGACCCAGCTTTCCAGTTTAAAGTTAGTTCTTCCGTAAGAAACACAAGTATCAGTACCAAAAAGATCAATCCACCTAATAACACAATTGTCATAGGCTGATTGGATACTGCGGTTATTCATGTACAGTTCTTGTACTCTAAAAATTTTAGAGTACACTAACTAATATAGCAGTAAACTCTGGCATATTTACAGTCCAATAAATTTTTAATATTTATTTAAGATTTTGTGGGCTACAGGCTCTTTGTAAAAAAAGAGAGGAAGTAATGAAAGAAAGAGCGATTGAAGATTATATATACTTAGGTTCATCAGTTCATTTCATTAAAAACATAACAAAAAATCAATCTTTACGTGATAATAATACTGGTAATAGTGATACTTATAGTACTTTACTGGTCATAGAATTACTTTTGAAAAAAATAGAGGATTTGGGGTTCACGAATACTATAGACTCAGTTGCTTTTAAGCAGCTAAGAGAAATAAACATTGAACTAGAAAAATCTTCTAAAATTAGTGATGAGCAAGTAAATAGATTAAGAGGTATTGCTGAAAATTTAGAGTCGTTTTTACATGAAGAGTGTAATCAAAAATCAATTATTGAATTAGATTCTGAGGAGAAATTACCTATGAATTCTCATCCTCCTAATGATGATAATGATGATTGGAAAAAGTCAATTGCAGACTATCCAAAGCAACATCCTGTCTTGACTTTTTTGTTGATGGCGATAATATTGGGGTTGATAGGTTTTGCATTTCATCTAGTTGGAAAAGGATTAATCACTTTTCCAGATAAACTAGAACCAACAAATCCAGAAGAAGAAAATTCTTTAGTGACAGTAAATTTATTTTGTAGCTGGAAAAGCCAGGGAAATTTGACTAAACCGATAGAAGCAGCAGCAGTTACGGCAACATCTATGAGAACTGGAAATTCAATTAATGTTCTAGGTAAAGGAATTGATAGTGATGGACGAATCACACTTGAGATGGAAAAAAATGATCGTGTTTCAGTTACAATTAGACATCCTGATATACGTGATTCGCAAGTTACTATACCTAATATTATAATAAATAAAAATGAATCAAGGCTAAAAGAACAAAATTACACTGTTAGTCGCACAAACTGTTATTTTGACCGTAAGCAACCTTGAAGAAATTTGACAAAAAATTGTTAGTGAGCTTAAATAACTGACAATTGCTCTCCCAAAACCCAGACTGGTAGGTGTTGCTGATTTTGGGTATGATTTGTATTTTTTGACGATTGCTAAACTATTGAATGACAAATATTTGAAATTCTTCAGTTTTTCTTTTCATACCTTGATTCAGCAACGCCAACTGCTGCTATATAAGCGTTGAGCTAAGTCATTTGTGCTTAAGTTTGACTAAAAATTTACATCCACATAGGAAAAGGATTTAATTCCTCTTCCTTTAAAGACTCTTTCAAGCATCCCATTTTCACCGGAACATCATACAATCTTCCTAACCCTAATCTCTTCCACATATGACGCATTCCTGGAACAATTACCTTAGCTACCCTCAACCCAACATCACTACGAGTCTGGTCTAATACTAATAATTCCATATCATTTTTCTCCACAATTTCCTGACACAATTTAACATCCTCTAATAGATCGTCACTAGCTAATTGAAAATAATCACTACTTTTTTTCGACATAACTTCATTATTAGGAACCAGATAAGGTTGATTAATTAAAGTTGCAGTTTGCCACCATTTAAGTGCTAATACATCAGCAGAAGGAGGATAATTAGTTGTGCCATCATCCTGAAAAGATACTACATTAGGTAATATTTGATTCGCCTCAGTTAACGCCCGACTAATAGCGATTTCCGGGTCAAAATGCGCCCCATATCCCAACACAATATCTTCTACCTCTCTATCCTTTCTCGAACTAATAGCAGCAAAACAAGGAATATTCAAATCACTCGTAATATCTAACACCCATAAATCCCGATTCAGACTTTCATAATATTGTTTTAACTGCTGGAAATAAGGCTGTTCAAAACTGTCTAAATCCACTTGAGGTTTTGATAAACGATTGTACCACCATAAAGCCACACAATCTCTTTCTACCAACTCCATAAACCCTTGTAAAATTGCCTCCTCTATCGTATTTCCCGCCGCACAACCATTAGAATCACCCCAACAATCTAATAAATCAGAAGAATCAGATTCAGGATAACCATAGTAACAATAAGCAGTAGGTAAATATTTAAATTCCTGAGCGGTTAAAGACCATACAGGAGTCCAATCAATTACCCTCGTTTCATCAAAGGGTTCCGGTACTTTTTGAAACCACCCTTTACACTCAACATTCCACTCTTTTCGATTTTGATATTGTTGCTCACTAAAAATCATGCACCGATTCGGATGAATAGCTTTTTCTCCCAATTTTTCATAACTCCCTTGCTCCCTAATTTCATCTCCTTGAAACACCCCAGAATAACGTTCGATCGCCTCACAAAAACCACTTGCTCTTGCCTGACTATCAGTTCTCCCTTTCCCCGCACTTCTGCCACCCATATTTTGCCGTAAGCTATCTAAATTGTTGAAAACATTACGAAAATGATGTCTTGCTACATAAGTATGAAGTAATCCTTGACTGGGAATTTTTGCTAATTCTCGCACAACACCTGTAATCGGACTAATATGATGTTGATATCTCCTCAAAGTTTCTTCGGGAGAACAAAAACGATGTCCGCCATCGGCAGTAAAGGCTTTTTTTCGATGTCCTAAAACTACAGGTAAAGGTTGTTTATTAAATACATTTCCGCAGCTATGACATTGAGGACGTTTAACTAAAATGTGGTTTTGAGTTTGTAGAGTTAGATGGTCATAAGTAATCAGATTTCCTGCTAATCTAGGATTGCCTTTTTGGATAATCCATTTAAAAATTTCTGTTGCAGCTATATTTAAAGTTGTTTGGATTGTTGCCTGAGAAAAACCAAGGGGAGAAGTTAAAAGTTTTGCTTTTTCTTTCTTTCTATTAATAAACTCTTCAATCGGTCGATTATCTCGCCAACGTTGAGCAAAACAATCCCAACATCCTGTTTGATTAGGTTGAAATAAAGGTCCTATCCAAGAAATAGTTCCTAATGGTTTGATTAACATCCAAGGAGTTTGAGAGGCTAAAGCTTGTTGATTAAATTCAGCTAAATTAGGGTGGAGATAATCGTCAGTTAGAATAATCGTTAAATCTCCTGATTCAGCTACTTGAATCTGAAAAGATTTTAACAGGGAAATAAAATCTTCATCTGTGGCTGAACCTAATGTTTTGACAGTAACTTTAGTCGATTGTAATTGATGACTAGCTTGGGAATGAGAAATCTGAAGATGATGACAAAGAATAGCTAAGTTAGACGGTAATAAATCATTCTTTTCTAATAGATATCCTTGTTTGTGTAATTGAAATAGAGCTTGTTGGATTTTAATACTAAAATTCAGAATCTCTTGGAAAAAATTAGGATTGTCTTGTATTAATTCTTGGTCTTGTAGAATTTCTAATTGCAAAATATCGATAATTTCATCAACATTACGTTCACCATCAATTAACTGAACTAAACGATAATAAAGAGGATCTTGTAAACATACAGATTCTCTTTCAGATATGAAAAATACGGTATCTGGTTCTAGGGCTTCAACTAAGTAAGCGGGATTAAAATCAGGTTGATTGAGCATATTTGTCAATTTGTCAAATTTTCTTGCCAAAATAATTTTATTCTACTAGACTGACACACCTTAAATAGGGTTTGCTGAAAAAGTCTTTTTTAAGGAGTAGGGGACCCACCCCTAACCCCTCCCAGGAGGGGAGTAGGGGAGAATTTTTTCCCAACTATGCGCTAAAAATGCGCTCCATGCATGAGCATGAAAAGCTGAAAACCATGTACTTTTTCAATACCTAAAAAAGCACTTACCTTTATCTGGTAATTATTTGAGATTTAATCAGCAAACCCTAAATAGTGCATTAGCTTTTTTCGTCACCCCATCCCCCCATCACCCTATCCCCCCATCACCCCATTTTCTAATGCAACATTTAAGATGAAACAGTCCAGTAGACTGACACAGCTAAAACTGTGCATTAGCTTTTAACTTGAAAATTCTTACTTTTGACTTTTGACTTTTGACTTTTGAATTTAATCTAATACACCATTTAAGGTGTGTCAGTCCACTACAAGGGTAATTTATGGAGCATTGGCAGAGTCCAGGGACACCTAATATTGCGACTCTCAAAATAAAATCAACAATGGCAACGTAATACTTTTCCTTCTTCCTTCTTCCTTCCTTCCTCTTCCCTCTTCCTTCTTCCCTCTTCCCTCTTCCTTCTTTCTTCTTTCTTCTTCCCTCTTCCTTCTTTCTCCTGCTATACAGAGAATTAGGAGTAAATACTGATACATGAATTGAATTATTATTACCCAGTACTACATATATTTACAGATACACTTATTCTTTGATAATTATGACTTCTACCTATTAATACTTAAGCTCCTAACTTACCTTAAAGATTGTGTAAATTGTTACTATTGTAGTGGCAGATCGACTTCTCGGTAGCTTAGATTGGAATTGAAACAACAAACTTGAGAAGCAAAGCAGATGAATAAGTGCAAATCATTTTTAGCATTAGCAGCATTAACAATAGGATTTTTAGGAGCGCCAGTTTCAGCAAATGCTTTTACTCTGGGAGGTGTTATCAATGGCGAAGAAGCTTTTAATGAACTAGATGCGACAATAGATGTTGCCGCAGAAGGGCGAATTGGAGACCTATCAGGAGCAGCAGAACATGAATTTAATATTCATTACGATAATGAAAATGGCCATCAAATAGTTCCCACTGAGTACCGTAGATTTGATTGGGTAAGCGGACAAGGAGAAGATTTCACTCTGACATTCGACGACAGTACACTAACCTACGAAATTGGTGGAAAAACTTTGGAATATGGTATTACAGATACTTTTAACGATCTATTTATCCGCACAACAGCTCGTAAGCAAGGTAATAGTGTTGTGGTAGATAATCTAATGCTAAATGGTCAGGCGATCGCGGAAAATTCTAGTTTTGTCTGCTCTGAAGAGGGATGTGGTTATTGGAATAGTTCCCAATATTTATGGTTAACCGATCTAGAGGAGAGTTTCACATTGAAGGGTACAACAACTATGACGTGACGTTCTCCTACATCAAATCAAAGATTATGATGTAGGCTTCCCCACCTCACGGATGCGGGCTTTCTGTTTCACAGGGAGTGCAACCACTTAACCCTCCGCAGACAGAGACGATGGGACCCACCGCCTTTTTGTACTGAACAATTCTGTACTCATCTAGGACCCTCAAGAGTTTTACCTTTTCACGGGCTGACTAGAACTTCTGAATTGAACCCCATACTCTATGTTGTTTTCTATGTACTGTTATCAGGTGCGTATTACCGCCACTCCTGATATAATCATCATAACACAAATATGCATACAATGACAAGAAATAAACCGGTAGTAATTCGAGTAAATCAAGTAAATTATGAAAAAATTAATCGCGTCTGCTAAAAGGAAAGACTTATCTGTTGCCCAAATCATTCGAGACTACATCAAGGGTTTACCGAAAAATCCCGCTCAAGCGGACGCTACGCGGTTTATTTGTTGGTCGGCAATTCCCCTCCCGTTAACATTCGTATAACGGGAGACCCCTTGCCGACATCAAAGTTGGACTGGAGATGCTAAAGACCTTAAAGATAAGACAGCTCCCCATCGCTCGCAACTAGCATTTCAAGTTAAACTAGGGGATGTGATTATGGGAGAAGTATTGGCAGATGAATTAGCAACAGTGCCAGAACCGATTTCTATGCCACTATTTTCTGTTGGTGTTGTGAGTTTAGCAATGGCTAGTTTGCGTCGTCAGCAGAAAGGTTGACGAAGTCAGAACTCAGAAGTCAGAAGTCAGAAGTCAGAAGTTATTACGGTGATTTGAGCAAACCTCCAAAAATATTTGGCCTTAAAAGGTGAGGTTGCACGACCCAATTATTTTGATAACTGACAGCTGAAATGACTGGTCTTCTTTGATGATTAAATAACAATTTGAGGAGGTAGTAATATTTATGATGCCTTTCGATTTAGATAGTACTAATAATCAAAAATTATCTGGATATGAAGTTCTATCCCCAAATTTATCTCAGGGGGAAAATTTTCAATACCAAATTCTTTTAGTGGAAGAAGATGATAACTCTCATCTCGGAATCAAAACAACAGTATATACAGGAACTAAAAAATATTTAAAAGAAAAGTTGCCAGGAATAGGAAGTGAAAAAATAGACAATTTTCCCCATGAGGGATTAGACATGAAGGCAGTGATGAAGTTTAAGAAAAAGAGCTTAGATGATAAGATGTTTATCAATCAATATCATGCCTTGCGGAGGCTTCTGGCAGCGAGAAAATTATCTCAATTGATTGCTGAGACATGGCTCAGGGATGATCAAATAGAAGCAACTATTGATGAAAAGACATCATTAGTAGACCCAACAATTAGTAGTAACCAAGAGACTGAAATAAAAGAAGAGAAAGTATTAGCATTAAAGATTATTAGGAAACTATTTCTGAGTGCTAATAGACCGCCAGATCGTACTAAGTCTGAATCTTCAGCAACTAAATCTGACTGTCAAATGATTATCAAGAAAAATCAAGAAAGTTGGCGAAATATCTGTTTGAATTTGTTGCTTTGTGGGCAAGCTTATTACAAAAAAGGCGATCGATACATAGAAGTATTAAAGAATCCCATTATTTCAACTTATGAAGCGTCTTGTTTCTTCAGTTTTCAGGTAGTTTGGAACAGCTTTGTAGGGACTGTGGAAGAGATTAAGCAGGTAGGAAAGAATCAACCCCCTTTCTACAGAGTGTTTATTCCTTATCCTCAACGTCCTAATGTAACAGAAAAAGCAGATTGCGATGAGGATGGACTATTTCAACCAATACTAACTGCCGATACTATCAAAAATTGGGCATATTCCCAGGATATAGTACGGAAACCAAATTCTACAGAATTTCCGTTTGCCAAGAAAAAGTGGAATTCAGAAGATGGTATCCATATAGAATATGTTTCACCGCCCTATCCTTATTTACCAATGAGTTGTCTTTGCTAAATAATAGTCCTAATGTTTTGACAGTAATGATTGCCTTTCCACCTCGCCCACAATTTAGTGAGGCAACAATCACAAAAGAAGAATTATCAGATTGGCTGAATGACCGAGATAATAGTAACTATACACCTCCTAATTCTTATATTCCTAACTGTAGTTCTTAGTAACTAGGATAGACCCAAAATTTGGGTTTAAAGTCCTATTTCCACAGGCCAAAAAGAACATCTAACCGCAATACTTTAATAATCTCTCATTAACCAAACACAGTTTTAATGGGAGATTCTTTGCTTTATTGGCGGCTATTAAGTAGACTTGCTTATGGCGGTTGGATGAAGAGTACAAAAATTTACATTGGGAAGTCAAAGATATGGTTAAATTCTTACCTTCAGAGTATTTTCGCCTAATAATTAACAATTAATAATTAATAATTACCTCTTCTTATAAAGAAGAGAATTGGCTAAAAGGATTTTTTTTTCTTTCTTTCGCCTGAAGCACACTTGTATTGCATTGTCTTATTGTGACATACGCATGAGTAGAGAAGGAAGATGTTAACTAGGAGGTTTATAGAACCCATTTGATATCTATTTAAAATAAAGATGGGGTTGATATTTATGTGTAATCTGACTGAAAAATAAAGAGGAAGTAGGAAGTGGAAAATTTCTCGCTAGATCATACTCCCCTTCTTTAAAAGTAACGCTAACTTGCCGTCACAAAAAAGATGTTTTATAGCCTCTATCTTCATCTACAGTTTTTTGATTTAGTCACTAGAAAATATTTATAATTAGGGTTTGCTGATTAAATCTTAAATAATTGCCAGATAAAGGTTTTAGCCTTTTTAGGTATTGAAAAAGTACATGGTTTTCAGCTCTTCATGCTCATGCATGGAGCGCATTTTTAGCGCATAGTTGGGTAAAAAAATTCTCCCCTACTCCCCTACTCCCCTACTCCCCTACTCCCCTACTCCTTAAAAAAGACTTTTTCAGCAAACCCTAATTAGGGCAAATAAAAATTAAAAAACTTCTGCTCCCTGAAACTGTTTAACCTGCTGAATATTAGCAGACTCTCCACAAGTTCTAGGTGTAGGAAATATTTTTTCAGGATTAGCTAAACCCTTGGGATTAAAAACACTTCTTACCCATTGCATCGTTTCTAAATCTGTCTCATTAAACATTAAAGGCATATAACATTTTTTATCTGAACCAATGCCATGTTCTCCAGATAAACTACCACCAACTTCTACGCAAATCTTGAGAATTTCCCCACCTATTTCTTCCACAGTTTCAAAAGCACCTTCAACAGCATCATCATATAAAACTAATGGGTGAAGATTCCCATCCCCTGCATGAAATACATTAGCAATACGATAACCATATTTTTTACTTATTCCTTCAATTTCACCTAAAACATAAGCCATTTTTGTCCGAGGAATTACTCCATCTTGTACATAATAATTTTTACTAATATTTCCAGCAGCAGCAAAAGCAGCTTTCCGTCCTTTCCATAATTTCATCCTTTTTTCTGGTTCATTAGCAGTAGTTATTTCTATAGCTCCGTTTTTTTCACATATTTCTTTGATGCGCTGTTTGTTTTTATCTACTTCTACTTCTAAACCGTCTAATTCTACTAATAAAACAGCAGCAGCATTTCGGGGATATAGATTTGTTTTGACCACATCTTCCACAGCATTAATACTGAAATTATCCATAATCTCCATCCCCCCAGGAATAATGCCAGAACTGATAATATCTGACACAGTTTGTCCGGTAGATTCAATATTAGGAAATCCTGCTAAAAGCACACAAACTGATTCGGGAGATTTGAGGATTCTAAGAGTAATTTCTGTGGCTATTCCCAAGGTACCTTCGGAACCTACAAATAAACCTGTTAAATCATAACCAGGCATCTCTGGAATTTGTCCGCCAATATCAACTATTGAACCTTCGGGAGTAACTATTTTTAATCCTAAAACATGATTAGTTGTCACACCGTATTTGAGACAATGAACACCCCCAGAATTTTCAGCAATATTTCCACCAATAGAACAAATAATTTGACTGGAAGGATCGGGAGCGTAATAAAAACCAGCTCCACTAACCGCTTGTGTTACCCAATTATTTATAATTCCTGGTTGTACAACAACTTGTTGATTTTCTAAGTCTATTTTCAGGATTTTTTGCATTAATGAAGTGACAATTAAAACACAGTTTTCTATTGGTAATGCTCCTCCAGAAAGACCAGTTCCTGCACCTCTAGGAAGCCAAGGAATATTTAAGCGATCGCATATTTTTACTGCTTCTGCGACTTGTTCAGTAGTGCGTGGTAATATTACTAATGCGGGACGTTGACGATAGCTAGCTAGACCATCACATTCATATACTAATAATTCTTCTTTGCGTTGAACTACGCCTTTTTTGCCTACAACTGCTTCAAATTGTTTGGCTATTTGTTTCCAATTTTGTTTTGTTTGTTGTTTATCTTTAGTAAGCATTTTAGTTTTATTTATAACATTTGAAATTTCATTAGGGGTTACACAAGGTATGAGGTATAAACGCTATATATCTGTAACGTTATAGTTTTTGTTTGCTATATATAGTGTTTTTGTGTGACTCGTATTAAATTAGGGTTTTTTAATTATACCCCACATTCCGCACCACAAAATGTAGCAACCGAAGAAGGAGTCAGGAGACAGGAGACAGGAGACAGAATTTTAGAAGAAAATCATAACTGCCGTGATTGAGTAATCATCAGAGCAAGTATTTATGCGTAAATTTTTTACTCGGAAGATCGATCGACGAAAAAAATAATTGAGATGATTTGCTTAAGTTACTTATTAATTATTAATTAGGGCTTGGTGATTAAATCTAAAACCATTGACATATAAAGACAAGTGCCTTTTTTAGACCTCAAAAAGTGCCTGGTATCACGTCTAAAACGCTCAAAAAGTTAGTATTTTAGGCAAAAGTTAGGCAGAAAAATCACTCTGACAATTCAAATCCGAATAATTAAGGTAAAAATCCTCTCATGAGCAAGGAGAGACAAGAAAATTTTTTCATTATTTAGTCAATCAATTCCCTTTTTTTTTGAGAGGTAATTATTAATTATTAATTATTAATTATTAATTGTTGAATCCTACCTCCTCGCTCATTCCCATTTCTCCTGTCTTCCCCTCCTGGGAGGGGTTAGGGGTGGGTTGTCTCCTGTCTCCTATCCCCAGCAAAAAGACTTTTTCAGCAAACCCTAATTAAGAACTGAAGCTTTAATGAAGTAAAGCATTATTTTTGGGAACTGGTATAAGTCGTGTTAGGGTTGTCAGACGTGAGTCACGGTTATTATTGTCAATTCCTCGTAAATGTAGAAAGAAAAGAAACTGATAATTTTGGAAGTAATTTAGCAGGAATTGACTTAGGTTTAAATGCTTTCTACGCTGATAGCAATAGCAGAAAAATCAAGGGACAAATATATCGGACTATCTCCTCTATAATTCCTCGTTTCTCCTAACTACTTTCTACTCCTTAAAAATACTTTTTCAGCCAGGGTCATTTCATTCTAGATATTAACAATGAATTTATTGATTTTCAGACAGCGAAAGATAAATTTCCTCAAGCTTGAAATAAGGTGGTTTTGTCAATACATAAAATGGCACAGTTTAGAATGAAATAGCCAGGCTTTTTCAGCAAACCTTATTTATCTGTAATTACCGAAAAATTATGGTCTAAAGCTTCCCCTTTTAAGGGGATAAAAAAAGAGAATATTTCGGGTGCATCTCAATGCGTGAATAAAGCCAAAAATTTATCGCTTTTAGGGAACAGGGAACAGGGAATAGGGAATAGGGAATAAGAAAAAAATATTTTTGCAAATATGAGATGCACCCAATATTTCAGATTTCAAGCCTCTCGCTTTCCGTTTGTCATGCTGCGCAAACAGCTAGAGGTACTGATAACTGATAACTGTAATTACCGAATAATTAGGGCTTGCTGAAAAAGTATGAGTGGTAGGGGTAGGAGACAGGAGACAGGAGACAGGAGACAGGAGGAATTGGAATTTATAGGAGATAGGAGAAAGAATTGTAAGAATGATTTTTCTGCCCAACTATGCACCTAAAATACTAACTTTTTGAGCATAAATAGCTGAAAAATTTGCACTTTTTTCGACTCCAAAAAGGCTTTAGTCTTTATATGTCAATGCTTTTAGATTTAATCAGCAAGCCCTAATTAAGGTTTAAAGTCTCCTCTTTAAAGGAGAAAGAAGAAAAAATTTTCCTTTGAGTAAATCCTCTCCTTGAAAAGAAGAGGTAATTAGGGTTTGCTGAAAAAGTCTTATGGGTAAAGGTAGGAGACAGGAGACAGGAGACAGGAGACAGGAGGAACGGGGAATTTAGAGCAGGTAGGAGTAAGAATTTTCCCAAGATTTTTCTGCCCAACTATGCGCCTAAAACACTAACTTTTTGAGCGTTTTATATCATGTCCGGTTGAATAATTAGACTTTGGTGGAAGGAAGGCAGAAGGCAGAAGGCAGGAGGCAGAAGGTTTTCTCCTATCGTCACCTTAATTTTATACACAAACGATGCTACCGGACATGATATTAGACTTAAATAGGCGCACTTTTTTCGACAAAAAAAAGGCTAAAGTCTTTATACGTCAATGCTTTTAGATTTAATCAGCAAGCCCTAATAATTAATAATTAATTATTAATTATTAATTATTAATTATTAATTGTTGAATATCTCTTTTTTCCATTCTTCTGGAATGCCGTAAATTTGAGATTTTTTACAACGTTTGAGATAAAGTTTTACAACTTTGTCTTCAGGGTTGATGTGAAAAATATTTAAGAAAATTTCTTTTGCTGCTGAATATTTCTGTTGATAATAAAGAAGAATAGCTTCTTCAAATTCAGTTTTGGTTTGAATTTTTAATTGCTTTTGTGCTTCAGTATCTCCATCCAAAATTTCAAATACTGCAACTGCTTCTTTTTTCCCTTTTACTTTAACTCTATCTAAAAAACGATAATTATATTTATCGAATTCTTCTAAATCAAATAAAGTATTTCCACTGATTAAAATATTAGCTCCATAGAACTTAGTTAAATTTTCTAAACGAGAGGCTAAATTAACAGCATCACTGATTACTGTACCATCAATTCTTTTACCACCTCCCACAGTTCCTAACATTAGGTTGCCGGTATTGATTCCAATGCCAATTTTAATAGGTTGCTGCTGGATTTTTTGGCGTTCTTGATTATATAAATTCAGACTTTTTAACATATTAATTCCGGCACTAACTGCATCATCTGCCCTTCTACCAAAAAGAGCCATAATGGCATCACCAATATACTTATCAATAAACCCTTCATTATCTAAAATTGCTGGTTCCATTCGAGACAAATAAGCATTAATAAATTTAAAGTTTTCCTCTGGAGTCATAGTTTCACTTAAGGTTGTGAAAGAGCGAATATCAGAGAATAAAATTGACATTTTTTTCTTGACATTATCCCCTAATTTGACATCCACAATACTCTCGCGCTTTAAAAAGTGTAAAAAACTATGGGGAACAAAACGACCATAAGCAGCATTTATTTTAGCTAAACGAATATGAGTTTTAATTCTGGCAAGTAATTCTGGTTTAGAAAAAGGTTTAGTCAAGTAATCATTTGCTCCAGAAAGAAAACCTTCTACTAAATCAGAAATTAATGGCTTTGCTGTTAACATTACAATTGGTAATTCACTTTGTAAAAATTTTTCTCTCAGCTTCTTTGTCACTTCATAACCTGTCATGTGAGGCATCATTACATCCAGTAAAATTAAATCTGGAATTAAGCCATTTTCAATTATTTCTAATGCTTCAATACCATTATTAGCTTGAGTAATAGCATAATTTTGTAAAGCTAGATTATTTCTAATAACTTGGAGATTTACTGGTTCATCATCCACAATTAAAATTTTAAAGTCTCCACTTTCGGCTACTAAACCTTCTAAAGCTATATCTTGATTTTTTTGCCCCAATTCTGTAATTAAAGATATTGGTAAAGGGCAAGAAAGTTGTGGAAAATCAACTGTTTTATTTTGAGATATTGGCAAAGTAAATTTAAACTTAGAACCGACTCCTACTACTGATGAAACAGATAAATTACCACCATGTAATTCTACTAATTTTTTGGTAATAGCTAAACCCAAACCTGTTCCACCATATTCTCTAGCTGTAGAGCCATCTGCTTGTTCAAATGATTCAAAAACTCTCTCTAATTTATCCTCTGGAATGCCAATACCTGTATCAGCAATAGTAATTTCTAGTAGGGAAAGTTGATTAGTAGATTCAATTTCTTGATTTTCTAAAAGTTTAGCCGATACTTCAACAGTACCTGACTCAGTAAATTTAATTGCATTGCCAATTAAGTTATAAAAGATTTGCTGGAGTCGATTTTCATCAGCATCCACAAACGGCATATCATGGCTAATAGAATTAATTAGTTGTAAAGACTTTTTGCCAATCATGGGACGAGAAAGAGTCAGCACTATTTCTGTTAGTTCTCTAATTCCCACCGGCTTTATTTGCAATTCAATATTTCGATGTTTAAGTTTAGAAAAATCTAGAATATCGTTAATCAAATTTGATAATCTTCTACCAGAAGTAGCAATTATAGAAAGATTAGTTTTAACTTGGGATGGCAATTTTCCTGCTGCTCCATCTATCAATGATTCTGCAATGCCAATAATTCCATTTAAAGGAGTACGAAGTTCATGGGATGTATTAGCTAAAAATTCATCTTTTAATTTATCTAAACGTTCTAGTTGTTCATTCTTAGTTTTGAGAATATCAAAGGAATTTCTTAACTGAAAAGCCATAGAATTAAAAGCTTTACCAAGGACACCTACTTCATCCTCACGTTGTAAATTTATTATCTGATTAAATTCTCCTTCTGATAAAGCGGTAGCTGCATCTTTCAATTGTAAAATTGGCTGCACCAACCAACGAGATGTTAAAACTCCAATTGCCGTTGCTAAAAGTAAAGCTAATAGACAAAGTACAATCGTAATCTTGGTCTGTTGATATATTTGTTCTAGAAAATCTGTTTCTGGAATTACTACTACAATTAACCAATCTAAACCATACTTATCTTGAAAAGGTTTGACATTAATAAACTCTCGTTGACCATCAAACTTAAATTCTAGATATTGTTGACTATTAATTGATTTATTGAAGTTAAACTCTTTGGCTAAATATTTTGCTGTAGCTTTAGTCAAATCATTCTGGCTTTCAGTAGCTTTAACTCGTTTGGCTCCGTAAGCTTTATTCATAGTATGAAAAGGCTTTTCACCTGTAGAAGTTGCCACTAACATTCCCGAACGTTCAATAATAAAAACTTGTCCTGTTTTACCAATTCTAAGACCACCTAAAAAATCGCCAATTTGTGAAAGATTAATATTAGTTAGTAATACACCCTGCAATTTTCCCTGCTGATTATAAAAAGGCATCGATGCACCAAGATAAGCCGTAATACCAGCAGTATTAGGATAAATTTCACTCCAAATAGGTTGACCACTCGCCACAGCAGCTTTATACCAAGGTCGAGTGCGCGGGTTGAATTTAATACTACTTAATAACT
This sequence comes from Okeania sp. SIO3B5, assembly GCF_010692555.1. Lineage (GTDB taxonomy): Bacteria > Cyanobacteriota > Cyanobacteriia > Cyanobacteriales > Microcoleaceae > Okeania. The sequence goes on along the minus strand of NZ_JAAHHG010000035.1, from coordinate 18,121 downwards.
CAACCCGCTCACCAAATTGATTTGTAGAATAAGTTTCAAAAATATAGTTACTTTCTTGAGTTGAAACTCTCACAGTCAGAGTATCATTATCAAATCTTTCCGCCCCCAAATTAACTTTACTTTCTAACCCTAATCCCGTAAAAGTTAAAACATCAAATATTTGTAGTTGTTGCCAAAAATAATTTTCTAATTGAGAGGTATTTTCTAAATCTAATTGACCATTACGAATAGCAGCAGCATTAATTTGATTAACCTGATGAGGAACATGAAGATAAGCTTGTAAACTTTGTTCAACTCTAGCAACTTGTTCATTCAAAAGTTGAGTAACTACATCATTAACTGCTCTCTGGCCATTTCTCATAGAAATATATCCCACTACACTTACTACCCCAAAAATTTGCACTACAAATGGCACTATTAGAGTGATACGGAGGGGCACTTTTCCGTAAATTTGAGCAACTAATTTAGTCAAAAATTTGAAAGACATATTCAACAATTAATAATTAATAATTAATAATTAACAATCACCCCTCTTTGAAAAGAAAACGCATGAGTGCTAAACACTAGATATTTATAAGGTTATATAGCAGTCTTAAATAATTTATAAAAAAGAAGAAATAGACCGAAATTCAGAAATTATTTTCCCGTATTTGATATTCTCAGTTCAGATCCTCCTTAATTTGAAGATATTTTATGTCTAACTAAAATAAGATTATTATAGTTTTTTGTTCACTATATACTATAGCAATTCTCAAGAAGCGTGAGGTACAAAATTCCTTTGCTTTAGGGAGTAGGGAATAGAAAACAAAAAGAACAACTGTGCCTTAGTAACTTGAAAATGCTATATATGAAGTACAAATATTAACAATTAAATTTTCCCAGTGCGAGTATCTTGCCCGCTTCCGGGGTAAGCATTCAGCTATTAGCGTTCAGCTCTTCGGTGCGGAATGCTACGCAAACAGCTTTTTAATAAATGAAACAAGCATTTGCTTAACTTCTACGACATTTTTAAACAAAGAATTTAAGCACAAGAACAGCAAGCTTAAATTGTTCACTAAAATTAATAGGACTTACGCAGATACGCTATATATAGTACTCATAACTATTGTCCAATAGTTACTGGACTCTATACACAGTGTCTTTGCGTAAGTCCTGATTAATAAAGCTGATAACGCAGTTCCGACCATAGGAGGCTAGCTGATAGCTGACTGCTGAATGCTTACAAATAACATCGATTAATTGCTAGATTGATTACTGCTCAAATATTCCAAATATCAATCCTGAATTAAGGGAAAAACATCAGGATAAGCCTGCCAAACTTTCCTCACAAAATGTTGTAATTTTTGATGTGAAATTTGCAGATTTTTCTCTTCACTATCAAGGAATTCTAATTCAGTCAAAAGTGGCATAAACTCTGTATCAATAGCTTCCCTGAATAAACATAGTGGCCAAACCAAATCAGCACCATCTCGTAAATCCCATAAACTTGATTTTTCTAAATTGTTTTGATGATTTTCACACCCAACTTCTGAAGCAGATAATTTCAATAGCAAAGGACGAACCCAACACATTTTGCGTTTTTCTAATACTTGAATTACTTCTGCATATAAACAAGTATTTTCATACTCCAAGCAAACAATTTGGCTAGATTGAAAATTAGGTATAATTTTTTTCAATACTGGCTTCATATACAAAATATTCTCCTTCTTTCTTCTCTGATTTACCAAGTAATCAAGATTTATAGCCTCTGCTTTAAAGAATAGATAAATCCAAAAAACCTTGTTCGCAAATTCTATCCATTTTTTGAAAATGTAATTGTTAATTATTAATTAGGGCTTGCTGAATAAGTCTTTTTGCGCTCGACAGGGAGTAGGGACCCACCCCTCGCCCCTCCCAGGAGGGGAGTAGGGAGTAGTGAAAACTCAAGAGGAATCAGGGGTTGTAGAAGACATACAAAGGAAAAATTATCCCAGGCTCAAGTCTACCCAATTCTTACCCAAATACTCAATTTTTGAGCATTCTTAGAAGAAAACAGAGATACTTTTTCACTACCTAAAAAACCTAAAACCAATATCAGTAAAGACTTTTATATTTAATCAGCAGAGCAATAATTATTAATTATTAATTGTTAATTGTTAATTGTTGAATGTCTATCTATATTTTTAAGCGCTGCTTCTAAATCCATAGTTAAATTTTGTGCCTGCTTTTTCCCTGAGCCATAAATATAATCTTTTACAGATAAAGGAACACCAATACGAACCATAACATTACAACCACGGCGTGGAATAACTGGATTATAATTCAAAGATATAGGCACTATTTGAACATCAAGATTTTGTCGATCAGATTCAGCTTGTAACCCTATTCTAGCTAATCCTGTTTTGAGAGAATGAACTTGATTATCCCGATAAATTTTACCTTCAGGAAACATCACTAACATTTCTCTCTTTAACATTAATTCTACTCCATGGCGAAAACAAGAAACTGCCGGATTTTTCGGATTAACAGGAAACCCGCCCAAATGTCTAATCAACCATCCTTGTAAACCTTTCATTTCATCCATACTAACCATAAATCTTAGGTCTCGACCAGTCACTAACCTACCTGTAGCATAAGGTATGATTAACCCATCCCAACGAGAACGATGAGTGGGAGCTAAAATCACAGGTCCATCTTTCGGAATATTTTCTTTTCCAATAATATTTATTCTACGAAAATAAAACGGCATTACTATGTGACTACCTAAAAAATAAGACAAAGATGCTAACCAAGGAGAAATGCTGGAATATTTTGAATTTACTGGAGAATGTACTTTCCTTAAAAAAGCTTGAATAAAGTCAAGATTTATCATAATTTTTTAGCTTAATCATCTAACTTGATTTCTTGACTCTAAGCTAAATTTTATTCCTGCTCTAGTGGCATTATTAAATGACACTTATTCTACTGTCAACTATATATAAATTAACACCTCAGTTATCATCTTTTTGATTTTTCTGTGCCTATTTTATACTCAATCCGGTTTTCATAAATCTCTTACTTTCATAGCGTAACTGCTTGATATAAAAAGGTTTAATCAATCTTGAAAAGTTGGTTTTACCACCGGATTTTGTATTACTTTCAAAAGACTTCTTGCAAAAGTGTTAATTAAATCAATTCAACACTATGAAATAAACAATTTCATCTCTCTATTCCCTATTCCCTATTCCCTGACTTCTGCAAAAAGTCTAAAGTTAGTTACTTTACTCGATCAACACAAAAATTGCTCATTACCTGTCATTGTGGATAGTAGGTTTCACCACAAAATAATTCCCTTTCTTATACCAATTTGAAAAAAGAATTCTATACTTAAATGGTACTTAAATTATTAAGTAATTAACACAGACTGAATAATTTTTTTGATAATTATTAGCTAGTTATTGTTAATTATTCTTATTTTTACTACTCCCCTACTCCCCCACTCCCCCACTCCCTCACTCCCCTACTCACCCACTCCCCCGCTCAAGAAAATGTAGCAAATATTTATCAAATTGGTATTATTTACCGAAGGCGAGCAAACCAAGACTGTAATTCTTGACGACAAACAGATTCCATTATTCCTCCCAATACAGCTAGACGATGATTAGAAAAAACACTATCTGGAAAATTAGCAACAGTCCGTATTGTGCCAGTTTTCGGATCGTCCGCTCCATAAACCAATAAACCTATTCTTGCCTGCAATATTGCCCCCGTACACATCGGGCAAGGTTCTAGATTAACGTAGAGAGTACATTGATTTAAGTGCCAATTCCGCAAAATTTGTCCCGCTTGTCGCAAAGCCAATATTTCTGCATGAGCAGTAGGGTCAAAATCTCGCTCCCGTCGGTTTTGAGCTTCTGCAATCAACTGGCCATCTGAGTCAACTACTATAGCTGCAACTGGTACTTCTCCAGCATTACCAGCAATTTTGGCCAATTCTAATACTCGGCTCATCCACTTTCGATGGACTAGATAGCTCGGATGGTCAATCATCTATTTGGGAGTAGGGGAGTAGGGGAGTAGGGGAGTAGGGGAGGTTGAAGTAATTTAAGAAATTATCAACATATGATTATGTAACCAGATTCTATATAATTTCTAACTTCTGACTTCTGATTTCTAACTTCTCAAAGGATTGGGGAGATTATTAAATATTGAAGTAATTATAGAATTATCAACAAAATATCTATCAACTTCTAAAAATATGAGTAATCAGCCTTTGCAAATAAAGTGGCAAATTGTTAAAGAGTATAGCGATATTTTTTACCACAAAACTGATGGAATTGCAAAAATAACTATTAATCGTCCCCACAAACGCAATGCTTTTCGTCCTAAAACTGTGTTTGAACTTTATGATGCTTTTGTTGATGCTCGTGAAGACCCAAATATTGGAGTAGTTTTATTTACAGGTACTGGACCTCACACAGATGGTAAGTATGCTTTCTGCGCTGGTGGGGACCAAAGTGTAAGAGGTACAGCAGGTTATGTTGATGAGGCTGGAGTACCACGACTGAATGTATTGGACTTACAACGCTTAATTCGTTCCATGCCCAAAGTTGTCATTGCTTTAGTTGCTGGATATGCTATTGGAGGGGGTCATGTTTTGCATATTATTTGTGACTTAACTATTGCTGCTGATAATGCAATTTTTGGTCAAACTGGACCTAAAGTAGGTAGTTTTGATGGTGGTTTTGGGGCCAGTTATTTAGCTAGAATTGTAGGTCAGAAAAAGGCACGAGAAATTTGGTTCCTCTGTCGGCAGTATACAGCTCAAGAAGCTTTGGAAATGGGCTTGGTTAACTGTGTTGTACCTATAGAGGAACTGGAAATAGAGGGCATTAAGTGGGCTTCAGAAATTCTGGAAAAAAGCCCGATCGCTATTCGTTGTCTCAAAGCTGCTTTTAATGCTGACTGTGATGGGCAAGCTGGTTTACAAGAATTAGCTGGTAATGCCACTCTTCTTTACTACATGACAGAGGAAGGAGCTGAAGGTAAAAAAGCATTCCTAGAAAAACGACCTCCAGACTTTCGTAGATACCCTTGGTTACCTTAGAGGATGGATAAAAATGTAGCTTTTTTTTACATGGATAAGTTACTGATGTATTAACTTATATTTCTCATAATAACCAACTCCAATTTTGTTAGTTAGTTGACCTAAAAAAATGGATATCAACCTTGTTATTATAAAAATAAACTAATAAATCTCTTGAAATAAAAAAGAAACAAGGCTTTTAACTTGGATTTTAGATCAAACTAACTACTTCCAAATTTTGATCGATTTGCTGATTCCAGATAGCTATACTTTCAATATTTTCGCAGGATTTATTGAAGGGAGATGAAGCTAATGAACAAGCTTTCCAGTGACTTTCAACTGGTGTAGTTAACTTTTGACAAACACCACCACGTCTTCCTTCTGGTAAATAGTATCGGCAATTACGACAAACTAAAGTGGGTTTCATAAAAAATTTTCCTAAATTTAATTGAGTCTATCTTAATTATTTTGAATCCCAGTGACTCCTGGTGTTAATCTATTAAATCTATTGTGACACCTAGATTCTGAATATCCCTATCAATTAAATAAAATTTATATTATTTTTATAATTGCTTTATAAACAGAAACATTTATGTAAAATCAAGTAAGAGAAAATGTATTGTTTCATACATTATCTTGGTAAACTTGATAGGGATCAAGTTAAAAGCCAAGTCAGAACGAAGTAAAATAGATAATATTTAAACCCAGTAATGGAAAGTATTTTTGGATCAAAGCCCATAAAGATAGACTAAAAAAACCATCAAAAATTTTTAGTCACCGACTCAATATAAAAATTAATATTTTTGTCTTTTAAATTACATTTTAGGAGTTAAAATTATGAAATAATTAGGGCTTGCTGAAAAAGTCTTATGGGTGAGGGTAGGAGACAACCTACCCCTCGCCCCTCCCCCTCCCAGGAGGGGGAGACAGGAGACAACCCACCCCTCGCCCCTCCCCCGACCGTGGAGGGGAAGACAGGAGACAGGAGGAACGGGGAATGAGCGAGGAGGTAGTAGTTAAGAATTATCCCAAGATTGTTCTGCCCAACTATGCGCCTAAAATATGCTCCTTTTTGAGCGTGAAGAGCTGAAACAGGCGCACTTTTTTCGGTCCTAAAAAGGTTAAAACCTTTACCTATAAATGCTTTGATATTTAATCAGCAAGCCCTAATTAAAGCTTAAGTCGATGACCACTGTTTAGTGGCACAAATTGCACATACTGACCAACGTTCAATTTCTCCCGGGGGTGTAGGACATTGGCATTGAGGACATAGAGGTAAACCTTGAAAGCGGGTATTGATAGCTTTAGCCCAATTTTTAAATGTGGTTTGAGGATTTTGATTTTTTTGAGTTGAGTCTTCCAAGGTTGCTTTTTGAGATTGAGGAATCATGCTAGGATGCTCTAGCCAATCATTTTTTTCAGTTTGTCTTGATTTATGAGAATGAATTGTATGCCAGTGAGCAGCAGAAAACCTGATATTGTCTAGGGGTGTGGGTAAAAAATGATTGAGCTTATCTAAAAGTTGGGGCACTCTAAAACTAAGTTCTTGAGACAAAGCAGCACTAGATGTTGCAACATATAAAACTCCCCGGTCTATATATAGAGGCTTAGTTTGAGTAGCCATAACTCCTAAAACTTGTTCCCAATACTCCATCAGTTTTTGAAACTGTTGTTGTTGGGGCGATCGCTCCATAATTTTGAGATAGCCTAAAATCTGATTGAGAGATTGAAAATTCATAGTCGTTTTACAATAGTTGGGAAATTCTATCTCAAATATAAAATTTATTGAGTCAGTAACAGGAGTTCTCAAATGAGTCAAAGTTCTTTAGTTAAGTCCACTAAAAGCTCTACATACCAATTGAATCCGACTCTGCAAGCTGTAATGGACAGTTTAGATGTACAACTAGAAGCAGAATTAACAAGATATCGCAAGTACCGCAGGCGAACAGAACAACAATCACAAGTTTCTCAGCAAAATAGTAATAAACAAATTTATAAAACACCCGAATTAATCTCTGTATCACCAGTAGATGACCAAACAACATCCCCATTACCTTTATCAGAACCAAAATCATTACTAGAAGACTCTAAAATATCTAATACTTCAGCTAACAAAAATTCACCAGTAGAGATCGAACCTCCAACTCCATCAGAACTTACTATGGCCAACAGAGGTGATGCAGAAGATCGGAATGGCGAGAAACAGACATCTCAACTAGGTACAGATAATTCCACAGCGCCAGATGACAACCTTGAATCTTCAGAAAAACTTCTACAGAGTTTAGACAAATTAAAATCGCGTCGTCAGGAGCAACCTACTTACTTAGCAAGTTTGTTTACTCCTCTAGGAATAGTTTCCATGTTTCTATTTTTGATTTCTTGTACAACTTTGGGTTATGTTGTGATGAACCCATCAGGTCTGAAAAATCTTGGTTTAGACCGTTTTTTAAAAGATGCTTCAGCTCACAAAGATACAGATGATACTACTGCTGGTAATGGTCAAAATAGAGAAGAGCAACCTTTACCAAAGTCTCCTGACTTGGCATCTCAAGAATTTGTAGATTTAGATTTGAATACCCTCAGTAATGTTAATCCTAAACCTAGCCAGTTTCCATCTCCAACTGCAACATTAAGACCTGCGGTACCACCTCCAATATCGGGAAGTGTTAATACTGCGGCACAACCTACTTATAAACCAGGTGCAGAACTTGATAATCTCAGCAGCACCTTATTGCCTCAGTCTACTCAATCTTCTAATCAACAATCTGTTGCAACTGCTCCATCTTCTCCAGTGCCATCTCCAACAGTAAAAAATTCTGACAGTTCTCAAATAACTACTCCTATACAGTCAGAGAATGGTTGGTATTATGTTGTTGTAGATTATGTAAATGAAGAGTCTTTGTACAATGCACAGCAAATAGTCTCAGATGCTTATCTTCGTGAAACGTCTAGTGGTATGAAGATACAGATGGGAGCTTTTTGGGAGCCAGAAAAAGCGAAGGAATTTCTCCAAGAATTACGTCAGGAAAAACTTGATGCGAAGTACTATAAGTTACCACCTGAGAATTATTAAAATGACTTAGGCAAATAATTTTAGCCACCTGCGGAAAGTTGACCATCCTGCATAACTAATGCTCTTGGATAGATGGCGATTTTTTATCGAAAAATTATGGTCTAAAGCCTCCCCTTTTAAGGAGATAAAAAGGGATGGCTCCGAAACCTGCGCCATATCCAATCGACCAAGAGAAAGATAATATTCCAGATTTCAAGCCTCTTTCTGAAGCAAGAGGTAGTGATAACTGATAGGTGAAATGAAACACTCTTTGAAATTTAAGTCTTCATAGGACTTATACGGATGACTATTCAAATCAGGGGAAATGTTTTTCCAACTTTTTACTTTTCCCTGCTATAGATAATATCAAAATATATTGACATTTTCCCGACGTTGCGCTTACGCTACAATGCGGGATTCCCTAAAATCACTGATAGGGGCTTTCTGCTTCATAGCACCTGCCTCTAAGGCAGAGCCTCTTTTCGGTCTAAAGGCGCGCTCCACAGACTGACACTGCTAGCCCAGCAGCCTTATACTATTTATAGCATACTATTGCAAGAACCGCTCTTATTGATTGGCTTTTCCTGCGGAATGCGCTCGCATTCATCCCGACGCTCCCGATCTGCGGAGAGGGCAGGTCTTTAACCAACGTTAAGATAAATAATAATGAAGAGGAATAGTTTTTATGGGACTTTTAGACCGTATTTTGCGGGTAATTCGTGCTAATATTAATACTTTAATTTCTGGTGCTGAAGATCCAGAGAAGGTTCTGGAGCAGACAGTGGCAGATATGCAAAATGACCTGGTGAAACTACGCCAGGCAGTGGCACAGGCGATCGCTACTCAAAAACGTACAGAGCGACAATATTCTCAAGCTCAGTCTACTGCAGATGAATGGTATAGGAGAGCGCAGTTGGCTTTGCAAAAAGGTCAGGAAAATTTGGCACGGGAAGCTCTAACTAGACGGAAGTCTTACCAAGAAACTGCTGCAGCGATGAAAGTTCAGGTGGAACAGCAAAAACAGGTAATGGAAAAGCTGAAGCAAAATATGAGACAGTTGGAACAAAAAATTAGTGAGGCTAAAATAAAAAAGAATATGTATATTGCTAGGGCACGTTCTGCTAAGGCCTCGGAAAAGTTAAATGAAATTTTGGGCACTGTGAATACTGGTAATGCTTTGAGTGCTTTTGATAGGATGGAAGAGAAGGTAATGCAGCTTGAGGCTAAGTCTGAGGCGATCGCTGAGTTGGGAACTGATAGTTTAGAAAAACAATTTGCTTCTTTGGAGGAGGGTAATGATATTGAGGCTGAGTTAGAGGCGATGAAGGCGGAAATTTTGCCAGGGGGAACTAATTCTCAAAATCCAACTTGATTTGGCAAGGGGTCTCCTGTTATAATATCCGATTTAACGGGTGGGGAATTGCCAACAGCAAATTAAACAGGTATTGATTGATGTTTAAATCAAGCAATAAAGAGTAGTAGAACAATTATGATAATTACTCATTGCTACAAAATTAAGCCTAATTGTGAACAGTCAGTCAAAATTGATTATTGGCTAGAACTCCTGCGAAGACATTACAATTATGCGTGATAGCCAAAGACTAGATTGGTTAAATAGAACTAAATGTCAAGTTACCGTTGCTCATTAATTTTATGTCCTATTGGTGAGATTCAAGAGTTACCAGATTATTATTTTCAGCAGTCTGCACTTCAACAGACAAAAAAGTTATTTCCTGACTACAAAGAAATATCCATACGAAATCCAGCAAATTAACTTACAAAGACTAGATAAAGCTTGGCAACGTTTCGGCTAAGAGCCGACATGAAAGGCTAATACCTGATAAAACTGGTAAACGTGGAGGACAACCAAGATTTAAAAAATCAGGAAAGTTAAGGTCATTTTGTTTCAGTAGAGTTAATCATCCCAAAGGAATAATAAAATTTGATGGTAAACAAATAATTATTAGTAGGCTTGGTGCTATTCCAGTAATAGTTCACAGACCAATTCCATATGGGTTTACGATTAAAACTGCAACTATAACCAAAAAGTCTTATGGTTATTATATGAGTGTTAGCTTAGAAGATAAGTCAGTTCCTAGTTTAATTTCTACAGAAAATATTAAAACTGCTGCAGGCATTGATGTCGGCTTAAAATAATTTTTGACTACTAATACTGGTGAGACTGTTTCTGTTCCTAAATTTTATAGAAAATCTCAATCTAATTTAGCAAGAAAGCAAAGAAAAATAGCTAGAAAAGAAGTTGGATCTAATAACTGGAGGGGCACGTTGATAATTATTAATTGTTAATTATTAATTATAGCAATGAGCGCTGGTATATTTACAAATTGCAGGAGGGGCCAAATAGCTAAAAGTCTTATATTATCAGCAATTCATTCCCCCAGATGAGCTGTTGCCTTCTGGAGCTGTTGCCTGCGCACAGCGCTATAGGATTTAGGGGAGTTGTAGAAGAGGTAGTCATTCAGGCGTTGCCCCTGAGTTTTTCTGTCATCATTACCCCACCCATACTCACTTTTTCCGCTCCATCAACCGAAAAGCTGGTATTTCAGCAGTACCTAAAATTCTTCAAACCAATATCAGTCAATGCTTTAATATTAGATCGGTAAGCCCTAATTATACGATGTAAGCATTTCCTGCGGAATGCTGCGCAAACAGCCGTCAGCTAGCCTCCTACAGTCGGAACTGCGGACTTCAGCCAGCCTCCTGCGGAGGAACTACGAATTTCAGCTATTGCTTTTAGTTTTAGATAAAAACTTTACTAATTGAGCCATAACTTATATTTACTAAAAAAGCTGTCTGAAACAGTCTATATTAATTTAAACCCCCTTATGAGAGCTGAAAGCTGACAGTGAACTAGCTGAATGTTTACCGAAAAATTAAGGTATAATACCAATTTGATAAATGTTTGCTACAAATAGCTAGGGTATTTCTTAGAATCCAGCAATTCTGCAATCCAGAATTCGTATGGGGATATATTTAATACCATTTTTGATGTTTTAAATTATCTTTTTCGTCAAATAGACTTTATTTGAAAGTTTATTTATGATTTTTATTATTCGTAACATTCTTTTTTCAAAATGGTATAACCCAATCCTCCTCTTTTCAAGGAGAGGTAATTCTAAATTCTAAATTCTAAATTCTAAATTCTTGAATATACGATTGATTTTATTCCCTTTCTTCTCTTCTGTCTTGGAGTGAAGTAAATCAGATGATTTTTGCTAATTTCATTAAGTTTAATAGTTTTTGTGAATTAACAAGAATATCTTTCTGTCCTGGTTTAATAGAAAAGTCTTGATCAAACTCATCACCTATTAAATGGTAATGTTCCAAACCACAGACATTGCTGATTAACCAATAACATTTAACTACATATTCAGAATTAAAAAATTCTATAACTTTCGTACCAGAACTACAAAAGACAAGGTTAGTTAACCCTGCACCATGAGGTGCAACTACAACTTTAGCATTAGCAAAACATAATGCTTGTTCTGCTACTGACATTAGTTCTAAGATAATAACTTTAAAACCAAATTTTTCTAACATACTAACTACTTCTGCTTCATTCACTACTTGTCTTTTTGATGCTTGTTTACGACTTATATATATTCGCTCTCCTAATGATGATTTGAGGGGATTTTTTGACAAAAAAGTCTCTTTTAAAAAATCACAAGCCCACTTTGTATTTCTAAATCTTTCCCCATAAGGAATTGAAGGAATTATTAATTTATGGGCATGGAGATGAGGATAATTGCTACTCTCTATAATTTTGTCTTGAGAAATTCCTAAAGTTTTGATACTTTCTATCTGAAACTTTGTCTGTATTGTATTGAAAACAAACTTATCTATACTCGATATATCTATACTGCTTTGATATAGTAAAGACATTCTCCCAAGTACATCAAACATCCAATGATAATATCCACCACCACCCCATCTAACTGATAGAAAAGCTGCTGTTCCATCTATCTGATAAACAGGGGGTAATTTTCGTGAAGATATAATCAGTTCGGCAGCACCAGAAGATATATCTATTACCAGTTTATTATCGGAAGTAATAACGGCACTATTTAATTCATCTCCCCAAGCTCTTGCTTCTGGAACGATAGTGACGAATGCTTCTCCTGATTTTACTTGATTCATTTGTAGATCGGGATGAAGTTTTTTTTCTAGATTTTGAGATAACAATAAATCTATTTGATTAGAAGGATGTATGTTGATTCGATTTATTCTACTTATAGAATTAGAAGTAACTTTATCCTCTTCTGTTAATCGACAAAATTTTTCTAATATATATCTTGGCAAATGCTTATGAAATCTACAATTTTGCGCCGCTTCAGTGTAGGTTTGTTTTTCTAAAATATCAGCTATTTTACTATAACTATATCCATAATTAGGTTTAATTTGTAAAGCCTGAATAAAACAGGCGATCGCTTCATCTAAAAGACCTTATTTTTGTAAAACATCTCCCAGTTTTCTATAAAATAAATGATTATGGGGATTTAATTCTATAGCATGATTAAAAGCAATAGTAGCTTGCTGATATTCTTGTTTTATTGTCAGTGCTTCCCCTAAGTTGTAATGTAATCTTGGATTGTTTGGCCTTATTTGTATCCCCTGATTATAAACAGTTATTGCTGCATCTATATCCCCTTTTTGAATTAAAGTATTTCCAAGTTTATTGTATGCTGCTGATAAATTTTTATCTGATTTTATTGCCTGGTTGTAACAAGCGATCGCTTCTTCTAATCTGCCTAATTCTAATAATTTATTTCCTAAATCCAAGTATTCTTTTGCTGTAGTTGAAGTGGGTTCCAAAATAACTGCTTGATAGCTGCATTCTATTACTAACTGCTCTTTTCCTAAACCCTGCCATATTTTAGCTAAATTCCGATAAAAACCTGCTGTATTTGGTTTAATGCTAATAGCTTTTTCATAATATTTTATTGCTTGTTCCCATTGCTGTTGTCTAGCACTTATGCTACCTAGATTTGCGTAAGATTCTGCTAAATTATGATTTTCTTCAATTGCTTTTAGATAGCATTTTTTAGCTGATTCCAGCTTACCCATTTTTTTGCATAACATTACCTAGAGTATGATGAATTTCTCCACAGTTGGGTAATATTTCTAGAGCTTTTAAACAAAAGGCAAACCTTCGGACAGAAAAATTGAGGGACAAAACGCCCGCTCCTACCTCCTCGCTCCCGAACCATTTCTCCTGTCTCCTGTCTCCTGTCTCCTACTCTTACCCATAAGACTTTTTCAGCAAACCCTAATTAAATCACTTCTGCTAGTTTCAGCAAGCTTAAGAGTTTATCCAAATTAACAAGAATATCTTTGTTAACTGGTTTACCAGAGTACCCCTCATCAAAAACCTCACCTATTAAGTGGTAATGTTCCAAACCACATATATTACTAATTACCCAATAACACACAAGTATATATTCAGGAGCAAAAAATTCAATTATTTTAGTTCCTGAATTACAGAATAAAATGTTAGTTAATCCAGCACCATGAGGTGCTACTACTACTCGAGCATTAGCTAAATATAATGCTTGTTCTGGGATTGAAATTGATTCTAAGACTATGGTTTTAAAACCAAATTTTTCTAAGAGGTTAACCACTTTTTCTTCATTAACTACTCGTCGCTTTAATGCTTGACTACGACTTATATATATTTTCTCTGGATACAATGACGATCTGCTAACTTGTTGAGATAAAAATATACTTTTCAACGATTCACAAGCCCATTTTGTAGTTCTAAATCCGAATTGAACCGGAATTGATGGAACTATTAATCTATCAGCTTGAATATGAGGATAATTACAACTCTCTATAATTTTATTTTGGGGAATTCCTAACTTTTTGATAGTTTCTTTGTGAAACCTTGTCTGAATTTTATTAACAATAAATTTATCTATACTTGATATATCTATACTGCTTTGATGTAATAAAAGTATCCTGGCAACCATATCAAACATCCAATGATAATAACCACCACCTCCAAATTTAACCGATAAAAATGCTACTGTTCCGTTTAACTTGTGAATGGGAGGTAATCTAGACGAAGATATAATCAACCCACCATTACCAGAGGATATATCTGTTACCAGTTTATTATCTGAAGTAATAACGGCACTATTTAATCCATCTCCCCAAACTCGTGCTTCTGGCACAATTGCGATGAATTCTTCTGCTAATTCTACTAGCTTCGTTTGAAAATTTGGATGAAGTTTTCTCTCTATATTTTGAGATGGCAATAAGTCTATTTGATTAGGGGGATATATCTTGATTAGATTTATTGTACTTATGGAATTAGAAGTAACTTCCCAATCTCCTGTTAACTTACAAAACTTCTCTAATACATTCTTTGATAATTGCTTATGCAATCTACATTGAACTGCAGCACTTGGATAATTTTTTTGTGCTAAAATTTCGGCTATTTTAAAGTAGGTATCCCGATGGTCTGGTTTAATTTGTAAAACTTGAATAAAACAGGCGATCGCTTCATCTAAAAGACCTTGTTTTTGTAAAACATCTCCCAGTTTTCTATAAAATAAATGATTATGGGGATTTAATTCTATAGCATGATTAAAAGCAATAGTAGCTTGCTGATATTCTTGTTTTATTGTCAGTGCTTCCCCTAAGTTGTAATGTAATCTTGGATTGTTTGGCCTTATTTGTATCCCTTGATTGTACGCTGTTATTGCTACATCTATCTCCCCTTTTTGAACTAAAGCATTTCCAAGTTTATTGTATGCTACTGATAACTTTTTATCTGATTTTATTGCCTGGTTGTAACAAGCGATCGCCTCTTCTAATTTGCCTAATTCTAATAATTTATTTCCTAAATCAAAGTATTCTTTTGCTGTAGCTGAAGTTGGTTCCAAAATAACTGCTTGATAACTGCATTCTACAGATAACTGCTCCTTACCTAAACTCTGCCATACTCTAGCAAAATTCCTATAAAAGCCTGCTCGATCTGGTTTAATCTCAATAGCTTTTTGATAGTATTTTATAGCTTCTTCCCACTGCTGCTGCCTAGCATATATACTGCCTAGATTTGCATAGGCTTCGGCTAGAGTTGGATTTTCTTCAATTGCTTTGATATAAGAATTTTTAGCTAATTCTAACTTTCCCATTGCCTGCAATACATTACCCATAGTCTTATAAATTTCCCCACAATTGGGGAAAATTTCTAGAGCTTTTAAACAAGCTCCATGAGCTGCATCTAACTTTCCTTGAGATAAATATATTTCTGCTTGTTGGTTTAAATGAATAGTTGCTATTTCTTGATTTTTTGTAGAAGACATATTTTTCCTAAATCCTAACTTGAAATAGCAGTCAGCGGTCAGCTATTAACTATCAGCTTCTCAAGGTGTATAATAGGAGATTTAAACCCCCATAAAAGGTGCACCACTAATTTTTCAAGTTTGGGGGACGCCGAGTCCTTGAATTTTTAGCTGATAGCTAAATCCTGAAAGCTAATAGCTAGTTAATATTACCAATTAAATTTTATCCCCAGATATTCTTCTAATCTCTGATTATGAGGTTGAAAATATTCATTTAACCTCTGACGAAAAGATTGACTAATCGGTTTATAATAGCCAGAATTTAATTTTTTATATTTTGGCAGTTGATATTCTGGCAAACCCAAAAAATGAAAAACTTGCTTCATAGTAGTAGTAGGTTTTTTATAAAGGTCTTCTCCTTTCAAAATTAGAAATTGTTCTCTAGGAAATATTTCCATCCACTTCTGAATAAATTCTATATAAACACCTCTACCTATATAATTTCCTGGTTGTTGCTGCCAGTAGTTTCGATTTCCCTGGGGTCGATATGGACTTTTTAAAAGCATTTCTAATTCAGAATTTATAGCTTCTTCAAAAGACCGTTTTTCTCTCTTTATTCTCACCCAATGATAATATTGAGAAACGGCTCTATCTACAGGATTTCTGAAAATTATTAATAATTTTACATCAGGAAATACATTATATATTCGTTTGGCAGACTGATAATATTCCAGATAATTAGGAGTAGCTTCACCAGTAATAAAATTTTTTGATTTTGGAATAGGAGGAAAATGAGCAAGATACCAATCAATTCCTTTATTAAAACCTCTATACCAAAAATGAGTCTCTTTCTTAATAGCTGGTAAAACTTGAGGATGTTGAGCGATGTAATTTTCTAAAGAAGTTGTGCCACTCTTTTGAGCGCCAATAATAATAAAGTGAGGTCTCCTAGTATTTTGGGAATTCCAGCTTTGTTCAACAAAAGTTGGATGAGATTGGCTAATTTTATGATAACAAGCAGTTTTATAGCAGGTAATTGCTGCATCTATATTTTCCATTTCTGTAAAAATTTCTCCTAAGTTTAGATAACACAAAACACTTTTTGGATTAAGTTGAGTGGCATTTTGATATAACTTAAATATAGGCTGAAGTTGCCCTTGACTTACCAGAAATTTCCATAATGTTGAGTAATTGGAAAACCAAGGATGTTCTGGTTTTAATCTAATAGCTTCTAGGTAAGCATCTACAGCTTTATCATTTTGAAGTTTGTGTAGAAAAGCATTGCCTAAGTAGAAGTAAAGTCGATGAAATTTCGGGTTAATAATAGTTGCTTGGTGGTAAACATCAATTGCTTCATCCCATCGTTGTTGTTTAGTATATAAATTACCTAAACTGTAGTAAGACCAAAAAAAATTAGGATTGATTTCTAGCGATTTTTGGTAACAGGCGATCGCTTCTTCTAGCTCACCTTTTTCTTGAAAGACATCTCCTAATTTTTTGTGGAATAAATGATTTTCTGGTTTGAGTTTTATCGCACTACTATAGGCGGAGTGGGCTGAATCATATTCTTTTTTTTCTTGGAAAACTGTTCCTAGTAAGTAGTAAAGTCTAGGATTTTTAGGAGCTAATTTTATGCCTTGGTTTAAAACTACTAATGCTTCTTCTAACTCGCCCTTTTGACTCAAAATTTCTCCTAAATTTTGATATGCTACTGATAAATTGGGGTTGATTTTAATAGCATTACGGTAACAGTTAATTGCTGCTTCTATTTTGTCTAACTCTAAAAGTTTTTTTCCTAAATTTAGATGTTCTGTGGCTGTCAATGATTCTGGTTCTATAATAACTGCTTGATAATTACATTCTGTGACTAATTTTTCTTGACCAAGACTATGCCATACTTTAGATAAATTTCGATAAACTCCTGCTAAATTTGGTTGAATTTTGAGGGCTTTTTCATAAGCTGAAATTGCTTGTTCCCATTGCTGTTGTTTGGCATACATACTACCTAAGTTGGCATGAGCTTCAGCAAAATTAGGTAGTATTTGAATAGCCTTATTGTAGTAATTTTTTGCTGCTTCTATATCACCTTGTGCTTGAAAAATATCTCCCATAGTTTTGCAAGCTGGTGCAAATTCTGGTTCGCTATTTAATGCTTTTATACAAGCTGCATAAGCCTCATCTAACTTTCCTTCGGCTAAATGAGATGTTGCTATTTGGTTGAAATTAATTGCTAGTTTTTTTGTCTTTTCATTATTAGACATACAGCAGTTTTCCAGTTGATCGGGTACAAAGTTTTATGCTTTAGGGAACAGGGAACAGGCAACAGGCAACAGGGAATGAATAAAAATTATAGATTAGTCTCAAACTGTACCTCACGCTTCCTAAAATTTACTGTATTTCAATAAGTTATATCAATTCTCATTAAATTATCTGAAATTTCCTACCATTCCCTACCCCCTACTCCCTTTTTTTCATTATTAGCACGCTGGTTAGCATTAATTAGGGTTTGCGTATGGAAAGTCTTTTGGCTAGGGTAGGAAACAGGAGACAGGAGACAAGAGACAACCCACCCCTCGCCCCTCCCAGGAGGTAGGGCTGTTTCATTCTCAATAGACACGGGGACACGGAGAAACGGAGACACGGGGATAGAGGCTTTTAAGCGACGTTGAACCAGATATACTCTCAGAGCTTAAAGACGCGTACTTTGCTGAAAAATAG